>NZ_CP059903.1:1262000-1577500 GCF_014127485.1 Nocardioides dongkuii | reverse complement strand
GGGAGTCCAGGGACGCGCCTACCGGGCGCTCCTCCTCGGGACCGGCGGACACGTCCTCGCGGTCCGGCAGATGCTCCGCGCGATCCGCGCCGAGGCGGAGCGGGACCAGCCGGGGGCCGCCTCGTGACCGCGCTCGCGGAGGGCTCGCGGGTCGCGCTGCTGGCGCCGGCCGGCCCGGCGTACCTCGACGCCGTCCTGTCGCTGCTCGCCGCCGGCGTCTTCCCCATCCCGCTCGACCCGCGGCTCACGGCGTACGAGCGCGCGCGGGTGCTCGGTCCGCTCCGGCCCGACCTGGTCGTCGAGGACGACGCGGCGCTGGCCGCGCTCGTGGACCCGGTCCTGCGCCGGGCGCTGCCGCGCGGCCGGCCGATGCACTGCACGAGCGGCACGACCGGCACGCCCAAGGGCGTCTTCAGCGGCGTGCTGCCCGAGGACCGGGCGCGGGCGCTCGTGGCCGAGGAGCGCGACCTGTGGGGGTTCGCCGCCGACGACGTGAACCTCGTGGTGAGCCCGCTGTACCACTCGGCGCCGCTGCGCTTCGCCATGGGCACGGCGCTGGCCGGCGGCCGGGTCGTGGTCCCCGGGCCGTTCGACGCCGCGCTGCTGACCGAGACGATCCGGCGGGAGCGGCCGACCAGCATGTTCGTGGTGCCGACCCACCTGCAGCGGCTCTTCGACCACTGGGACGAGGTCGGCGTCCCGGACCTCTCCTCGTTCCGTCTGGTCGCGCACGCCGGCGCGCCGTGTCCCGCCGCCGTGAAGCGCCGGCTCGTCGACCTCTTCCCCGACCGCACCACCTGGGAGTTCTACGGCTCCACCGAGGGCCAGTTCACCGCCTGCCGCAGCGAGGAGCAGCTGGACCGGCCCGGAACCGTCGGGCGGGCCCGCCCGGGACGGCGGCTGGAGGTCGACGACGACGGCACCATCTGGTGCGCGGTGCCGGAGCACGCGCGGTTCACCTACTACGGGGACCCCGAGAAGACCGCGGCTGCCTGGCGGGGCGACCGGTTCACGGTCGGCGACCTGGGCCGCCTCGACGACGACGGCTACCTCTACCTCGACGGGCGGCGCGAGGACCTGGTGATCAGCGGCGGCGTCAACGTCTACCCGCTCGAGGTGGAGCAGACGCTGCTCGAGCACCCCGGCGTCGCCGACGTCGCGGTGTACGGCGTGCCCGACCCGCAGTGGGGGCAGCGGGTCTGCGCCGCCGTCGTCGGGACCGCCGCCGAGGCCGAGCTGCGGGCGTTCGTGCGCGAGCGGCTCGCCCCGCCGAAGCGGCCCAAGGCCTGGTCCTTCCTCGAGGAGCTGCCGCGCACCCTCACCGGCAAGGTGCTGCGCGGCGACCTGCCGCGCTGAGCCGGCCGCTCAGCGCACCCGCACCCGCACGGTCCTCGACCACGGCCCGGCGACCCGGTCGTGCCAGGCGCGCACCCGCCACCGGTGGACGCCCCGGCCGGGCCGGGGCAGCGTGACCGCGTGGCGACCGGTGCCGGCCACCCGCCGCCACCCTGCGCGCTCCCGGTGCCACACGGCGTACGACGTGGCGTGCCGCGCCGGGCCCCACGACAGCCGGACCGACCGCTTGCCCAGCGCCGCGCGCAGCCGCGCTGGCGCCTCCGGCACGGGCGGCACCGGGGCCATCCGCACGGTGTTCGAGTAGCGGTCCGCCGCGATGGATCCCTTCAGCCCCTGGAGCCGGAACGCGTAGGTGTGCCCGTCGACCAGTCCCCCGGCGGTCCACGCCGGTCCCGGCACCGGCGCCGACAGCCGGGTCCACTCCCGCCGGGCGGTGAGGTCGCGGACCCAGACCCACTCGCGCGCGACCCCCGGCCCGGAGGTCCACCGGAGCCGCGCGACCCCGTCGCCCGCGGTCGCGCTCAGGCTGGCGGGGGTCCAGTGCCCGTTGCGGACCACCGGGAGCGGGCGGGGGTACGGCGCCCCCACCTCCACGGCCGCGAGGGCGTCGGCCACCGCGGCGGCCATCGTGACCTCGCCCTGCGCCGAGAGGTGTGCCGGGTCCCAGGTGTCCTCACCCTGCACGAAGCCGCTCCCCGTCGCCGTGGCCACCACCCGCGACTGCGGCGTGTCCAGGTCGGCCGCGAGGTCGCCGAGCCCGGCGTTGTAGGCGGTGATCGCCCCGCCGGCGCTCTCGTCGTACCAGGTCTGCGGCAGCCGGGTCAGGACCACGTCGACGTCGGGGTCGACGGCCCGCGCCTCCGCGACCTCGTCCTCGACCAGGTCCAGCGTCTCCGGCGCCGACGCACCGACCCAGACGAAGTCGTTGAGGCCGCGCGCCTCGACCACCACGTCGGGGCGGTAGGTCTCCACCAGCTCGCCCAGGGGGACGTCCGGCTCGCGCAGCAGCATCCCCCACCGGGCCGCGTGGTCACGGTCGAAGCCGGGGTCGGCGTAGGCGGTCGACCCGTGCTGGTCCGCGACGTTGTCGTAGAGGTCCGTCCGGGGTCCGACCAGGTCGACGCCGGCCCCGACGCTCTCGAGGTGCTGCCAGAGCCGGTAGCGCCAGGTCCAGTCCCCCGCGGAGCCCTGGGTCACCGAGTCGCCGACGAGGAGCACCCGCACCGGCTCGGGCGGCGGCTGCGAGGTGGCGGCCGAGGCGAGGGGCGGCGCGACGTACGCCAGCCCGGTGGCGGCGAGCACCGTGGCGGCCAGCGCGTGCGCTGCCCGCCGCGCGCCCCCGCCGCCGGTCATGCCGAGAACGCCCGGCGGTACTGCTGCGGGCTGACCCCCCGCACCCGGGCGAAGTGGTGCCGCAGGGTCGCCGCGTTGCCGAAGCCGACGTCGCCGGCGATCCGCTCGATCGGGCGGTCGGTCTGCTCGAGCAGCTGCTCGGCGCGGAGCACCCGCTGCGTGGTCACCCAGACGTGCGGCGTGGCGCCGACCTCGTCGCGGAAGCGCCGGGCGAAGGTGCGCGGCGACATCACCGCGCGCCGGGCGAGGGTCTCGACGTCGAGGTCCTGGTCGAGGTTCGCGACGATCCACTGCTGGAGCGCGCCGAAGGTCTCGCCGTCGCAGTCCGGCACGGGGCGGGCGATGTACTGGGCCTGGCCGCCGTCGCGCTGCGGCGGGACCACCATCCGGCGCGCGATCGCGCTGGCCACCCCCGCGCCGTACTCCTGGCGCCACAGGTGCAGCGCGGCGTCGATGCCGGCGGCCGTGCCGGCGCTGGTGATCACCCGCCCGCTGTCGACGTAGAGCACCTCGGGCACCACCCGCGCCAGCGGGAAGCGGGTCGCGAGCTCGTGGGTGTAGCGCCAGTGCGTCGTGCACTCGCGCCCGTCGAGCAGCCCGGCCTCCCCCAGCACGAAGGCGCCGGAGCAGACCGAGAGGATCCGCGCCCCCCGGTCGTACGCCGCGCGCAGCGCCTCGATGACGCTCGCGGGGGTGACCCCGTTGCGCGGCATGGCCGGCACGGCGACCAGGTCGGCCGCGGCGACCCGCTCCAGCCCCTCCTCGACGTTGATCGAGAAGCCCATCGAGGTGGGGACCGCGCCGGTCTCGGGGCCGCAGACCGCGAACTCCAGCCCGGGGATGCCCTCGTCGGAGCGGTCGATCCCGAACGCCTCGCAGAGGACGCCGAGCTCGAAGGGGGCGACGCCGTCGTAGACGAGGGCCGCGACGTTCTTCAGCACCCGGCCATGGTGCCACAGATCTGGCAGGAAATCGGTGCAACATGACTTTCCTGCCACTGTGGCAGCATCACGACGAAGCGCATGATCCTGCCATGACCTTCTTCTTCCTGCTCCTCGCCCTGGCGGCGGTCCTGGCGTACCTGACCGTCCGCACCGTGCTCCGCGACGGCCTGGGGACGACCCGTCCCCCGGTCTCCCACCGTGACGACCCGCAGTTCCACGCCCCGGGCCTCGGATGACCGGCCCCCGACGCACGACCCCGGACAGCCCGAAGGCCCGGTCACCGTGAGGTGACCGGGCCTTCGTCGTCGTGCGGGGTGCTACCGGATCAGCTGGCGCCGCCGGTGAGCTTCTCGCGGAGCGCCTGCAGCGCCTCGTCAGAGGCGAGCGAGCCGCCCTCGGCAGCGCCGCTGCCGTCGCCGTCCTCGGTCGCCTCGGTGCTGCCGCCGCCGCTGGAGTACGACGTGGCCTCGCCGGCCTCGACCTCGGCCTGCTTGGCCTCGGCCTGCTGCTTGACGTGCGCCTCCCAGCGAGCGTGCGCCTTGGCGTACTGCTCCTCCCAGACCGCGCGCTGCTCCTCGAAGCCCTCGAGCCACTCGCCCGTGTCGGGGTCGAAGCCGTCGGGGTAGACGTAGTTGCCCTGCTCGTCGTAGGTCGCGGTCATGCCGTAGAGCGTCGGGTCGAAGTCCTCGACCTCGGCCGCGGCGGCGGTCTCGTTGGCCTGCTTGAGCGACAGCGAGATCCGGCGACGCTCGAGGTCGATGTCGATGATCTTGACCATGACGTCGTCGTTGACCTGGACGACCTGCTCGGGGATCTCCACGTGGCGCTCGGCCAGCTCGGAGATGTGCACCAGGCCCTCGATGCCCTCCTCGACACGGACGAACGAACCGAAGGGCACCAGCTTGGTGACCTTGCCGGGCACGATCTGACCGATCTGGTGGGTCCGGGCGAAGTGCTGCCACGGGTCCTCCTGGGTCGCCTTCAGCGACAGGGAGACACGCTCGCGGTCCATGTCGACGTCGAGCACCTCGACGGTGACCTCGTCGCCGACCGCGACGACCTCGGACGGGTGGTCGATGTGCTTCCAGGACAGCTCCGAGACGTGCACGAGGCCGTCGACGCCGCCGAGGTCCACGAACGCACCGAAGTTGACGATCGAGGACACGACGCCCTTGCGGATCTGGCCCTTCTGGAGCTGGGTCAGGAAGCCGTGGCGAACCTCGGACTGGGTCTGCTCGAGCCAGGCACGGCGCGAGAGGACCACGTTGTTGCGGTTCTTGTCGAGCTCGATGATCTTCGCCTCGAGCGTCTGGCCGACGTACGGCTGCAGGTCGCGGACGCGGCGCATCTCCACCAGCGAGGCGGGCAGGAAGCCGCGCAGGCCGATGTCCAGGATCAGGCCGCCCTTGACGACCTCGATGACGGTGCCCTCGACGACGCCGTCCTCTTCCTTGACCTGCTCGATGGTGCCCCAGGCGCGCTCGTACTGGGCGCGCTTCTTGGACAGGATCAGGCGGCCTTCCTTGTCCTCCTTCTGGAGGACCAGGGCCTCGACCTCGTCGCCGACCGAGACAACCTCGGACGGGTCGACGTCGTGCTTGATCGACAGCTCGCGCGAGGGGATGACGCCCTCGGTCTTGTAGCCGATGTCGAGGAGGACCTCGTCGCGGTCGACCTTGACGATCGTGCCGGCGACGATGTCGCCGTCGTTGAAGTACTTGATCGTCGCGTCGATGGCGGCCAGGAAGTCTTCTTCAGAACCGATGTCGTTGATCGCGACCTGGGGCGCGTCGTAATCGGGAAGAATCGAGATGGTGCTCGTCATAAGGGAATGAGACCTTTGGTGGGCAGAATGTCGGGAAGCACGCGCGCGAAGGCCGGTTTCACTACCGATGTCGACGTGCTCCGACCCCGAGAACGGGAGCGGTGCTGATAGCGAGCGAGCGTCCGCTCCGTCCGGGACGCAGGCAGACCTCTGGCGCGATCTCCAAGAGTACGCCGGTGCGTTCACCGCCGTCCAACCGGCGACGCAGGTCACAGCACACCCGGGGCCGCGCTCAGACGTCAGGGTCCCACGCGGCCGCGTCGCGGGAGCGCGCGACGACGCGCAGCAGCCGGTCCGCGCGGGCCGCCACCGGGTCGCGATCCCGCCGGCCCGCGAGGTCCACCAGCGCCCACAGGTCGGCGGCGCGCGCCAGCGCCAGGGCCCGGTCCGGCGGGGTGCCGCGGCGCTCGGCGTACGCCTCCAGGACGGCGGCAGTGAACGCCGGGTCGCGCTCGAACCGGAGCAGGCTGCCCAGGTCGGCGAAGGGGTGGCCGGCGTGGGCGAGCTCCCAGTCGACGAGCCCGGTGACGGCCAGGGTCGCGGGGTCGACGAGCAGGTTCCCCGGGCTCAGGTCGCCGTGCACCAGCACCCGGCGGGTCACCGTGTCGAGCAGGGCCTGCACTTCCTCGGCCACGGCGGCCAGGCCCTCCCTCTCCACCGGGCTCAGGTGGTCGAGCGGTGCGGCGCCCACCAGCTCGGCCAGGCCGTCGGCGTACCCCTCCCAGCGGCCGACGCGCAGCGTCGCGTCCACGAACGGGCCCGCCTCGAGCTGCGGCATGCCGCCGAGGTCGGCGACCAGGACGCCGAGGTGCCGTCCGAGGGTGCGCCGGCCCGCCTCGTCGAGGTCGGGCAGCAGCAGGTCGCCGCGGACCCCGGGCAGGTAGGAGGTGACCAGCAGCGCGGGCATCCCGGTCGCGGCGTCGGCGCGCTTGAGCTCCAGCACGTCCGGCACCGGCACCAGCCCGCGCACCAGCCGCAGCAGGGACGCGTCGACCTCGGCATCGGCCCCGCGGCGCTGTCCACCGCCCGGCCCACCACCCGGACCACCGTACACCCGGACGACGGAGCGCTCCCCCGCGACCTCGGCCAGGAACATCTGGCCGGACCAGCCCCCGGGGAGCGGCGAGAGGGAGGCGGCGGCAAGGTCCACGGCGCGATGCTGCCACGAGGCGGACTACCGTTTTCCCATGCACCCACCCGAGCTCGCCGGCGGGCAACGCCCGGCCGCGGTCGTCGAGCCGTGAGCGGCAACCCCTCCGCCCCCGACTCCCGGCACCACCCCGACCTCCCGCCGTTCCGCGCGGAGCGGCGCGCGGTGAGCGAGGCGGAGTCGCGGCGGGCCAACGGCCCCGACTGGGACCGGTACGCCGACGAGTACCAGGCCACCCACGGCGAGTTCCTCGGCGACGCGGGCTTCGTGTGGGGGCCCGAGGGCCTGACCGAGGCCGAGGCCGGCGTGCTCGGCGTGCTGACCGACCGCGACGTCCTCGAGGTCGGCTCCGGGGCCGGCCAGTGCTCGCGCTGGGTGCGCACCCGGGGCGGACGCGCCATCGGGCTCGACCTCTCCTACCGGCAGCTCCAGCACTCCCGGCGCCTGGACGCCGACACCGGCGTCGCGGTCCCCTCCGTGCTCGGCACCGCCACCGCGCTGCCGTTCGCCGACGCCACCTTCGACGTCGTCTTCTCCTCCTTCGGCGCCCTGCAGTTCGTGCGGGACGTCGACGTCGCGGTCGCCGAGACCGCGCGGGTGCTGCGCCCCGGCGGCCGGTTCGCGTTCTCGATCACGCACCCGACGCGGTGGATGTTCGCCGACGACCCCACCGACGCGGGTCTGGTCGCGACGCAGTCCTACTGGGACCGCACGCCGTACGTCGAGGTCGACGACGCCACCGGGGAGGTCTCCTACGTCGAGCACCACCGCACCCTCGGCGACTGGGTGTCGCTGCTCGCGGCGGCCGGCTTCGCGCTCACCACGCTGGTCGAGCCGGAGTGGCCCGAGGGCCACGAGCGGGTGTGGGGCGGCTGGTCAGCCGTCCGCGGACGGCTGACTCCCGGCACCGCGATCCTCGGCGCCGACCTGCGCTGAGAACGCGACAGTGGGGCGGGACCCCTCCGGGTCCCGCCCCACTGATGTCGCTTGCGCGGTCCTCAGACCTTGGAGACGTCCTTGCGCGGCGTGACGGACCTGCCGCCTGCGTGTGCGGAGCCGCCGGTGTCCCGCCGACCCAGGAACAGGCCGAGACCGATGAGCACCAGCCCGAGGATCAGCGCGACCAGCGGGAACAGCCCGTTGACCATCCCGAGGAGCGAGGCCTTCGACTCGTACTCCTCGACGTTCTCGAGGACCTGCTCGTCGGTGTAGCTGAGGTTGGCCTCGGTGGTGATGGCGCGCTCCTCGCCGTCGATCTCGAGGATGCTGCGCTGCTCCTCGGTGCGGTCGATGATCGCGCCGGTGACGGGCTCGACCCAGAACGTGCGCTTGTTGGCGTAGGACACGTCGGCCTCGACGTTCTCCTCGTCCGGCTCGTCCACGATCACGCCGGGGACCTCACGGGTGCCCACGACGCCGGCCGGGACCACGGACTCGAACTTGTAGACCGTGAGGCCGTCGATGTCGGTCTCCTCGACGAACTCGGCGGGCACCGTGGTCGCCGCGGTGTTGTCCCACCAGTCGTAGGTCTCCTTCTCGGTGCCGAAGGGGAACTTGTAGATCAGTCCCTCGCGCTGGACCTCGACACGGACGTCCTCCTCGCTCTCGGAGAAGCCGCCGCAGCAGTCCACCGCCTCGCCGGTGTGGGCGTCGAACGCGGCCCGGTCGCGGCTCTGCGAGCGGATGGCGCCGTCGTCGGAGGTGATGGTCTGCGTGCCGGCCCAGACTCGGACCTCCTCGCCCTCCTCGTCGCTGGCCTCCTGGCTCGCCTCGACGTCACCGCGCGTGGTGTTCACGACCGACAGGTCGGTCACGACCTCGCGCAGGAAGTTCGGGTCGGTCTCGAAGATGATGGCGTCCTCGGCCGACAGGTTCGTGACGCTGTCCTGGTCGATCGGCGCGACTGCGAGTGCCGGGTAGGCATAGAACTTCAAGAGGGCTGCAGCCACGAGGAGGAAGACCCCCACACCCACCAGTACTGCTGGAACCACGCGACGCATGAAAACTCCCTCTTACTCTCGCTGAGTGGCACTCGTCACCCAGCCCCGGCGCGCACATTAGCAGCATGATTGCCCCATCTACGTGAACTGGGAAAAGTCGGCCGAATAGTCGGAGAACCCGCGCCCCCTGGCGGATCGTGCGGATGCTCCGGACGGTCGGACAGTAGGGTGCCGCCTCGTGGACGAGCAGGAGATCAGGAAGTCGGCGTCGCTGGAGCAACGGCACTGGTGGTACGCCGAGCGGCGGGCCCTCGTACGGCGCCTGGTGCGGCCCCTCGTCCCCGGCCGGGCGCTCGACGTGGGCTGCGGCGGCGGCGGGAACACCCGGGTCCTGCAGGACCTCGGGTGGGACGTCACCGGGCTCGAGCACTCCCCCGCCGCCGCCGGCATCGCGGCGGGGCGCGGCCTCCAGGTCGTGCGCGGCGACGCCCGCCTGCTGCCGTTCGCCGACGAGTCGATGGACCTGGTCATGTCCACCGACATGTGGGAGCACATCGAGGACGACGGTGCCGTGGCGCGGGAGACCGCCCGCGTGCTCCGGCGCGGTGGCCGAGCCCTGGTGGCGGTCCCCAGCGGGATGGACCTGTGGAGCGGGCACGACGTCGCCCTCGGCCACGTGCGCCGCTACGAGCGGCCCGAGCTGGTGGCCCTCGTCGAGAGCGTGGGGCTCGAGGTCGTCGACGTGGCGTCGTGGAACATCCTGCTGCGACCCGTCGCCCGCGCCCGCCGACGCCACAACACCTCCGAGAGCGAGATGGAGCACGTCCACCCGGTGGTCAACGCGGGACTGCGCGTCGCCGTGGCCGCCGAGCGCGTGCTGCCGATCCAGCGGCTGCCCGGGATCAGCCTGGTGCTCCGGGCCGTGAAGCCCTGAGGCCGTCGTGACCGGTCCCGCAGGTGACGCCGGCCCGCCTGCGTGGGTCGCCGACCCGAGCGCGCCGTGGCGCATCCTGCTCAGCGCCCGGCTCCGGACGCCCCGGCAGGCAGCGGATCTGCACGCGACGCTGAGCCGGTTGTTCGACGACCAGGCGTGGCCGGGCGTCCCCGAGGTCGTCGCCCACGACGACCCGGAGGCGCTGCGTGTCCTGCTGGCGGGCCGGGACCGCGCCCCCGTCGTGCTCGGGGTCGCCGGGTCCGAGGTCGTCGTGTCGGCGCACCACTCCTACGTGGACGGGCTGGGCCTGCTCGCAGTCCTGGCCGCGGTCACCGGCGGCCCGGTCAGCTCGACGGCACGCGGCGTGGCGGACCGTCCCCGCGAGGGGTCCTTCTCCGCGGTGGCCGCCCGCCGTCTCGCGGAGGTCGCGCTCCGTCCGCCGGCCCGGGTCGTCGCTCCCGGTGCGCCCTCCGCGGAGGGGGACGTGCTGGTCCAGCAGACCACGGAGCGGACAGTCCGGACCGCCGAGCTGGTCCACGCCGGGGTCTCGGCCGTCGTCGCCCACAACGCCCGGCACGGCCGGCCCAGCCGCCACGTCGCGGTGGCGATCGGCGCGGGACGCCCCGCCGACGGCGCACGCGCGATCGCCGACCGCAGCCAGCTGCTGCGGCTGCGCGACCTCGAGGGCCGCAGCCTCCCGGAGATCGAGCAGCTGGTGCGCCAGGCTCCCACGCAGCCACCGCCGGCGGCCCGGGGAGCGGCCTCCTCCCGGCTGCTCGAGGCGGCCCTCCGTCTCCTCGCGCCCCGGCTGGGCTCGACGCTGCTCGTCTCCCACCTCGGCGAGGTGTCGGCCCCGGAGGTCGCCGGGCTGGCCTTCCACCCCGTCACCGTGGGCGGCACCGGCCTCTCGCTGGGCGCGGTGGGCCGGGACGGGGTGACCACCCTGGGCCTGCGCGCCCGGGCGGCCGACTGGGACGCCACCGCGCTGCAGCTCCTGCTCGACGACGTCGTGCGAGCCCTGGCCCCGTGACCAGGACCTGCGGGTCCTAGCGCGAGCGGGCGAGCTCCTCCTCGACCACGGCGCGGGCCCGCTCGCGCATGCGCGCCCAGGTGAACCCGGCCGCCCAGCGCTGGCACTCCTCGAACGTCCGGGCCCGGGCCGCCGGAGCGTCCAGCTCCTGGAGGGCCGCGCGCACCTGCTCGGTCAGGCGACTTCCCACCACCTCCAGGTCGTCGTCGTCGGGAACGAGCCACCCGGTGCGCCCGTCGCGGACCGAGTCCCGCAGGCCGGGCACGGCGCGGGCGACCGTGGGGACGCCGGCCCCGGCGGCCTCGATCACCACCTGGCCCCAGCCCTCGCTGTCCGAGGCGCACACGTGCAGCGACGCGCGCCGGAGCAGGTCCCACTTCCGGTCCTCGTCGACGAACCCGTGGAAGGTGACGCGGTCGGCGATGCCCAGCTCGACGGCCAGCTGCCGCAGCCGCCCCTCGTCGGGCCCCTTGCCACAGACGTCCAGGTGCAGTCCCGGGCGGGCCGGGAGCAGCGCCCGGACGGCGTGCAGCACCAGCTCGACCCGCTTGTGCGGGACCAGCCGCCCCAGCGCCACCAGCCGGTCCGGGTCCTTGTCCCCGGGCGCGAAGCTGGCGGCGTCCGGCACCGCCGAGCCGTTGGGGAGGATGTCGACCGCGCCCGCCCACCGCAGCCGGCGCACCATCTCGGCGCGGGTCGACTCCGACACCGCGACCGTGCGCCGCCGCCGGTAGACCCGGGGCATGGCCACCCGCTCGAGGAGCTGGCCGACCTTCGCCACAGGGGCCGGGAAGTAGGTCGCGAACTGGTCCTGGTGCACGTGGTGCACGGGCATCACCACGACCGTCCGGCGCCGGACGAACAGCGGCGAGAACGTCGGGATCCCGCACGCCGGGTCGATCACCACGTCGAGCCGGCGACGGCGTCGCAGCAGGCGCAGCCCCGCCCGGACGTAGAACGTCAGGACCCCGCCACCCCGCCGGATCCGGATGCCGTCGCGGACGTCGGACCGGGTCTGGCCGTGGTCACGCGCGGTGAGGAACTCGACGTCGGCACCCCCGTCCCGGAGGGCCTTCGCGAACTCCCACGCGTAGTGCTCCGACCCACCTGCCGAGGAGTGCTCGAGGTCGCGCCAGTTGACCACGACGGCCGTGGTGCCGCGCAGGGTCCCGGAGGGTCCCGCCACGGACTAGCCGTCGGCCGCGACGGCCGCGGCAGCCGACGGGATCGTCGGCAGAGGCGTGAACGCGGGGGTCACGACTGTCGCGCTGCGCGAACGCAGCCGCCACCCGATGACGGCCAGGCCGGCGAACGACTGGGCGCCGTGCCGGACCGGGTCGAAGGTCGACCCCGGCACGTCGACCCAGACGACGGGGAACTCGTCGATGCGGGCGCCGCGCCGCTGGAGCCGGGCCAGCAGCTCCACGTCGAAGGAGAAGCCGTGCGAGCGCAGCTCGGCGAAGACCGCGCGACCCAGGTCGCCGCGGACCAGCTTGAACCCGCACTGCGTGTCGGCGACACCGGGCACGAGCCGGGCCGTGCACGCGCGGTAGGCACGGGCACCACGGTCCCGGACCCAGCTGTGCCGGGACGCGGTGTCGCTGCCCGCGACCGCCCGGGACCCGATGGCGACGTCGGCACCGAGCGCCAGCCGGCGCCACGCCTCGTCGATGGCCTCCATCTGGGTGGCACCGTCAGCGTCCATGAAGCCGATGACGTCCGCGGTCGTCGCGGCGATCCCGGCCCGCACTGCGGCGCCCTTGCCCGGCACCACGCAGGTGACGACGCGCACCGGCATGGCGGGCGAGTCCGCGGCGAGCGCGACCTCACGGGTCGCGTCCGTGCTCGCGTTGTCGACGACGATGACCTCGACGCGACCGGTCACGTCCTGGCAGGACGCGACGTGCCTGGCCAGCGCACGCAGGGTGCGCGGCAGTCGGGCCTCCTCGTTGAAGGCCGGAATCACCAGCTGAAGCATGGATCCCCCCGGTCGGCAAGGGCCTCGTCCGGGACCGGGTACGAACCGGTCCGGGCGAGGCCCGAGGTCTGAGCTGTCCCGACGACTACTGGTCGGAGTAGGAGTACAGGACCTCGTCGGAGACCGGCTCCGGGTCCCCGCCCTGGTAGGCCTGGACTCCTCCGACGAGCGCCACGCCTGCGACCACGCCACCCACAAGGGCAGAGATGATGAAATTCATGCTGGGTTCCTCCCCAGAACGCTCAGCGGTGAGCCCTCTTGGTGAGAACTCTTACATCCGACGCCGGAGTATGTCGGCAAACACGCCAATTAGCAACAGGATCATGGCTGCGTTCGCGAGCAGCACGCCCACCGGCACCCGGGGGTCCGCGGGGAGGCGCGAGGGCTCCCCGAGGTCCACGACGGACAGCCCCGGTCCGTCGTGCACGCTCGCCCCTGCGGGCACCGCGCCGGCAGGCATCCCCTTCTCGACGATCACCCACCGCACGCCGGCGGCTCGGAGGGCGGCGGCCGGGTCGGGACCGGCGAGAGCCGTGGTCACCTCGCGCACCCGCGGGTCCTCGGACGGGACGACGGCGTCGTCGACGAACGTCCGGTCGTCGACGAGCACCTCCCCCGGGAAGAAGCGCGGCGCCGGGTCCAGCACCGCGCGCCGGTCGTTCCAGTCGAAGCCTCGGTAGCTCCCCCGCCAGGGGAGCACGATGCTGCGGCCCGGGCCGGCCTCCTCGAGCAGCGTCGCGACCTGCTCCCACTCCTCCGGGTAGGAGGAACGCTGCAGGGTGCCGAACCCACCCCAGGCGAGGCTCGGGAGCAGCAGGACCGGCGCCACCACCAGGAGCCCGACCACCCCCCAGACCGCCTCCCGTCCCGGGCGGACCCGACCGCGCACCCAGGTCACCGCGGCCGCGATGCCCGGCACCAGGAGGAGCGCCGCGGGCGCCAGGTAGCGCTGCGTGTCCCGGAGGACCGCCACGCCCGGCACGCGCTCTCCCAGGGACTCGAGCAGGCTGGCCCCGCCGGGGACGACGGGGACCGCGGCCAGCACGAACGACACGGCCGCCAGGGCCACCAGCCGCTCGATCCCCGCACCCGGGGCTCGGAGGTACGCCGCCCGCGCGCCAGCGAGTGCGGCCAGGGTGACCAGGCAGCTCAGCAGGACCACGACCACGCTGGTCCGCTCGTCCGGGACGATCGCCGACTTCCAGGTGCCGCCCAGCGAGAACAGGCTCGCCCAGACCCCGGCGGCCGACTCGGCGCGGGGCGCGAAGGTCCCGAAGACGCCGTCCACGGTGACGGTGTCCGTGTCCGCCAGCAGCGAGGGCACCACCCAGGGCAGGTTGGCCACGACGGCGAGCGCCGCGAGGACCGCGACGTGGCCGCGCCGGCGCCGGACGCCGAGCACCACGGCGGTGAGCACCGCCATCAACCCGCTCGACGGGCTGCACACCGCGGACAGCACCAGGGCGACGGCGAGCCACGGGAGCCCGTCCCGCAGGTCCCGGCGGAACCGGAGTGCCGCGACGGCGACCCAGGGCAGCAGCAGGTAGCCGGCGAGGATCGCCCACTGACCCATCAGCAGCCGCTCGTGCACCCACGGGTTCCAGACGAAGACCGTGAGGCCCGCGGCCCGGGCGTACCACGCGGTCTGTCCCAGGACCTCCGAGGACAGCCTGCCGGCGCCGACGGACCCGGCCAGCAGGGCGCCGCCCAGGAAGCAGCGCTGCACCCAGGAGCCGGGGACCACCTGGGTCAGCAACGAGACCAGGGCGTCCATGGGGACCGCGCGCGCCAGCTGCCCGTCCAGGCCCAGCCAGGTGCTCTTCCAGGGCTGGGACGGGACGAACACCATGTCGCCGAAGAGCCAAAACCCCTGCCCGCCGAACAGCGGTCCGATCATCACGGCGGTCAGCACCAGGCCCAGCACGAGGTCCTGGCCGCGGGGTGCGCGCAGCACCCGCAGGGTCACGGCGTCTCCGGCAGGCCGGCCTCGAGACTCGGCACGCACACCGTCCAGGGACCCGTCGCCCGCAGCCGCAGCTCCTCGACCTCCTCGCCCTGGTCGGGCAGCGGGATCCAGACCTCGTTCGGTCCCGGACGGGCGAGGAACGTGGTGCTCCAGTCCCCCGCGGACACCTCGACCGTGGACTCCCCGTTGGTGAAGTAGCTCAGCCGCACCACCAGCCGACCTCGGATCCCGACGAGGAACGGCACCCGCTTGGTCGCTCTCCCGACGGCGTAGCCGCAGCCTTCCGCGCGACCCGGCTTGCTCGGGATCGAGCCCGCCAGGTCCAGGCGGCGAAGCCTGCCGTCGTCCCCGACCACCCGCAACCGGGACGACGGCTCGTCGAACGCCGGTGACTCCGGCAGGGAGGCGAAGACCGAGGACAGGGTCGCGTCCTCCCCGACGAGCGGGAGCACCAGCTCCGGCGGGATCAGCTCGTCCCGCACGACCTGGTTCGGGTCCGCGGCCAGGTCGGCGCGGAGGTTCGCGACGAAGCTGCGGTCCTCGGTGTTCTGGAAGTGCGGGACCAGCACCGCGGTGCCGAAGCACGCGCCCACGACGTACGCCGCCGTCCCGAGGCCGAGCACGAGCGTGCGCCGGCGCCGCCACCGCGTGTCGGCCCAGGCGAACCCGAACCCGGGAGCGGCCCCCCGCAGCGCGATGGCGACGGCGGGGACTGCCACGTGCAGCACGTCCGCCGCGTACCGGGGGTCGAGCGCGATGATGCGGCCGAAGGACCCCCGGCCGGTCACGAGGAGCGTCAGGTCCGCGACCACGTAGGCCAGCAGCAGTGCCAGCGCCCAGCGGCGGGCCGGCCCCCCGCGCCAGAGCAGCAGCCCCGCGACGGCCGCGGCCAGCACCAGCGAGACGATCGTGACCCACAGGTGCGGTCCGACCGCACCGCCGCGCAGGTCGGCGGCCCAGGGGCCGCCGAGCAGCCCCGGCACGACGTTCCGGCCGATGTACTGCCAGGCGATGGCGAGCGCCTCCCGGACGGAGTCCGTCCCGCCCGAGACCGTCGTCACCGACTCCCGGACCACGAAGTACGCCACCAGCCCGGCCACGAGCACCAGCCACAGGTACCAGAACCTGCGCGTCGCCGCCCACAGCCGGCGCCAGCCCGAGGCTTCGTCGGCCAGCGCGACCGCGAGGCCGAACAGCACCGGCACGATGAGGACCGCGCGGGAGTGCCAGGCCAGCCCGAGCGCGCACCAGCCCACCACGGCGGCCAGGTTCACCCAGGTCCGCCCGGCGTCCTGGCGGGCGCGGACCAGGAAGAGCATCGCCAGCAGCGAGCAGAGCACGTGCGGCCAGAGGGCGAGGGCGGCGGACCACCACAGCGTGGGCATCAGCGTGAGCGGGGACAGGGCGAAGACCGCGAGCAGCGGCACCCGCACCCAGCGTCCCGGGAGCAGCCGGGATAGGAGGTGCCACATCACGATCGTGGCCAGCAGCTGCAGCACCACCACCTCGGCCGCGACCACGCCCCAGTTGAACGGCGCATGGGTGCCGACGAGCCAGAAGTTCAGCTGCTGGGCGGGGATGATGTGCCCCGCGAACGGCTCGAACAGGTAGCCCCAGGTCAGCTCGCTCCGCGCGCCCCGGGCGGAGAGGTAGAAGTCGTCCTGGTTGAAGTAGGACCTGCCCACCAGCACTGAGCGCCAGACGACCATGACCGCCATGACCACCAGGGCCGCCAGGGCGTGCCGGCCTCGCCACGGGCTCCCGGCCGCTACCGGGCTCATGCCGCGACCCGGACTCGGGAGCGGGCGGCCGAGGGCAGCCCCAGGACGATGCCGATGACGATCCCGATGGCCAGGAGCGTCAGGGCGTCCGCCGGCGGCGCGAGCCACCGGGGGCCGGGGGTCACGTCGAGGACGGCGGCGAGGACCACGAGCACCGCCGCCGTGGTGGCCGGCACGTGGCCCTGCCACGCCGCGCGCCACCGGTCCAGGCGGCGACCCGGCCAGGACCGGGCGTGGGACGCGGCCCCGAGCAGCAGCCCCACCGTCGCCGCTGGGCCCAGGAAGAGCAGGACGAGGGCCGCGGCCACGTAGGCGCCCCGGACCCGCAGCCGCGACGGTCGCAGCATCCGCCAGGCGTCGCCGGGCCGCGGCCAGTCCCGGCCGCGCTGACGACGCCACACGCCGACCCCGGCGGCCAGGCCGGCCAGTGCCACCAGACCGCTGACGGCAAGCCCGAACGGCATCATCCAGGCGTACCACCGCTGGGGCTGGTACTGGAGCTGCACGGTGACGTCGCCGCTCTCCGGAAGGACCCAGCCCTGCTGCCAGCCGTCCACCCGGACCGGGTCCAGCGGCTCCCCGTCGACCGTGGCCTCCCAGCCGGGGTTGAAGTTCTCGGGGAGGAAGAGCAGGGACTCGTCCCCGGCCGACACCTCGGCCGAGCGGCTGGTCGCCCCCCACCCCGTGACGTCGACCTCGCGCTCGGCGTACGTCGTGACCGCCTTCCCGGGGACGACCCCGGCGACCTGCGTGACCGTGAACTCGGCGCTCGGCGGCGTGAACAGCCGGTGGCGACCGGGGCTGAGGCGGACCAGGGCGTTCCCGGCGCCGCTGCCCGGGGCGGCGCAGCTCGCGAAGCGCAGGGGGCTCCCGTTGGCGACGTCGCTCATGGTCCCCCACACCCGCGTCTTCACGGCCACCCCGTCGATGACGATGTTGGGCCCGAACCCGCAGGGGCGACCGGTCGGCTCGTCGCCCCGCAGCGGCCGGGTCACCTCGACCCCGGTCAGCCGTACCTCCGGGACCACCACGCGCTCGGTGCCGGAGGGCGGGAGCAGCTCCAGCTCGAGGCGGCGGGTCCGGAACGGGCGCCAGGCCGGGATCTCGGTCCCGATGAGCGAGACCTCGACGGAGCGCCGGCCGTCCCGCAGCAGACCACGGGTCGGCACCCCCTCGGCATCGCTGCCGGGGAGCACCGAGACACCGGAGACCAGCTGCGGCCGCGCCCACTCGAAGACCAGGGTGGGGTTGCGGTCCTCGCCGGCGGACACCCACGCCGTCGTGAGCTCGCCGTCGTAGGCGAACCGGCTCGACACCTTGGGGTCCTGCCCGAAGGTGGAGCTGCTCGTCACCTGCTGCCCGGCGTCGAGGGGCTCCAGCAGGCGGCCCGCCTCGAGGGTCGCCCGCGGTGAGACCCAGCCGCGGACCCGGTGCACGGACGGGGCGGCGGTGGTGAAGGTCCGGTCCATCCCGGCGCGCTCCTCGGGCGCGCGGATCCGGGCGACGTCGCAGCTCGGCACGCCGACCGTGATCGTGCACGCCCGGCGCTCGGCGCCGGTGTGGAACACCCAGGCCGCACCGTGCTCGACCTCGCCCGGCACCACCAGGCTCCGGGTGGGCCGGAGGCCGTCGACGGACAGCTCGCGGATCCCGACCCGGGCCCACCTCTCCCGCGTCGCCGCCTTGGTCACCCGTACCTCGAGCGACTCCACGGGCGAGCCGTCGAACTCGACCACCGAGGGGGCACCGGACGCGTGGCCGCGGACCGTCCGGCGCTGCCCGTCCGCCCGCACCTCGAACTCCCGGACCGGGGCCACCGCCTCGTCGTCGACGACCGGCAGCACCGAGACCTCACGGACCGGTGTGGGCTCGTCGAACTCCAGGCGCAGCCACTGGTCCCGCGGGTTCGTGGCGTACGAGGTGACCCACCGGGTCTGGGGATCGCCGTCGACCGCCGAGTACGGGGCCGCCTGCGGGACCACGGCTCCGAAGTTGTCGGCGTAGCCCTGGGCGGAGGACGCGAGGACCCGGCTCAGTCCGTCGTAGGACGCGACCACCTTCTCCGCGCCCGGCACCGTGGGGAAGTCGTGCGCGGCGCGTTCGGTGCGCCAGTCCTCGTCGGGCCCGAGGACGGCGGAGACCGACTCGTCGTTGACGCCGAAGGCGCGCTCCCGGCGCTGGTCGCCGTCCGTGACGACGTCCGCCTCCCGGTCCCACCCCTGCTCGCCCTCGAGCACGGTGGCCTGTCCCGGCGCGACGGCCTCCGCTTCCTGCAACGACAAGATGCTCTCGGGAGCACCGCGGACCGTGAGCACGTCCCGGGTGGCGGTCGTGCGGAGCACGGGCAGCTCCTCGTCCACCGCGAGGACCTCGACCTCGGGACCACCCTCGCCGTCGCTGCCGAACTGGGCGACGCTCTCGAGACCGCCCCGAGCAGCGGAGACCCCGGAGCCTCCCGGGTGCGGGGAGCCGGTCAGCCGACGCACCAGGTCGCGACGGATGATGACGTGGCCGATCCCGGCCCTGGCCAGCTGCCTGCCGAGCCAGGGGGTGGCGTGCCCGCTGCTGGCCAGCTGGTCGAGCTCGTGGAGGAAGCGGATCGTCTGGCCGGGGACGAGCGGGACCTGGCTGCGGGTCACGCGGTTGACGCCTCCGAGGACGAGGAGGGGCTCGTCGAGCGTCCATCCCCAGTCCTGCTGCGCGAAGCCGGAACCCGGCAGGACCAGGGTGGACCGACCGTCCTGGCGCTCCTCCAGGTAGGCCTGGGCCTGCTGCCAGGGCCGGGAGATCTCGTCCCACCCCGGCGACCGGGCCTGGTTCACCAGGTAGGGGTGGCCCAGCGACAGGATCGTCAGCGCCATCGTCATCACCAGCAACGGGCGCAGCGACACGGTCCGCGGCCATCGGCGGGCCAGGAGGTCCAGGGTGCTGGCCACCGCGTAGCCCAGCCCGAGGGCCAGCGGCAACCGGACGGACGGGTCGATCTTGTGGACGTTGCGGAAGATCTGCAGCTCACCGTCGAGCAGGGGCCGGGCCACGCCGGAGAGCGGGCTGCCCGCCCAGCTGCCGTTCGCCACGGTGAGGGCGACCAGACCCACGACCGCAGAGAGGAGCAGCGGCCCGCGCACCGGGTGCGGGAAGCGCGCCAAGCCGAACAGGCCGACGGCGGAGAGGACCGCCGCGACCAGCACGAGCCACGGCGTCGCCACCAGGGCGTGGGCGGCGGGCCACCAGTGCTGGTCGCCGGTGACCAGGTAGGCGACCCAGTGCGAGCCACCCCGGATCGCCTCGGACGGACCGATGATCGCGGTGGTGTTCGCGGCGCTCTCGACGTACTCGTAGAACGGTGGGGCGTAGCCGGCCAGGAGGAGAAGCGGGAGGATCCACCACACCGAGGCCAGCGTCGTCAGGGCGGCCCAGGACAGGGCGAAGCGACGGTCGACGAGACCGCGCCGGAGGGCCCACACCACGACGATCAGCACCAGCGGCAGCGCGCCGGCGTTCTCGACGGCGTTGACACCGCCCATGCACACGACGGCGGCCGCGCCGAGCAGCAGGGCCGGGCGTGCGGCCAGCCGGCCCTGGACGGCCAGCAGCACCGGCAGCAGCACCCACGGCAGCATGGCCCCGGGCAGTGACTCCCCCGTGATGACCGCGGCCGTGCCCAGCAGCCGCGGGGAGAAGGCGAAGGCCAGGCCGGCCAGCAGGGCGGCGGGGCCGGGAAGCTCCAGGGCCCTGGCGACCCGGCGCGCGCCCTCGCACGCGACGACGAGCACGAGCGCGGACCACAAGCGCTGGCTGACCCAGGCCTCCATCCCGAGCCAGTCGGTCACGAGGAACCACGACCCCTGGGGGAACAGGTAGCCGTAGGCCTGGTTCTGGAACTCACCGAAGTTCGAGTCGGGGTGCCACAGCGTGAAGGTCTCGGCGAGGAAGCTGCCCGGGCGCTCGCTCAGCTCGGCGCGGGTGTCGTACGTCGTGCGCCCCGGCTGCTGGAGGAGCGAGACGAACGCGAAGAGGAGGTAGAGACCGGCGGCCGCCGCGCCCGACGGCGTCCACCACGCCGCGCGTGGCTCCTCGCTGTCGTGGGGCGTCGTCGCGGCGCGGGTCACGGACTGAACACCTGCCGACACGACACCTCCCCCGACCTCGGTCCAGCCCGAGCGGAGGCAAGGGTAGCGGGGGATCCCGGCGGCCCCGGACCGGGCCGAGGTCCGGTCCGGACCCGCCCGCGGGACTGTCCTACCCTCAGGGACGTGACGAACGTGCGCCAGGTCGAGGCCACTCCTGGACGATGGCGTGGGCTCCTCGGCAGTGGCGCCGGCATCGCCGTGGCCATGATGGTCATGAACGTCGCGACCTACGGCTACCAGATGGTCGCCGCCCGGCTGCTCGGTCCTGCCCAGTACGGCGGGGTCGCGAGCCTGATGGCCCTGCTGATGGTCGTCGGGGTGCTGCAGCTGGGCCTGCAGGCCACCGCGGCCCGGCGGATCTCGGCCACCCCGCACCACGTGGCGCAGATCGAGGACGTGATCCTCCGCGTCACCTACCGCGCCGGTCTCGCCCTCGGCCTGCTGCTCCTGGTCCTCGCCCCCGCCGTGTGGCAGCTGCTGCGCCTCGACAGCATCGTCCCCGCGCTGCTGGTGGCGGTGACGGCGGTGCCGCTGACCATCCTCGGCGGACAGGCGGGCATCCTCCAGGGCGAGCGCCGCTGGCTCGGCCTCGGCGCGGTCTACCTGGCCATGGGCCTGTCCCGCCTCGTCCTGGGGTCGTTGGCCATCGTGGTCCGTCCCACCGAGGGAGCGGCCATGGCGGGCGTCACCCTGGCGATGTTCGTCCCCGCCGTCGTGGGCTGGCTCCTCCTGCGGCACCCCCGCAAGCCCGGCGAGCGGAGCGAGACCAACGACCTGCGACCCACCGTCCGCGAGGCCGCCCGCAGCTCGCTGTCCCTGCTGGCCTTCTTCCTGCTCTCCAACATCGACATCGTGATCGCCCGCAACGTGCTCAGCTCCCACGACAGCGGCCTGTACGCCGGCGGCCTGATCCTCACCAAGGCGATGCTCTTCCTGCCCCAGTTCGTGGTCGTGGTCGCGTTCCCGTCGATGTCGACGGTGGGCGAGCGACGGCGCGCCCTGATGCGCAGCCTCGGCTCGGTCCTGGCCCTGGGCGTCGTGGGCGTGCTGGCCTCCTGGGCGCTGGCCGACCTCGCGATGATCTTCATCGGCGGGGACGACTACGCCGACGTCCGCTCCCGCCTGTGGCTCTTCGCGGTGCTCGGCACCCTGCTGGCGATGCTGCAGCTGCTGGTCTACTCGGTGCTCGCCCGCCAGGGCACCCGGTCGGCGTACCTCGTGGTGCTCGCCGTGGTGTGCCTGGTCGTGGCCGGCACGGCCCTGGGGACGCTCGACGGCCTGCTGACCGCCGTCGTGGTGATCGACGCGACGCTGTTCGCGCTGCTCTTCACGCTGAGCCTCTGGCGGATGAACCACCACCGCGAGCAGGAGCCCGCGACCCCCTAGTGGGCGGCCTCGTGCCAGCTGCGGCCGGTGCCGACCGAGACGTCGAGCGGCACGGCGAGGTCGGCGGCGGCACCCATCTCGGCGCGCACCAGGGCCTCGAGCTGCTCGCGCTCCCCCGGCGCGACCTCGAGCACGAGCTCGTCGTGGACCTGGAGGAGCATCCGCGACCTCAGCCCCGCCTCGTGGATCGCCGCGTCGACCCGGAGCATCGCGATCTTGATCAGGTCGGCGGCGGAGCCCTGGATCGGCGCGTTGAGCGCCATCCGCTCGGCCATCTCCCGGCGCTGCCGGTTGTCGCTGGTCAGGTCGGGCAGGTAGCGCCGGCGTCCCATGATCGTCTCGGTGAACCCGGTCTTGCGGGCCTCGTCCACCACCCCGGAGAGGTAGTCGCGGATGCCGCCGAAGGTCTGGAAGTACTCCTCCATCAGCCCCCGCGCCTCGGACGGCTCGATGCCGAGCTGCTGACCGAGCCCGAACGCCGACAGGCCGTAGGCCAGCCCGTAGTTCATCGCCTTGATCTTGGCGCGCATCTCGGCGCTCACCGCGTCGGTCGGGACGTCGAAGACCCGGGCCGCGGCGATGGAGTGGAAGTCGCGGCCCGACCGGAACGCCTCGATGAGCAGGTCGTCCTCGGAGAGGTGGGCCATGATCCGCATCTCGATCTGGCTGTAGTCGGCCGTCATCAGCGACTCGTAGCCCGGGCCCACGACGAACCCCTCCCGGATCCGGCGGCCCTCCTCGGTGCGGACCGGGATGTTCTGCAGGTTGGGGTCGGTGCTGGAGAGCCGGCCGGTCGCGGCGATCATCTGGTTGAACGTCGTGTGGATGCGGCCGTCGTCGGTGACGGTCTTGAGCAGGCCCTCGATGGTCTGGCGCAGCCGGGCCACGTCGCGGTGCCGCAGCAGGTGCAGCAGGAACGGGTGCTCGGTCTTGACGTAGAGCGCCTGCAGCGCGTCGGCGTCGGTGGTGTAGCCGGTCTTGGTGCGCTTGGTCTTGGGCATGTCGAGCTCGTCGAAGAGCACCACCTGCAGCTGCTTGGGCGAGCCGAGGTTGATCTCCTTGCCGATCACCGCGTACGCCTCCTCCGCGGCCGAGCGGACCTCGGCGGCGAAGTGGGACTCGAGCTCCTCGAGGTGCTCGGTGTCCACCGCGATGCCGGTCTGCTCCATCGTCGCCAGCAGGTCGACCAGCGGCAGCTCGACCTCGGCCAGCAGCCGGGTGCCCCCGGCCGCCTCGACCTCGCCGTCCAGCGCCTCGGCGAGGTCGATGACGGCCCGCGCGTGCAGCATCGCGGTCTCGGCGACGTCGTCGCCGCCCGCGGCCGGGTCGTCGAAGAGGCTGCCCTGGTCGGACTCGCTCTCGTGGCGCAGCTCGCGCCGCAGGTGGCGCAGCGTGAGGTCGGCGAGGTTGTAGGAGCGCTGGTCGGGCTGGACGAGGTACGCCGCGAGCGCGGTGTCGCTGACCAGCCCCGCGAGCGTCCAGCCGTGCGCCGCCAGGGCGTGCAGCGGACCCTTCGCGTCGTGGAGCACCTTCGGGCGCGCGGGGTCGGCCAGCCACGCGGCGAGGGCCTGGTCGTCCTCCGGGGTCAGCTCGGCGACGTCGACGTACGCCGCGAGGCCGGTGACGTCGGCGACGGCGATGCCCTCGACGACGCCGGTGCCGGAGCCCCAGGTGCCGCGGACGTGGACGCCGACGTGCTGGCCGCCGAGTCCGGCGAGGAACGCGCCGACCTCGCCCGGGGCGAGCCGGCGTCCGGACAGCTCGAAGCCGCCCTCGTCGACCGGCACCTCCTCGGCGCCGAGCGTGTCGAGGGCGCGGGTGCGCAGCTCGCCGCGGATCTCCAGCTCGTCGAAGAGCGTGAGCGTCGTCTGCCGGTCGAACGGCGCCGGCACCAGGGCCTCCGGCGCGTGCTCGAGGTCGAGGTCGCAGACCAGGGCGTTGAGCTGGCGGTTGCGGATCACGTCGCCGAGGTGGGCGCGCAGGGACTCGCCCTTCTTGCCGGTGATCTGGTCGGCGTGGGTGATGACGTTGTCGAGCCCGTCGAACTGGTTGATCCACCTGGCGGCGTACCCCGGGCCGACGCCGGGGACGCCCGGCAGGTTGTCGGAGGTCTCCCCCACGATCGCCGCCAGCTCGGGGTAGCGGCTCGGCGGCACGCCGTACTTGGCCTCGACGGCCTCGGGGGTCATCCGGGCCAGGTCGGAGACGCCGCGCATCGGGTAGAGCACCGTCGCGTGGTCGCTGACCAGCTGGAGGGAGTCGCGGTCGCCGGTGAGGATCAGCACGTCCATGCCGGCGGCGACCGCCTGCGTGGTGAGCGTGGCGATGATGTCGTCGGCCTCGAAGCCGTCCTTCTTCAGGTAGGTGATCCCGAAGGCGTCCAGGACCTGCTCGATCAGCGGGAGCTGGCTGCCGAACTCGGTGGGGGTCTTGTTCCGCTTGGCCTTGTACTCGGCGTACTGCTCGAGGCGGAAGGTCTGCCGGGAGACGTCGAAGGCGACCGCGACGTGGGTGGGCTGCTCGTCGCGCAGCACGTTGACCAGCATCGAGGTGAAGCCGTAGACGGCGTTGGTGTGCTGCCCGGTGGCCGTCGAGAAGTTCTCCACCGGCAGCGCGAAGAACGCGCGGTAGGCCAGGGAGTGGCCGTCGAGGAGCAGCAGGCGCGGTCGGGTCGGCTCAGGCACCCTGCGACTCTATCGGCGCCCGGGGACAGGCAGGATGGCCCCATGAGCGAGGAGCAGTCCGTCGAGCAGTACCTGGCCTCGATGCCCCACGGGATGGGTGGCCTGAACGACAAGATGGGCGTCGAGATCGTCGAGGTCTCCGCCGAGCGCGTCGTGGCCCGGATGCCCGTGGAGGGCAACACCCAGCCGTACGGGCTCCTGCACGGCGGCGCGTCGGTCGTGCTGGCCGAGACCCTCGGGTCGATCGGCTCCTCGGTGCACGCCGCCCCGACGAAGGTCGCGGTCGGCGTCGACATCAACGCGACCCACCACCGCTCCGCCACCAGCGGGTTCGTCACCGGGGTCGCGACGGCGGTGCACCTCGGCGGGAGCTCGGCCTGCTACGAGGTCGTGATCACCGACGAGCGCGGCAAGCGCGTGTGCACCGCGCGGATCACCTGCGCGCTGGTCCCGCGGGAGCGCGTCGGTCTCTGACCGCCGGGTCGGCGGTCGGCGGCTCAGCCGGCGTCGGCGGGCAGCTGCGAGCGCCGCAGCGACCGGCGCGCGGCCAGCACCTGGCCGAGCTGGCGGCCCCGCTGCCCCGCCGGACGCTGCGCGGTCAGCCGGGCGCGGACGGCGGTCGTCGGCGCGGCCCGGACCACGACCTGCGGGCCGAGGGCGAGCCGGGCGAGGAACCGGTTGGCGTCGCGCGACCCTGCCGCGGCGGCGGTGGTGATCATGCCGACCCCGAGCTCCTCGGCGAACGTCACGGCCGCCTCCATGAGCGAGCGACCGACCCCGTGGCGGCGGAACTCCGGCAGCACGTGCGGCGAGAGCGCCTGCACCGTGCGCTCGAGGTTGATGGAGCTGAGCGTGGCCACAGCGAGGTGGACGGCGCCCGCCGAGCACCCGTCGTACTCCGCGATGACGAGGCGGTGCTCGTCCGAGCCGTGGGCGTGCTCGATGATCTGCTCGAGGTCGGCGACCTGGTCCTCCCGGTCGACCTTGCGCAGGGACTCGCTCCAGAGGCCGACCAGGAACGGCGCGTCCGCGCGCACGGCGCTCCGCTGCGTCACCAAGGTCCGCATCATCGGTCCATCCTCGACATGGTCGTGGTCACCCCCGGGCCGCCTGGTGCGGCGAGCGCGCCGGGCTGTGCCTCGTGGGCGCGACTCTGCGGGCGAGGCTACTCTCTGCTCGCCGCCGATGGGAGAGGGAGGGTCCGGGATGATCCCTGGGACCGGGACCGCCGTGAACGTCGCCACGGTGCTGCTCGGGTCCCTCCTCGGGGTGCTGCTCGGCAACCGGCTGCCGATGCGCACCCGCGAGGTCGTCACCGACGGCCTGGGACTGGTCACGCTCCTGATTGCCGCGACGTCCGCGGTCGCCGTCCTCGACGACGACCTGGCCCGCGAGGTCGGCGACAGCGCACCCATGCTGATCGTGCTCGGGTCGCTGCTCGTCGGCGGGATCGTGGGGTCGCTGCTGCGCATCGAGGACCGGGTCACGTCGTTCGGCGGCTGGCTGCAGCGCCGGCTGGCCGGCGAGGCCGGCACCGCCGAGCGGCGCCGGTTCGTCGAGGGGTTCGTCGCCTCCTCCCTGCTCTTCTGCACCGGCCCGCTGACCATCCTCGGCTCCCTGAACGACGGGCTCGGCAACGGCGCCGACCAGCTCTTCTTGAAGTCGGCGCTCGACGGGTTCGCCGCGATCGCGTTCGCGGCGTCCTTCGGCTGGGGCGTGGCCGCCAGCATCACCACGATCGTCGCCGTCCAGGGCGGCCTCACCCTCGCCGGCCTCGGGCTGGGCGACGTCCTGCCCGACGCGCACCTCGCCGCCCTCACCTCCGTGGGCGGCCTGCTCCTGGTCGGCATCGCGCTGCGGCTGCTGCGCGTGCGCGACGTCCCGGTCGCCGACCTGCTGCCGGCGCTGCTGGTGGCACCGCTGCTGGTCACCGTGGTCGCCGGGCTCCGCTGACCGGGCGCAGGGCGTCATCTTGGTCACAAAACGGCATCAATAGGAGCGATGTCGAGGACCGAGCCACCAAAGACCCGCGATGACACTAGGTTGCCTGGTGGTGCCCATGCCCGCATGGTGCTTCCTGAAAACTCCGGAGGATAGATGAAGCGCAATTCCCTGACTCTCCGCCTGGCCGTCGTGGCCACGGCGAGCGCCCTGGTGCTCGCTGGGTGCGGTAGCGACGACGACGGCGGCGACGAGCCCACGTCCGACCCCAGCAGCAGCGAGAGCGAGAGCTCCACGCCGGCCGCCGAGGGTGGCGACGGCACGCTCACGTTCGGCTCGCTCCTGCCGCAGACCGGCAGCCTCGCCTACCTCGGCCCGCCCGAGTTCGCGGGCGTCGACCTCGCCGTCGAGGACATCAACGCCGCAGGCGGTGTCAACGGCAAGGACGTCGTCCACGTGCGTGGCGACTCCGGCGACACCGACTCGGGCATCGCCCCCGCCGAGACCGACAAGCTGCTCGACGCCGGCGCGGACGTCGTCGTCGGTGCTGCCTCGTCCGGTGTCTCGCTCACCGTGATCGACAAGATCATGTCGGCCGGCTCGATCATGTTCTCCCCCGCGAACACCTCCACGGCGTTCGACGAGGGCGACTACGCGGAGCCCGACCTGTACTTCCGCACGGCGCCCTCCGACATCCTCCAGGGTGCGGTGCTCGCCAACCTCCTGGTCCAGGACGGCCGCAAGAACGTCGCCATCCTGGCCCGCCAGGACGCGTACGGCGAGACGCTGGCCTCCGAGGTCGCCAAGAACCTCGAGGCCGCCGGCTCCAAGGTCGCCGCCACCGTGTTCTACGGCGAGAAGGCCCAGTCCTACGACTCGCAGGTCCAGGAGATCGCCGGCTCGGGTGCCGACGCCGTCGTCCTGATCGCCTTCGAGGAGACCACCTCGATCATCCCGCAGCTCATCGCCGCGGGTGCCGGTCCCAAGGACCAGCCGACCTACTTCGTGGACGGCAACACCGCCGACTACAGCGAGGACGGCGACGCGCCGCTGCCCCCGGGCACGCTCGAGGGCACCAAGGGCACCATCCCCGGCGCCGACACCGCGGGCGACTTCCGCGAGCGTCTCGCCACCGTCGACCCGGACCTGACCGACTACGCCTACTCGGCCGAGTCCTACGACGCCGTCGTCACGTCCTCGCTCGCGGCGATCGCCGCCAAGAGCGACGCCGGTGAGGACGTCGCGGCCGAGATGGTCAACGTCACCACGGGCGGCACCGAGTGCACCACCTTCGAGGAGTGCGCCGGTCTGCTCGAGGACGGCGAGGACATCGACTACAACGGTGTCTCCGGTCCGATCGAGTTCGGTGAGACCGGCAGCCCGACCGCCGCGTCCATCGGCATCTACGAGTACGACGCGAAGAACAAGATCGCGCCCGTCGAGTACATCAGCGGCGCGATCTGAGCACCTGCACCACCCAGCACCACCCGCACCACGAGAAGGGCCCCGGAGCATCGCTCCGGGGCCCTTCCCCGTTCCTGGTGCTGCGCGCTGGGGCTGCGACCGGCGGGAGGATTCACCGGTCGACCGGTGAATCTTCCCCCTGACCGACGGAGTTTCATCGGTCAAGAGGAAGGTCCGTCGGTCAAGAACCAGCGAACCGCCGTACGACGGCCCGCCCTCGCCACGACCGCCACGACGGGCCGCGGGGACGGCAGGATTCACCGGTCAACCGGTGAATCTTCCCCCTGACCGACGGAGCTTCATCGGTCAAGAGGAAGGTCCGTCGGTCAAGAACCAGCGAAACCGTCGTACGGCGGCCTGCCCTCGCCGCCAGGACCGCCGCGCAACAAAGAAGAGGCCCGGGAGCGATGCTCCCGGGCCCCTTCTGTCGTACGTCGTGCGTGGGTCAGGCGGCGCCGAGGGTGCCGAGGTAGAGCTCGATCACCTTGGGGTCGTCGGCCAGCGACTTGCCGGTGCCGGTGTAGGCGTTGCGGCCCTGGTCGAGGACGTAGCCGCGGTCGCAGATCTGCAAACAGCGGCGGGCGTTCTGCTCGACCATCACGACCGAGACGCCGGCCTTGTTGATCTTGCGGGTCTGCACGAAGACCTCGTCCTGCATCACCGGGGACAGACCGGCGGAGGGCTCGTCGAGCAGCAGCACCGACGGGTTCATCATCAGCGCGCGGCCCATGGCGACCATCTGTCGCTCGCCGCCCGAGAGCGAGCCGGCGCGCTGCTTGCGGCGGGTGCCCAGGGTCGGGAACAGCCCGGTCACGAAGTCGAAGCGCTCCGAGAACGTGCTGGGTGCCTGGTAGCAGCCCATCTCGAGGTTCTCCTCGATGGTGAGGCTCGGGAAGACGTTGTTGGACTGGGGCACGAAGCCGATGCCCTTGGTGACCAGCTGGTCGGCCCGCTGGTTGGTGATGTCCTCGCCCTTGAGCTGGACCGCACCGGTGTGCACCTTGACCAGGCCGAACAGCGCCTTGAGCAGCGTCGACTTGCCGGCGCCGTTGGGGCCGATGATGCCGACCAGCTCGCCGGGGTGGCAGTACAGGTCCGCCCCGTTGAGGATGTTCACGCCGGGCAGGTAGCCGGCGATCAGGTTGTCGGCGCGCAGCACCGCGCCGTCGGCTGCCGCCAGGTGCGCCTCGCGCTCCGGGGTCATGTCGCTCATCGCTGCTCCTCCTCGAGCTCGGCCTCGATCTCGGCCTCCAGGGCCGCCTCGTCGATCTCGCTCAGGTCGGTGTCGTGGTGGGCGCCGAGGTAGGCGTCGATCACGCGCTGGTCGGCCATCACCGACTGCGGGGTGCCCTCCGCGACGATCTGGCCCTGGGCCATCACGATGACCCAGTCGGAGATGTGCCGGACCATGTCCATGTCGTGCTCGACGAAGAGCACGGTGCGGCCCTCGTCGCGCAGCGACTGCACGTGCCCCAGCAGGGACTGCTTCAGCGCGGGGTTCACGCCCGCCATCGGCTCGTCGAGCATGATCAGCTCGGGGTCGACCATCAGCGCGCGCGCCATCTCCAGCAGCTTGCGCTGGCCACCGGAGAGCGACCCGGCGAAGTCCTCGCGCTTGGCGTCCAGCTTGAAGCGCGCGAGCAGCTCGTCGGCGCGGCGGGTGATCTCGTCCTCCTGGCTCGACCAGAGCCACTTGAACGGCGCCGCCCAGAACCTCTCGCCCTTCTGGTCGGTCGCGCCCAGCCGCATGTTCTCGATGACGGTGAGCTTGGAGAGGACCTTGGTGAGCTGGAAGGTGCGCACCATGCCCAGCCGGGCGACCTTGAACGCCGCGACCCGCTGCAGCGAGCGGCCGTTGAAGCTCCAGGTCCCCGTGCCGGGCTCGTCGAAGCCGGTCAGCAGGTTGAACAGCGTGGTCTTGCCGGCGCCGTTCGGCCCGATGAGCGCGGTGATCACGCCGCGCTGGATCTCGATGTGCTCGACGTCGACGGCCTTGAGACCGCCGAAGGTGCGGGTGATGTTGCTGCCCACGACGATCGGGTCGGGCTTCTTGGCGCCGGGGTCGGTCGCCACCCCTGCCAGGGCGGCCTGCGCGGCGTTCTTGTCAGCGGCCATCGATCGCGATCTCCTTACGGTCGCCGAAGATCCCCTGTGGTCGGAAGATCATCAGCAGCATGAGAGCCAGGCCGACGAGGATGAACCGGATCAGGCTGGCCTGCGTCCCGTCCATGATCGACGCCGGCAGGATCGGGTCGTCCCCGCGGGTCAGCTGGGAGAACAGCGAGCCGATCCCGGAGAGCAGGAACCAGAAGATGATCGCGCCCACGACCGGGCCGAGGACCCGGGCGGCACCGCCGATCAGCAGCGCGGTGTAGGCGAAGAACGTCAGGTTCGTGGAGTAGTCGTTGGGCACCACGGAGGACTGCTTGAGGGCGAAGTAGAGACCCGCCAGGCCGCCGAACATGCCACCGAGGATCAGCGCCTGCATCTTGTAGGCGAAGACGTTCTTGCCGAGCGAGCGCACGGCGTCCTCGTCCTCGCGGATGGAGCGGAGCACGCGGCCCCACGGGCTGCGCATCAGGGCCCAGACGATCAGGCAGCTGATCGCGACCAGGCCCCAGCCGACCGTGACGTTCCACAGGTCGTCGCGGCTGTAGCGGATGAAGCCCCAGTCGATGCCCTCGGAGTAGGGGTTGAAGTCCTTGTAGGTGCGCGAGTAGCCGGTGAGGCCGTTCGAGCCGCCGAACTGGTCCTTGAGCTCGACGGAGCCGAAGACCAGGCGGAGGATCTCGGCGGTCGCGATGGTCGCGATCGCCAGGTAGTCGGCCCGCAGGCGCAGCGTCGGCAGCCCCAGCACGATGGCCAGCACGAACGGTGCGAGGAAGGCGAACAGCACGCCGATCCAGAACGGCCAGCCGACGATCACCACCGTGACGGCGAGACCGTAGGCACCGACCGCCATGAAGCCGGACTGGCCGAAGTTGAGCAGCCCGGTGTAGCCGAAGTGGATGTTCAGCCCGATCGCGGCGAGCGCGTACACGATGGCGCTGGGGCCGAAGGCCTGCTGCAGCGCGGTGCGGAGAATCTCCAGGAAGTCCACGTGTCCCCCTCTACCCGACCCGCTCGCGGCGGCCGAGGATGCCTTGCGGCCTGATCAGCAGGATGAGGATCAGCACGACGAGCGCACCGACCTCCTTGATGGACGACGGGACGCCGAACACCGGGCCGACCTCGACCATGAGGCCGATGACGATCGAGCCGAACAACGCACCCCAGATGGTGCCGAGGCCGCCGAGCGTGACCGCCGCGAAGACCATCAGCAGCAGCTTGAACCCGGACTGGAAGTTGATCTGGCTGTTGACCGCCAGCAGCACGCCGGAGAGGCCGCTCAGCGCCGTGCCCAGGATCCAGGCGTTGCGGATGACGGTGTCCACCCGCATGCCCGAGGACGCGGAGAGCGCCGGGTTGTCGGAGACCGCCCGCATCGCCTTGCCGAAGCGGGTGCGCATCAGCGCCACGCACACCACCGTGATCGTGATGATGGCGATCGCGAAGATCGCGATCTCCTTGTCGGCGAGGCGCAGGAAGCCGTACTCCTGGCGGGCCTGGGTCGTGTACTCCGAGAGCGAGCGCGTCGAGCTGCTGAAGAAGTACTGGTAGACGCTGCGCAGGAACAGCCCGAAGCCGATCGAGACGATCATCATCGCGATCAGTCCGGTGCCCCGGCCGCGCAGCGGTCGCCACAGCAGCCGGTCCTGGGCATAGCCGAAGAACCCGGAGACGATCACGGCCAGGACGCCCGCCAGGATGACCGGGACCCCGAAGGTCTGGTCGAAGAGGTAGGTGATGATCCCGCCGAAGGTGATCAGCTCACCGTGGGAGAAGTTGGTCAGGCCGGTCGCGCCGAAGATCAGGTTCAGGCCCAGCGCGGCCAGCGCGATGATCAGCCCGATCCGGAGACCGGCGACGATCGAGTCGGCCAGCTCCTGGGCGAACCCGCGGGTGTCGGAGGCCTGCACGCCGATCGGGAAGATGCCGTACGTCGGCGAGCCCTGGATGAGGACCGTGATCTCCAGCCGGTTGCTGGTGCTGGAGTCGAGCTCGACGCCCTCGGGCAGCGTGTCCTCGTCCAGCTCCACGACGTACTTGCCGGAGGAGGGCACCGGGATGAGCGCCTGGCCGGCCTCGTCGGTGACGCCCTCGCCGACGGCTTCGCCCTCGGCCTCGCTCACGGTCAAGGTGACGCCGGGGATCGGCGCCGGGTTCCCGTCCTCGCCCTTCTCGGACTCGTTGGTGAGCGTCACGCCCACCGCGGTCCCGTCGCCGGGCGGCGTACCGGTTGCCGGAGCGGAGGGACTCTCGCTCGGGCTGGTCGTCTCGTCGGCGTAAGCGGCGGTCGGCAGCGCCAGCGCCACCATCACCACCAGCCACGCGATCAGTCGTGACACCACACACAACTCCGTTCGTTCCACGCTCAGGCGGCGAGGGCGAGGAGCAGTCTAGGGGTCACCAGGGTGTGCTGCGGCACATCGGTCCCATCGACGCGAAGCGAAACCGTGCGGTAACCGGGCCGTGACCCGGCGCACACGTGGGCCGGTCAGTCGCCGGCGATCCCCGGGCCGTGCTCGATGACGCCGTCGGCGACCTGCCGCATCGAAAGGCGCAGGTCCATCGCGGTCTTCTGGATCCAGCGGAACGCCTCGGGCTCGGAGAGCTCGAGCTGGCGCTGCAGGACGCCCTTGGCGCGGTCGACGGCCTTGCGGGTCTCGAGCCGCTCGGTCAGGTCGGCCACCTCGGTCTCGAGCTGGCCGAGCTCGGCGAACCGGCTCACCGCCATCTCGATGGCCGGGACCAGGTCGCTCTTGGCGAACGGCTTGACCAGGTACGCCATCGCGCCGGCGTCGCGCGCCCGCTCGACCAGGTCGCGCTGGGAGAACGCCGTGAGGATGACGACCGGGGCGATCCGCCGCCCGGCGATCGCCTCAGCGGCGGCGATCCCGTCGAGCACCGGCATCTTGACGTCGAGGATGACCAGGTCGGGGCGGTGCTGCTCGGCGAGCTCGATCGCCCGGGCGCCGTCGCCGGCCTGCCCGACGACGTCGTACCCCTCCTCGGTCAGCATCTCGGCGAGGTCCATGCGGATCAGCACCTCGTCCTCGGCGATGACGACGGTGCGCGTCGTGGAGGGCGGCGTGGAGGACTGGGTCACGGGCACAGGAACAGGCTAGCGGCGGTAGGGTGTGGCCGCTCGTGGCCCCGGTACTCCAACCGGCAGAGAGAGCGGTCTCAAACACCGTCAAGTGTGGGTTCGAATCCCACCCGGGGCACGGCTCAGCGGCCGCGGCGGTACGCCGGGGCGACGCCCTTGATCGCGTCGCCCATCCGGTGGATGCGCAGCGCGTTGGTCGAGCCCGGGATGCCGGGCGGCGCCCCGGCGATGATGACGACCAGGTCGCCCTCCTGCACGCGGCCGATGCGCAGCAGCTGCTCGTCGACCTGGCGCACCATCTCGTCGGTGTGCTCGACGGTCTGGGTCTTGAACGTCTCCACGCCCCACGACATCGACAGCTGCGAGCGGACGGCGGCCTCCGGCGTGAACGCCAGGATCGGGATCGGGCCGCGCAGCCGCGACATCCGCCGCGCGGAGTCGCCGGACTGGGTGAACGCCACGACGTACTTGGCCTCGACCCGCTCGGCGACCTCCGCGGCCGCCTTGGCGATCACGCCGCCGCGGGTGTGCGGGTCCCACTCGATGTGGCGCAGCCGCGCCACCGTGTCGCCCGAGAGCGCGTGCTCCTCGGTGGCGGCGACGATGCGGCCCATCGTCTCGACCGTGTGCACGGGGTACTCCCCCACGCTCGTCTCGCCCGAGAGCATCACCGCGTCGGCGCCGTCCAGGACGGCGTTGGCGACGTCGGAGGCCTCCGCACGCGTGGGCGCGGGGTTGGCGACCATCGACTCCAGCATCTGGGTCGCGACGATCACCGGCTTGGCGTTGAGCCGGGCCTTCTCGATGATCCGCTTCTGCAGGAACGGCACGTCCTCGAGCGGGCACTCCACACCGAGGTCGCCGCGCGCGACCATGAAGCCGTCGAACGCCGCGATCACCTCGTCGAGGTTCTCGATCGCCTGCGGCTTCTCGATCTTCGCGATGACCGGGAGGTGCACGCCCTCCTCGTCCATGATCTTGCGGACGTCGTCGACGTCGGAGGCGTCGCGGACGAAGCTGAGCGCCACGAAGTCCACCGTGAGGCGGAGGGCGAAGCGCAGGTCGTCGATGTCCTTCTCCGACAGCGCGGGCACGGACACCGCGACGCCGGGGAGGTTGATGCCCTTGTTGTTCGAGACCTTCCCCCCGACCAGCACCTCGGTGAGGACGTCGGTGCCGTCCTCGACCCCGGTCACCCGGAGGCGGATCTTGCCGTCGTCGATGAGGATCGGGTCGCCGGCGTGCACGTCCCCCGGCAGTCCCTTGTACGTCGTGCCGCAGGCCTTGTCGTCGCCCGGGACGTCGCGCGTGGTGATCGTCCACTGCTGGCCGCGCCGGAGCAGGACCGGCCCGTCGGCGAACGTCTCGAGGCGGATCTTGGGGCCCTGGAGGTCGGCGAAGATGCCGACGCCGTGACCGCTCGCGTCGGCGGCCTCGCGGACCAGGCGGTAGGCCTCGGCGTGGTCCTCGTGGCTGCCGTGGCTCATGTTCAGCCGGGCGACGTCCATCCCGGCGTACACGAGCTCGCGGATGCGGCGCGGCGAGGAGGTGGCCGGACCCAGGGTGCAGACGATCTTGGCTCTACGCACGTGACGACTCTAGCGCGACTTTGATCGTTCCAAGCCCCGGAACCGGCCCAGCCTCCCGCAGCGGTCAGACGACGAGCGGCCGGGCGTGCGGCGGGATCGGCGCCGGCAGGGTCGTGGACCCCGTCAGGAACCGGTCCACCGACGCCGCGGCGGCGCGGCCCTCGGCGATCGCCCACACGATGAGCGACTGCCCGCGACCGACGTCGCCGGCGACGAAGACGCCCGGCACCGACGACTGGTAGTCGCCGTCGCGCTTGACGTTGCCGCGCTCGTCGAGGTCGACGCCGAGCTGGTCGACCAGGCCCGCGCGCTCGGGACCGGTGAACCCCATCGCGAGCAGCACCAGGTCGGCCGGGATCTCGCGCTCGGTGCCCTCGACCTCGGTCGGCCGGCCGTTCTCGAACACGACGTCGACCAGGCGCAGCGCGCGCACCCGGCCCTGGTCGTCACCGACCAGCTCCTGGGTGGACACGGCGTAGACCCGCTCCCCCGCCTCCTCGTGCGCCGAGGAGACCCGGAAGACCATCGGGTACGTCGGCCACGGCTGGCCCGCGGGCCGCGCGTGCGGCGGCTCCGGCATGATCTCCAGCTGCGTGATGCTGGCGGCGCCGTGGCGGGTCGAGGTGCCGAGGCAGTCGGCGCCGGTGTCGCCGCCGCCGATGATCACGACGTGCTTGCCGGTGGCCATGATCTGCCCCTCGACCTCCTCGCCGAGCGCGGCGCGGTTGGCCTGCGGCAGGAACTCCATCGCCTGGTGCACGCCGTCGAGCTGGCGGCCCGGGACGTCGAGGTCGCGCGCAACGGTGGAGCCCATGGCGAGCACGACCGCGTCGTACCGCTCCCGGAGCCGGTCGGCGGTCAGCTCGTCGACGCCGACCTCCACCCCGGCCCGGAAGACGGTGCCCTCGCGGCGCATCTGCTCCAGCCGCTTGTCGAGGACCTTCTTCTCCATCTTGAACTCGGGGATGCCGTAGCGCAGCAGCCCTCCGATCTTGTCGGCACGCTCGTAGACCGCGACCGTGTGGCCCGCGCGGGTGAGCTGCTGGGCGGCGGCGAGGCCCGCGGGGCCCGAGCCGACGACCGCGACGGTGCGGCCGGAGAGCCACTCGGGCGGCTGCGGGCGGACGAAGCCGGAGTCCCACGCCTTGTCGGCGATCGTGACCTCGACGTTCTTGATGGTCACCGGGTCCTGGTTGATGCCGAGCACGCAGGCGGTCTCGCAGGGTGCGGGGCACAGCCGACCGGTGAACTCCGGGAAGTTGTTGGTCGCGTGCAGGCGCTCGCTGGCGCCCTCCCAGTCCTCGCGCCAGACCAGGTCGTTCCACTCGGGGATGATGTTGCCGAGCGGGCAGCCCTGGTGGCAGAACGGGATGCCGCAGTCCATGCACCGGCCCGCCTGCGTGCCGATGATCGGCAGCAGCGCGCGTCCGGGGCCGCCGGGGTAGACCTCGCCCCAGTCCTGCACCCGCTCCTCGACCGGACGCCGGGGAGCGACCTCGCGGCCGTCCTTGAGGAAGCCCTTGGGGTCAGCCATCAGGCACAGCCCTCCATCATCGTCGTGACCGTGCAGCCCTGCTGACGGTGGCGCTGGTGTGACGACCTCGTCTCAGCCATGGAGCGCCTCCATCATCTTGTGGGCGGTCTCGTTCTCGTCCAGGCCGTCGGCCTCGGCCTTCGCCTTGGCCTCCAGCACCACGCGGTAGTCGCGCGGCATGACCTCGGTGAACCGGGTCAGGGCGGTCTCCCAGTCGGCCAGCAGCGCGGCGGCGACCTCGGAGCCGGTCTCCTCGGCGTGGGCGCGCACCAGGCCCTCGAGCTCGACCGCCGCCTGACCCGTCACCGGGCCGAGCTCGACGAGCTCCTTGTTGACGCGGAAGTCCTTGAGGTCGAGCACCCAGGCGATGCCGCCGGACATGCCGGCCGCGAAGTTGCGCCCGGTCCGGCCCAGGACCGCGATCCGGCCGCCGGTCATGTACTCGCAGGCGTGGTCGCCCACGCCCTCGGTGACCGCCCAGGCGCCGGAGTTGCGGACGGCGAACCGCTCGCCCACCCCGCCGCGCACCAGGATCTGGCCGGAGGTCGCGCCGTACGCGATCGTGTTGCCCGCGATGATCTGCTCCTCGGAGCGGAACGTCGCGGCCCGGTCGGGCCGGATCACGATCCGGCCGCCGGAGAGGCCCTTGCCGACGTAGTCGTTGGCGTCGCCCTCGAGCCGCAGGGTGATCCCCCTCGGCAGGAACGCGCCGAAGGACTGCCCGGCGGAGCCGGTGAAGGTGATGTCGATGGTGCCGTCCGGGAGGCCCTCGCCGCCGTACCGCTTGGTGACCTCGTGGCCGAGGATCGTGCCGACGGTGCGGTTGACGTTGCGGACCGCGACCTGCGCGCGCACCGGCTCGCCCCGCTCGAGGGCGGGCTCGGCCAGCGGCACCAGCGTGGTGACGTCGAGCGCCTTGTCGAGCCCGTGGTCCTGGGCGGTGACGTTGCGCAGGGCGGCGTCCTCCGGCAGGTCGGGGCGGTGCAGGATCGGCGACAGGTCGAGGCCGGCGGCCTTCCAGTGGTGGACGGCCCGGGCCGTGTCGAGCACCTCGACGCGGCCGATCGCCTCGTTGAGGGTGCGGAAGCCGAGCTGCGCGAGCAGCTCGCGCACCTCCTGGGCGACGTACTCGAAGAAGTTCACGACGTGCTCGGCCTTGCCGGCGTACCGCTCGCGCAGCACCGGGTTCTGCGTCGCGACGCCCACCGGGCAGGTGTCGAGGTGGCAGACCCGCATCATCACGCAGCCCGACACCACCAGCGGGGCGGTCGCGAAGCCGTACTCCTCGGCGCCGAGCAACGCGGCGACGACGACGTCGCGGCCGGTCTTGAGCTGGCCGTCGGTCTGCACGACGATCCGGTCGCGCAGGCCGTTGAGCAGCAGCGTCTGCTGGGTCTCGGCCAGGCCGAGCTCCCACGGGCCGCCCGCGTGCTTGAGCGAGGTGAGCGGCGAGGCGCCGGTGCCGCCGTCGTGGCCGGAGATCAGCACCACGTCGGCGTGCGCCTTGGACACGCCGGTCGCGACCGTGCCGACGCCGACCTCGGAGACCAGCTTCACGTGGACGCGGGCCTCGGGGTTGGCGTTCTTGAGGTCGTGGATCAGCTGCGCCAGGTCCTCGATGGAGTAGATGTCGTGGTGCGGCGGCGGGCTGATCAGGCCGACGCCGGGCGTGGAGTGCCGGGTGCGGGCCACCCACGGGTAGACCTTGTGGCCGGGCAGCTGGCCGCCCTCGCCGGGCTTCGCGCCCTGCGCCATCTTGATCTGGATGTCGTCGGCGTTGGTGAGGTACTCGGAGGTGACGCCGAACCGGCCGCTCGCGACCTGCTTGATCGCGCTGCGCCGCTCGGGGTCGTAGAGGCGCTCGGGGTCCTCGCCGCCCTCGCCGGTGTTGGACTTGCCGCCCAGCCGGTTCATGGCGATCGCGAGGGTCTCGTGCGCCTCCTGGCTGATCGAGCCGTACGACATCGCGCCGGTCTGGAACCGCTTGACGATCTCCGAGACCGGCTCGACCTCGTCGATGTCGAGCGGCGCGCGGCCGCTCTCCTCGGCGTCCTTGAACCGGAACAGCCCGCGCAGCGTCATCAGCCGGTCGGCCTGCTCGTCGACGCGCTGGGTGTACTGCTTGAACACGTCGTAGCGGCCCGAGCGGGTGGCGTGCTGGAGCCGGAAGACGGTCTCGGGGTCGAAGAGGTGCGGCTCGGCCTGGCCGTTGACGCTGCGGCGCCACTGGTACTCGCCGCCGACCTCGAGCTCGCGGTGGGCGGGCGCGATGCCGCCGCGGGGGTACGCCGTGGCGTGGCGCCGCGCGACCTCCTCGGCGATCGTGTCCAGCTCGATGCCGCCGAGCTTGGAGGTGGTCCCGGTGAAGTAGCGGTCCACCACCGACTGCGAGAGCCCGAGGGCCTCGAAGATCTGCGCGCCGGTGTAGGACGCGACCGTGGAGACGCCCATCTTCGACATCACCTTGAGCACGCCCTTGCCGAGCGCCTTGACCAGGTTGCGGACCGCGACCTCGGGCTCGGTCTTGACGTAGAACCCCTCGCGGGCGAGGTCCTCGACGGACTCCATCGCGAGGTAGGGGTTGACCGCGGCCGCGCCGTACCCGACCAGCAGCGCGACGTGGTGCACCTCGCGCACGTCGCCGGCCTCGACGAGCAGGCCGACCTGGGTGCGGGTCTTCTCGCGCACCAGGTGGTGGTGCACGGCGCCGGTGAGCAGCAGCGACGGGATCGGCGCGAGCTCGGCGGTGCAGTGCCGGTCGGAGAGCACGATGATCCGCGCCCCGTCGGCGATCGCGGCGCTGACCTCGGCGCAGATCTCCTCGATCCGCGCCGCCATCGCCTCGCCGCCGCCCTCGACGGCGTACAGGCCGCGGGCGACGTGGCTGATGAAGCCCGGGGCGTCGCCGTCGCGGTTGATGTGGCGGATCTTGGCCAGGTCGTCGTTGGAGATGACCGGGAACGGCAGCACGACCTGCCGGCAGGACGCCGGCGTCGGGTCGAGGAGGTTCGCCTCGGGCCCGATCGACCCGCTGAGCGAGGTCACCAGCTCCTCGCGGATCGCGTCCAGCGGCGGGTTGGTGACCTGCGCGAAGAGCTGCGCGAAGTAGTCGAAGAGCAGCCGCGGCCGCTCGCTCAGCACCGCCACGGGGGTATCGGTGCCCATCGAGCCGAGCGGCTCCCCGCCGGTGTTGGCCATCGGGGTGAGCAGGATCCGCAGCTCCTCCTCGGTGTACCCGAAGACCTGCTGGCGGCGGGTGACCGAGGCGTGGGTGTGGATCACGTGCTCGCGGTCGGGGATGTCGTCGAGCTGGATCAGCCCGGCGTGCAGCCACTCGTCGTACGGGTGCTCCGCGGCGAGCTCGCTCTTGATCTCCTCGTCCTCGATGATCCGGTGCTCGTCGGTGTCGACGAGGAACATCCGGCCCGGCTGGAGCCGGCCCTTGCGGACCACGGTGGCGGGGTCGATGTCGAGCACGCCGACCTCGGAGGCGAGAACGACCAGGCCGTCCTCGGTGACCCAGTAGCGCGAGGGGCGCAGGCCGTTGCGGTCGAGGACCGCGCCGATCTGGCCGCCGTCGGTGAAGACGACGCACGCGGGGCCGTCCCAGGGCTCCATCAGCGAGGAGTGGAACTCGTAGAAGGCCCGCCGGGCGGCGTCCATCTCGCCGTGGTTCTCCCACGCCTCGGGGATCATCATCAGCACCGAGTGCGGCAGCGAGCGGCCGCCCATGTGCAGCAGCTCGAGCACCTCGTCGAAGGAGGCCGAGTCCGACGCGCCGGGCGAGCAGATCGGGTAGAGCCGCTCGAGGTCGCCGGGGATCAGGTCGGAGTCGAGCAGCGCCTCGCGGGCCCGCATCCAGTTGCGGTTGCCCATCACGGTGTTGATCTCGCCGTTGTGCGCGATGAACCGGAACGGGTGCGACAGCGGCCAGCTCGGGAAGGTGTTGGTCGAGAACCGCGAGTGCACGACGGCCAGCGCGGAGGCGACCCGCTCGTCGCGCAGGTCGGGGAAGACCTCGTCGAGCTGCGCGGGGGTGAGCATGCCCTTGTAGACCAGGGTGCGCGAGGACAGCGACGGGAAGTAGGCGTCGGTCTCGTGCTCGGCGCGCTTGCGCAGGCAGAACGCCAGCCGCTCCAGCGCCATGCCCGTGACCCGCTGGCCGGCGCCGGCGACGAAGAGCTGCGCGAACGACGGCATCACGCCGCGGGCGGTCCGGCCGAGGCTGTCGGGGTCGACCGGGACCTCGCGCCAGCCGAGGACGTCGAGACCCTCCTCGGCGGCGATCTCCTCGAGCCGGGCGCGGGTGGCCGCGACCTGCTCGGCGGAGCCCGGGAGGAAGGCCGTGCCCACGGCGTACGCGCGCGGGGCGGGCAGCTCGAAGTCGACCTCCTCGCGCAGGAAGGCGTCGGGCACCTGGATCAGGATGCCCGCGCCGTCGCCGGAGTTCGCCTCGGCGCCCGCGGCACCGCGGTGGTCGAGGTTCAGCAGGGCTCGGACGCCCTGGCGGACGATCTCGTGGCTGGCCACGCCGGTCAGGGTCGCGACGAAGGCCACACCGCACGCGTCGTGCTCGTGGCGGGGGTCGTAGAGCCCTTGGGGCGGCGGGAACGCGTGCTGGTACGGCACGGGGTCCTCCCGTCGTCGTCAGCGCCGGTCGGTCTCACCCGGGAGGCGGAGGACCGGCGGAATCGGCAGTGCAGGGGTGGATCTCGAAGACAAGATCGGCAGGGGACGACACTGGCCCGCGCAGTGCGCCCAGGTTACCAGCACGTTGCCGGGGACCGCCTAGTCGCGACCGGCGCCGGACACCGGCTGGTCCTCCGAGGGACCGGCCGGCGGGACGTCGTACACGCTCTCCTCGCGGCCGGGGTGGCGCCGCGAGCTCCAGGCGAAGTACGCCGCGGCCAGCACGAACAGCACGATCGAGGTCCACACGTTGAAGCGCAGCCCCCCGACGTCCTCGAGCTCGACGGAGTCCACGCGCAGCATCTCGATCCAGCCCCGGCCGAGCGTGTAGAGCATCACGTAGAGCGCGACGACGCGGCCGTACCCGAGGCGGAACCGCTGGTCGGCCCAGATCACGATGCCGAACGCACCGAGGTTCCACAGGCACTCGTAGAGGAACGTCGGGTGGAACGTGGTGCCGACCGGGTAGCCCGCGTCGAGGGCGGCCTCGTCGCCGACCTCCAGCGCCCAGGGCAGGTCGGTGGGCCGGCCGAAGAGCTCCTGGTTGAACCAGTTGCCCCACCGGCCCAGCGCCTGCGCGACCAGGACGCCAGGGGCCATCGCATCGAGGACGGGCAGCAGCCGGATGCCCTTGCGCCGGGCGCCGATGACCACGCCGAGCGCACCCATCGCGATGCCGCCCCAGACGCCGAGGCCGCCCTGCCAGACGTAGAGCGCGCTCCACGGGCTGCGTCCCTCGCCGAAGTAAAGGCTGCTGTCGGTGGCGACGTGGTAGGCGCGGGCGCCGACCAGCCCGAACGGCACCGCCCAGATCGCGAGGTCCTGGATCTCCCCCGCCTGGCCGCCGCGGGCGACCCAGCGGCGCTCGCCGATCCAGATCGCGGCGACGATGCCGAGGATGATCGCGAGCGCGTAGCCCCGGATCGGGAGCGGCCCGAGGTACCAGGTGCCCTGGTCGGGGCTGGGGATCGCCAGCACGGTCGGCAGCGCGGCCAGCAGGGCGGTGGTCACCTCAGACGTCCCGCAGGAGCAGCTCGATGTCGGCGGCGTACTGGGCCGAGGAGGTGTCCTGGCCCCAGAGCACCGGCGCCTCGCCGTCGGCGTCCATGCCGAGGACCTGGGTGCCGTGGGCACCGGGGTCGTACTCCGGGTCGGCCTTCCCCGGCTCGCCCTCGAGCACGAACACGCCCACGGTGTCGGCGACCTCGACGACGTCCTCGAGCTCGCCGGTCAACCCGACGTACGACGGGTCGAACCGGTCGAGGTAGCGGCGGACCACCTCGGGGGTGTCGTGCGCGGGGTCGGTGCTGACGAAGGCGACCTGGACCTGCTCGCGCTGCTCGTCGGTGAGCCGGGTGAGCGCGGAGGCGATGTTCTGCAGCACCAGCGGGCAGACGTCGGGGCACTTGGTGTAGCCGAAGAAGACCAGCGTGAGCCGGGCGTCGACGTCGGTGAGCGCCATCGGCTCGCCGTCGGTGTCGACGAGCTCGGTGTCCCCGACCGCGAACGGCGGGTCGACCGGCGTCCCGTTCAGGGTGCCCTCGGGCGCGTCGTCACCGCTGCAGCCGGTGAGGACCAGCAGCAGCAGGAGCAGCGGGACGAGGACGCGCCTAGCCACGGCGTACTCCCCGGGCGAGGTCCTCGGTCAGCGCGGCGAGCGCCCGCAGGCCCGCGGCCCGGTCGTCGGCGTGGTCGAGCAGGGTGCGGACGAACGCCGACCCGACGATCACGCCGTCGGCGTACGACGCCACCTCGGCGGCCTGGTCCCCGTTGCTCACCCCCAGGCCCACGCAGACGGGCAGGTCGGAGCCGAGGCCCGCGACGGCGGCGCGGGTGCGCGCGACGAGCGGGCCGGCGAGGTCGCTGGTCGTGGTCCGGGTGCCGGTGACGCCCATGACCGCGGTGGCGTAGACGAAGCCGCGGCAGGCGGCGACGGTCATCGCGACCCGGTCCTCGGTGGAGGACGGCGCGACCAGGAAGACCTTGTCGAGGTCGTGGCGGTCGGCCGCGGCGATCCACTCCGGCGCGCTGTCGGGCGTCAGGTCGGGCGTGATCAGGCCCGCTCCCCCGGCGCTGGCCAGGTCGGCGGCGAACCGCTCCACGCCGTACCGCTCGACGGGGTTCCAGTAGGTCATCACGAGGGTCGGGGTGCCGGTGGCGGCGACCGCCTCGACGGTGCGGAGCACGTCGGTGGTGCGCACGCCGCCGTCCAGGGCCGCCTGCGCGGCGGCCTGGATGGTGGGACCGTCCATGACCGGGTCGCTGTAGGGCAGGCCGATCTCGATGACGTCGCAGCCGGCGTCGACCAGGACGCGCAGCGCGTCGATGCCGCCCGCGACGTCGGGGTAGCCCGCCGGCAGGTAGCCGACCAGGGCGGCGCGGTCGTCGGCCCGCGCCTTCTCGAACGCGATGTGGGTGGTCATGCGGGTGGTCATCCGACGGGGTCCTCCGTGGCGCGGTCGGAGACCTCGGCGTCCTCGCGACCGAGGCCGAAGTACTCGATCGCGGTGCCCATGTCCTTGTCGCCGCGCCCGCTGAGGTTGACCAGCACGGTCGCCTCCGGGCCCTTCTCCTCGGCGAGCCGCTCGGCGACGCGCAGCGCCCCGGCGATCGCGTGGGCGGACTCGATCGCGGGGATGATCCCCTCGGTGCGGCTGAGCAGGGCCATCGCCTCCATCGCCTCGGCGTCGGTGACCGGCAGGTACGTCGCCCGCCCGGTCGCCGCGAGGTGCGCGTGCTGCGGGCCCACCCCGGGGTAGTCCAGGCCGGCGGAGATCGAGTGCGACTCGATGGTCTGCCCGTCCTCGTCCTGGAGGACGTAGGTGCGGGCGCCGTGCAGGACGCCGCGGTCGCCGTTGTGGATGGTCGCCGCGTGGCGGGGCGTGTCGACGCCCTCGCCGCCCGGCTCGAAGCCGTAGATCGCGACGTCGGCGTCGTCGAGGAACGCGGTGAACAGCCCGATCGCGTTCGACCCGCCGCCGACGCACGCCGCGATCGCGTCCGGCAGCACGCCGTACCGCTCCAGGCACTGGGCGCGCGCCTCGTCGCCGATGCCGCGGGTGAAGTCGCGGACCATGCTGGGGAACGGGTGCGGCCCGGCCGCCGTGCCGAAGAGGTACGCCGTGTGGTCGACGCTGGCGACCCAGTCGCGCAGGGCCTCGTTGATGGCGTCCTTGAGCGTCGCGCTGCCGGACTCGACCGGCACCACCTTGGCGCCGAGGAGGTTCATCCGGGCGACGTTGAGCGCCTGCCGGCGGGTGTCGACCGAGCCCATGTAGACGGTGCAGTCGAGCCCGAAGTACGCCGCGGCGGTGGCGCTGGCGACGCCGTGCTGGCCGGCGCCGGTCTCGGCGATCACGCGGGTCTTGCCCATCCGCTTGGTGAGCAGCGCCTGGCCAAGCACGTTGCGGATCTTGTGCGCGCCGGTGTGGTTGAGGTCCTCGCGCTTGAGCAGCACGCGGCAGCCGACCCGCGCGCTGAGCCGCTCGGCGAGGTACAGCGGGCTGGGCAGGCCGGCGTACTCGCGCAGGATGGCGTCGAACTCGGCGACGAACGCGGGGTCGGCCATCGCGTCCTGCCAGGCGACGGTGAGCTCGTCGAGCGCGGCGATCAGCGCCTCCGGCATGAACCGGCCGCCGAACCCGGTCTCGGGCCCGCCGAACCAGCCCTGCCCGTCGGCGTCGTAGGACGTGGTCCGTGCCACCTGCGTCGTCATCGCACTCCTGTCATCGCGGCCACCGCGGCGCGGGGGTCGCCGTCCTTGACCAGGGCCTCGCCGACCAGCACCGCGCGGGCGCCCTCGGCGACGTAGCGCGCCACGTCGTCGGGCGAGGTGATGCCGGACTCCGCGACCAGCACCCGGTCACCGGGGACCAGCGGGGCGAGCCGGCCGAAGGCGTCCCCGTCGATCTCGAGGGTCTTGAGGTTGCGGGCGTTGATGCCCACCAGCTCGGCGCCGAGCGCGACCGCGCGCTCGACCTCCGCCTCGTCGTGGACCTCCACCAGCACGGTCAGGCCGAGCTCGCGGGCCTCGTCGTGCAGCCGGCGCAGGTCGTCGTCGTCGAGCGCGGCCACGATCAGCAGGGCCAGGTCGGCGCCGGCGGCCCGCGCCTCGAGGAGCTGGTAGCCGGTCACGATGAAGTCCTTGCGCAGCAGCGGGACGTCGACCGCCGCGCGGACCGCGCGCAGGTCGGCCAGGCTGCCGCCGAAGCGCCGCTCCTCGGTGAGCACGCTGATCGCGGCGGCCCCGCCCGCGGCGTACTCACGGGCCAGGTCGGCGGGGTCCGGGATGTCGGCGAGCGCGCCCTTGCTCGGGCTGCGGCGCTTGACCTCGGCGATCACGCTCGAGCCCGGCGCGCGGAAGTGCGGCATCGGGTCGCGGGGCGGGTCCACGTCGGCGAGCGCCGCGCGCAGGTCGGCCTCCGGCACGGCTTCCTGGCGCCCGCCGAGGTCGGCCCGCACGCCGGCGACGATGTCGTCCAGCACGGACATGCGAGAGCCTCCGGGACGGTGGGACGGGATACGCCTCGAGTCTCCCACGCCGGGCGGGCGGTGGGTTTGACGGGGCCGCAGGACGGTACGTTCACCCCATCGGCCGGGTCCGACACCGGCCCCTCGACGAAGGGCACCACGTGAGCTACTCCGAACCGCCGCCGCCGCCGCAGTACGGCGCCCCGCAGCAGCCCTACGGTCAGCAGCCGCAGAAGACCTCCGGGAAGGCCATCGGCTCCCTGGTGACCGGCATCCTCTCCCTGCCCGGCGTCTGCTGCTGGCCGCTCGGTCTGGCCCTCGCCATCGCCGGCATCGTCCTCGGCGTCCTCGGCCGCAAGGACATCGCCGCGTCCCACGGGCAGCAGAAGGGCACCGGCATGGCCATCGCCGGGATCGTCTGCGGCGCCGTGGCCATCGCGATCATCGCGGTCTCGCTGATCCTGGTCGCGACCGGCACCATCGACACCACCTACGAGTTCGACACCTCGTCCTGAGCACACCGCTCGTCCCCTGACCGGAAGGCCGTCCCCTGCGGGGGGCGGCCTTCGTCGTTCCCGGGTCAGGGAGCCAGCCAGGCGCCGGCAGGGAGGTTGCGCAGCACGGTGAAGACCGTGAGCAGGGCGAGCCCGACCATGGTGACGCCGACCGCCAGGCGCGCGTCGTGGTCCCGCTCGCGACCGGTCCAGGCGTCCACGGTCCAGCGGCCCAGCACGAAGACGACCAGCGGGAGGACCGCGACCAGCATCAGGTTGCTCGACGCGGCCGCGGCCAGGTCGAGGTGGGTCAGGTCGTTGACCGCCCTCAGGCCGCCGCAGCCGGGGCACGCGAACCCCATCGCCGCCGTCGGGCAGATGCCCCAGGAGCCGCCCTCGTGCGGGTCGCGCAGGCGCAGTGCCAGCGTGGCCGCGGCGAGCCCGCCGAGCGTGAGCGCCGGCCCCACCATCCGCGCGCGCCGAGGGCGCGCCGGGGCGAGCGGCCGGCTCATGGTCAGTGGCTGGTGCCGTTGAAGCCGAGCTTGTCCATCACCACGAAGACCACCAGCGAGCCGACCACGAGGCCGATGCCGACCCAGAAGATCGGCCAGCTCGCCGGGTCCACCATCAGCGCGACGCCGCCGACCACGAAGCCCAGCAGCGCCACGACGACCGCCGTCCAGGCCGCAGGGGTGTTGCCGTGGTTGGCGCCGCTCATGTGTGGTGCTCCTCAGGTACGTGGGGACGGTTCGGGGCCAGTCTAGGGAACCGCTCAGGCGGTGGGGTCGTGCCCCTCGTCCAGCGCTCGCCACAGGTCGAGCGAGGACCGGTCCCCGGCGTCGGCATCGGGCTGCGCCGCGGCGGGCGCGGCCGCCGCGTCGGCCGGGGCGTCGTACCGCCGGCCCATCTCGGGCCACTGCGGCACCAGGCGCGCGGCGAGGACGGACGCCACCAGGCTGAGGACCGATCCCACGAGCGCGGCCCACCACCAGCCGGTGTGCGCGACCTCGAGGGTGCCCTCGAGGAGCACGACGTCCTCGCGGAGCTGGTCGGCCGCCTGCGACCAGCCGACGGCGACGGTCACGAGGGTGCCGACCGCGGCCACCGCGGCGAGCACGGCCACCGCCCGGCGGACCCGGCCCCGGGTGACGAGCAGGACCCCCCAGCAGGCGAGCACCACCAGCGCCAAGGCGCCCGCCAGCGGCATCTCGCCGGCGTCCCCGCCGGTGATCGTGGTCGCCGCGCGACCGCCCTGGACCGCGGCCCACGGCTTCGACCCCGCCACGGCGGCCAGGGCGCCCGAGCCGAGGCCGAGGAGCACGACCGGCCCGAAGCTGCGGCGGCCGCCCATCACAGCAGCCGGTCGGCGTCGAAGCAGGTGCGGTCGCCGGTGTGGCAGGCCGCGCCCTCCTGGTCGACGCGCACGAGCAGGGTGTCGCCGTCGCAGTCGAGGCGGACCTCCTTGACGTGCTGGACGTGCCCGGAGGTGTCGCCCTTGACCCAGTACTCCTGGCGCGAGCGGGACCAGTACGTCGCGCGCCCGGTGGTCAGCGTGCGGTGCAGCGCCTCGTCGTCCATCCAGCCCAGCATCAGCACCTCGCCGGTGTCGTGCTGCTGCACCACGGCGGGCACCAGGCCGTCGGCCGTGCGCTTGAGCCGGTCGGCGACGGCGGGGTCCAGGGACATGGCGTCCATCCTCCCAGAGGGGTTCACGAGCGCTGCTGCGCGGCCCAGGAGGCGTGCAGCCCGGCGTACACCGAGCCCTCCTCGGCGGCCAGGACGGCGTGCGGGCCGCGCTGGACGACCCGGCCCCGGTCGACCACGACGACCTCGTCGGCGTTCTCGGCGGTGGAGAGGCGGTGGGCGATGGTCACCGAAGTGCGGCCGTTCATCAGCCGCTCGAGCGCGCGGCCGATGCGCATCTCGAGCTCGGGGTCGACCGAGCTCGTGGCCTCGTCGAGGACCAGCAGGTCGGGGTCCGCGAGGTGGGCGCGGAGCAGCGCGACGAGCTGCCGCTCCCCCGCCGACAGCGACTCGCCGCGCTGGCCGACCCGGGTCTCGAGGCCGCGGGGCAGCCCGGCGAGCCAGTCGCCGAGGCCGAGCTCGTCGGCGCTGGCCAGGATCTCCGCCTCGGTGGCCTCGAGCCGGCCGTAGCGGACGTTGGCGGCCAGGGTGTCGTCGAAGAGGAACCCCTCCTGCGGCACCAGCACCACGCTGCGGCGCAGCGAGGACTGCGCGACCTCGCGCACGTCGATGCCGTCGAGCAGCACCGCACCCTCGCTGGGGTCCATCAGCCGGGTGAGCAGCTTGGCGAAGGTGGACTTGCCCGAGCCGGTCTCGCCGACGATCGCCAGCCGGGTGCCGGCGGCGATGTCGAGGGTGACGTCGCGGAGCACCGGCGGACCGGACGGGTAGGCGAACGTGACGCCGTCGAAGCGGACGTCGATCGGCCCGCGCGGCAGCGTGCGGCCGTCGGGCCCGGGGTCGACCAGGTCGGCCGGCGTCTCGAGGATGCCGATCACGCGGCGCCACCCGGCGATGGCGTTCTGGGCGTCGGTGAGGATCTGGGTGCCCATCTGCACCGGGCCGACGAACAGCGTCACGATGAACGCGAACGCGACCACCTCACCGGCGGTGATGTCGTCGGCGAAGCCCAGCCAGATGCCGACGATCAGGACGCCGGCGTTGGCCAGGCCCGCCGAGACGCCGCCCAGCGAGAACGAGAACGCCGTGAAGCCCTGCGCGCGGGTGCTCGCGGCCTTGTAGGCGTCGATCGCCTCGTCGATGCGGGCCTGGGTGCGGTCCTCCACGGCGTAGGACCGGACGACCGCCGCCCCGACGACCGGCTCGGAGACGGCGGAGAGCATCAGCCCGACCTGGCGGCGGACGGTGCCGTACGCCGCGGACAGCTTGCGCTGGAAGTAGCGCAGCGAGAGGAACAGCGGGGCGAAGCAGAGCCACACGACCAGCGCCAGCTGCCAGCTGTAGACCACCATCACCACCGTCGCCACCAGGACCTGGCCGACGCTGATCACGAACAGCAGGCCGCCGAAGACCAGGAACTGGCTGACCTGGTCGACGTCGCTGGTGACCCGGGAGACCAGGGCGCCGCGGCGCTCGGTGTTCTGGGTGAGCAGCGGCAGGTCGTGGACGTGGCGGAACGCCTTGATCCGCAGCGTCGCCAGCCCCCGCTCGGAGGCGGTGAACAGCCGGCCGGTCATGGCGTACGACGCCCACGCGGCCACCACGATCGCGATGGCCGAGAGCACGCCGGTCCAGACGGTGAAGGAGACGTCGGGGCCGCCGGGCGCGTTGACGCCGCGGTCGAGCACCTGCTGGACCGCGATCGGCACCACGACCTGGCCGAGGGAGGCGACCACCGCGAGCGCCAGGGTGCCCCAGATGCCCTCCTTCAGCTCGGGCGAGAAGTGCACGCCCCGGCGGAGGGTGCGCATCGCGGCGATCTCCTCGCCGGAGTCCATGACGGTGCTCATGCGGTCACCTCCGTCACGACGTGCTCCTCGTGCTGCTCGTAGGCGTTGACCAGCCGCGCGTACGACGGGCTGCGGCGCAGCAGCTCCTCGTGGGTGCCGCGGTCGACGACCCGGCCGCCCTCGAGGTGGACGACCTCGTCGGCCAGCCCGATCGTGGCCTTGCGGTAGGCGACCACCACCAGCGTGGTCTCGGCGTCGCCCGCGCGCAGCGCGGCCAGGATCCGCGCCTCGACCTCGGGATCGACCGCGGAGGTGGCGTCGTCGAGGACCAGCAGCCGGGGCCGGCGGACCAGCGCGCGGGCCAGCGAGATCCGCTGGCGCTGGCCGCCGGAGAGCGACGTGCCGCGCTCGCCGAGCTGGGTGTCGAGGCCCTCGGGGAGGGCGGCGACGAAGCCGTCGGCCTGGGCGGCGCGCAGGGCGGCCCAGACGTCGTCGTCGGGGACGTCGGCGCCGAGCGTGACGTTGCCGCGGACGGTGTCGTCGAAGAGGAACGCGCTCTGCGGGACCACGGCGACCGCGCGGGACAGCTCGCCGCGGGCGAGGTCGCGCACGTCGGTGCCGTCGAGCAGCACCCGGCCGCGGTCGGGGTCGACCAGCCGGGTGATCAGCGTGGTGAGGGTGCTCTTGCCGGAGGCGGTGGCGCCGACGACCGCGACCGTGCGGCCCGGCTCCACGGTGAAGTCGACCTCGCGGAGCAGCTCCTGGCCGGGCTCGTAGGCGTAGGCGAGGCCGTCGACCTCGAGCCGCGCGCCGCCGGAGCCGCCCGGGACCCGCGCGGCGCCGTACGGCATCTCGCCGGTGGCCCCGAGGACGGACTGGACCCGCTGGTAGCCGACGACGCTGCGGGGGAACTCCCCGAGCAGCCAGCCGATCGAGCGGATCGGGAAGGAGACGATCGTCAGCAGGTAGGCGACGGTCACGACGTCGCCGGCCTCGGTGGCGCCGCTCAGCACCCGGGAGACCCCGACGGCGAGGACGACCAGCACGCCGAGGTTGGGCAGCGCGGCGAGCACCGGGTCGAACGCCGCGCGGATGCGGCCGGCGCGGATGTTGACGTCGCGCAGCTCGCGGGCGCGGGCGGCGAACCGCTCGGTCTCCTCGGCCTCGCGGCCGAGTGTCTTGACGACCATCGCGCCGTCGAAGGACTCGTGGGCGATCTCGCTGACCTCGGCGCGCAGCTGCTGGGCACGGGTCATCCAGCCCTGCGCCAGCCGCTGGTAGACGATGTTGGTGGCGATCACCGCGGGGAAGACGAGCAGCCCGACGACGGCGAGCACCAGGTCGGCGGCGAGCATCTGGGCGACCGCGATCACCATCATCGCGACCGTGCCGACCGCCATCGGCAGCGGCGCGATCGGGGCCCAGGCCGCCTCGACGTCGGAGTTGGCGTTGGAGAGCAGCTGGCCGGTGGGGTGACGCTGGTGCCACTCCATCGGGAGGGTGAGGTACTGCCGGGTGACGGCGCGGCGGCTGTGGGCCTGCATCCGGTACTGCATGATGCCCGCGCCCAGCCGGCGGGCCACGATGCCCACGGCGCGCAGGATCGCGACGCCGAGGAAGAGACCGAGGATCGCGAGCAGCATGTCGGCGCCGACCTCGCCGCTCTCGAACGCCGGCAGCACGACGTGGTCGGTCGACCAGCCGAGCACCCAGGCGTCGGCGACGGTGAGCGCGCCGAACAGGACGCTGCCGAGGGTGGAGAGGGCGAAGATGTAGGGCTCGCGCTTGATCGCCACCCACAGGACGCGGAACCCGGCTCCCGTGGACCCGCGCCCGACCCGCTGCTCGTCCGTCACCCGCTCCTGCTCCCGTTCCGCACCCTGGCCCAACTCCCCCGGCCGACCAACCTATTCCCGGCCGCCGACACCGGCCGAATCGCTGCCGAACCACCGGGCCGCGATGGGTACCGGTCCCGCATGGACGACCCCGTGACTCCCGCCCCCGATGCGTCCGACGCGTCCGGCGGCCCCGGCGTACCCGTCTCCCAGCTCGCCGGCGGCCGCGTGCGCCGGTCGGGGCGGTGGGCGGTCGGGCTGAGCGGGGGTGAGCCGTTCGCCGTCTCGCCGCGCTGCCGGCACCAGCTCGCCGACCTCTCGAAGGGTGCGGTCGACGCGGACGGCTGCCTGGTGTGCCCCTGGCACGCCAGCCGGTACGACGTGCGCACCGGGGAGATGGTGTCCGGCCCGCAGGGCTTCGCGACCTACCGGGGCCCCACGCCGAGGTACGCGCGGGTCGTCCGGGCGTACGGCCGGGTGCTCACGCTGCGCCGGCGGCGGACGCGGGTCGTCGGCGACCAGGTGGTCGTCGAGAAGTGACGACCCTGGCCCGCCGCGAGCGGCACGCCCTCTGCGACCTCGTCCTGGCGCTCGGCCCCACCGCCCCGACCCTGCTCGACGGCTGGGACGCCACCGACCTGGTGACCCACCTGCTGGTCCGCGAGCACAGCCCCCTGGGCGCGGCCGGCCTCCTCGTCCCGCCGCTGTCCGGGCTCACCGACCGGGCGATGGCGCGCCGGCGCCGGCAGGACCCCGCCGCCCTCGTCGAGCGGCTGCGCGAGCCCGGGGCCACGCCGTACGCCCTGCCGGGGGTGGAGGTGCTCGCCAACACCCTGGAGTACCTCGTGCACCACGAGGACCTGCGCCGCGCCCAGCCGGGCTGGGAGCCGCGCCGGCTGGACCCGGTCGACCTCGACCTGGTGTGGCGGCTGGTCTCCGGGATGGGCCGGCTGCTGGTGCGTCCCGCCGGCGTCCCCGTGCGCGCCGTACGCTCCGACACCGGCGCCGCCGTCACCCTGCGCCGCGGCCCGGACCCCGTCGTGGTGACCGGGCCGGTCGTCGAGCTGACCCTCTTCCTCTTCGGTCGCGACGCGGTCCGCGACGTCGTCCTCGACGGCCCGCCCGACGCCGTCACCACCCTCCGGGAAGCCGACCTCGGCCTCTGACCCCCGCCGAGTCGGCGCTTGTGTTCGCGTTCTCCACAGCCGATCGGTGGAGAACCCGGACATTGGCGCCGACTCGGCGAAGGGGGGTGGGGTCAGGCGGGGTGGGCGGTGGAGGTGCGGACCGGGTGGCCGGCGGCGGAGAGGGTGGCCTTGACGTCGCCGATGCGCAGGGTGCCGAAGTGGAAGACCGTGGCGGCCAGCACGGCGTCCGCGCCGGCGTCGACCGCGGGCGGGAAGTGCTCGGTGCGGCCCGCGCCGCCCGAGGCGATGACGGGGATGCCGACCTCGCGGCGGACCGCGCGGATCAGCTCGAGGTCGAAGCCGTCCTGGGTGCCGTCGGCGTCCATCGCGTTGAGCAGGATCTCCCCCGCCCCGAGCTCGGCGGCGCGCACCGCCCACGCCACGGCGTCGAGCCCGGCCGACTTCCGGCCGCCGTGGGTGGTGACCTCGAAGCCGGAGTCGGTGCCCGCCGCCCGGCGGGCGTCGACGGACAGCACCAGGACCTGGTTGCCGAACCGGCCGGCGATCTCGGCGACCAGCTCGGGACGGCGGATCGCCGCGGTGTTCACCGCGACCTTGTCGGCGCCCGCGCGCAGCAGCCGGTCGACGTCCTCGACCGCGCCGATCCCGCCCCCGACGGTGAGCGGGATGAAGACCTGCTCGGCGGTCGCCGAGACGATGTCCATCGTCGTGGCGCGGCCCTCGTGGGAGGCGGAGATGTCGAGGAAGGTCAGCTCGTCGGCGCCCTCCGCGTCGTAGAGCCGGGCGAGCTCGACGGGGTCGCCGGCGTCCCGCAGCTCCTGGAAGTTCACGCCCTTGACCACCCGGCCGCCGTCGACGTCCAGGCACGGGATGACCCGGACGGCGAGGGTCATGCGGTCCCCTTGGTCAGCGCCAGCGCGTCCTCGAGGGTGAACCGGCCCTCGTAGAGCGCGGTGCCGGCGATCGCGCCCTCGACGCCGTCGGGCACCAGGTCCATCAGCGCCCGGATGTCCTCGAGCGTCGTCACGCCGCCGGAGGCCACCACCGGGCGGTCGGTGGCGGCGCAGACGTCGCGGAGCAGCTGCAGGTTCGGCCCCTGGAGCATGCCGTCCTTGTTGACGTCGGTGACCACGTAGCGCGCGCAGCCCTCGGCGTCGAGCCGGGCGAGCACCTCGTAGAGGTCGCCGCCCTCGCGGGTCCAGCCGCGCGCGGCGAGGGTGCGGCCGCGGACGTCGAGGCCGATCGCGATCCGGTCGCCGTGCTCGGCGATCACCTTGGCGCACCACTCGGGGTGCTCGAGCGCGGCGGTGCCGATGTTGACCCGGCGGCAGCCGGTGGCCAGCGCGGCCGCGAGCGACTCGTCGTCGCGGATGCCGCCGCTCATCTCCACGTCGATGTCGAGGGCGCCCACGATCTCGGCCTGGAGCTCGCGGTTCGTGCCGCGGCCGAACGCCGCGTCGAGGTCGACGAGGTGCAGCCACTCCGCGCCGGCGTCCTGCCAGCGGCGCGCCGCGGCGACCGGGTCGCCGTAGGCGCGCTCGGAGCCGGCCACGCCCTGGGTGAGCTGGACGGCGCGGCCCTCGGTGATGTCGACGGCGGGCAGCAGCTGGAGATAGGTCATCGGGGATCTCTCGTGGTCAGGTGCGACGGAACAGCAGGGTGTGCAGGACGGGGGCGACGAGCAGCGAGACCACGAGCACCATGGCGCGCGCGGGCCAGTCGGAGGAGAACGCCCAGACCAGCAGGTTGACCAGGAGCAGCAGGAGCCCGGTCGCCCAGACCTGCTTGCGCCGGCGCTCGGCGAGGATCCCGCCGGGACGGGTACGCCGGCGCGGCAGCCTCGCCGTCACCGTCCTGACCCGCGCCTCCCGGCGCTCGCGACGCTCGGCCTCGGCGGCCCGGGCAGCGGCCATCACCGCCGCCTCGCGCTGCCGTTCCTCGCGCCGGCGGGCCCGCTCCTTGCTCATCGGCTCACAGGCTCAGCACCCAGTTGCGCAGCAGCGCCGCGCCGGCGTCGCCGGACTTCTCCGGGTGGAACTGGGTCGCCGAGAGCGGGCCGTTCTCGACGGCGGCGACGAACCGGTCCCCGCCGGTCTCGGCCCAGGTGACCAGCGGCGCCTTGGTGCGGTCGTTGGTGGTGAGCGTCCAGTCGCGCACGGCGTAGGAGTGCACGAAGTAGAACCGCTCGTCCTCGAGGCCCGCGAACAGGGTGCTCCCCGGCGCGGCCTCGACGGTGTTCCACCCCATGTGCGGCACCACGGGCGACTGGAGCCGCTCGACGACGCCGGGCCACTCGTGGCAGCCCTCGGTCTCGACGCCGTGCTCGACGCCGCGCTCGAAGAGCACCTGCATGCCGACGCAGATGCCCAGCACCGGACGGCCGCCCGCGAGCCGGCGGCCGATCAGCCGGTCGCCCTTGACCTCCCGGAGCCCGGCCATGCACGCGGCGAACGCGCCGACGCCCGGCACGAGCAGCCCGTCGGCGTTCAGGCAGGTGTCGAAGTCGGAGGTCAGCTCGACGTCCGCGCCGGCCCGCTCCATCGCCCGCACGGCGGAGCGCAGGTTGCCCGAGCCGTAGTCGAGGACCGCGACCCGCGGGGTGCTCAGAGCGCCCCCTTCGTGGAGGGCACGCCCGTCTCACGCGGGTCGACCGCGATCGCGTCGCGGAAGGCCCGGGCGAACGCCTTGAACTGGGTCTCCACGATGTGGTGCGGCTCGCGTCCCGCGAGCACCCGCACGTGCAGGGCGAGGTGGCCGTGGAAGGCGATCGTCTCGAAGACGTGGCGGGTCAGCGAGCCGAGGTACGACGGGGTGGTGCCGCCGAGCGCGACGTACTGCTGGCCCTCGGGCTCGCCGGTGTGCACGCAGTAGGGGCGGCCGGACACGTCGACCACGGCCTGCACCAGCGCCTCGTCGAGCGGCACGGTGGCGTCGCCGAACCGGCGGATGCCGACCTTGTCGCCGAGGGCGGCGCGCAGCGCCTGACCCAGCACGATCGCGGTGTCCTCGACGGTGTGGTGGGCGTCGATGTGGGTGTCGCCGGCGGTCTGCACGGTCAGGTCGACCAGCGCGTGCCGGGCGAACGCGGTGAGCATGTGGTCGTAGAACCCGACCCCGGTGGAGATGTCGTGGCGCCCGGTGCCGTCGAGGTCGACCTCGACGAGCACCTTCGACTCGCTCGTCTGCCGCTCGATGCGTGCGGTCCTGCTCATGACGCGTCCTCTTCCATCACTTCGGCCATCGCTTGGGTCAGTGCCTGCTTGAACGTCTGCATCTCGTCGGCTGTTCCGACCGAGACCCGCAGCCAGCCCTCGGGGCCGACCTCGCGGACGAGAACCCCCCGGTCCAGGAGCCGCTGCCACACAGCATGGCGGTCCGCGAACGTGCCGAACAGCACGAAGTTGGCGTCGGAGTCGGCGACCCGCAGCCCCTGGGCGCGCAGCCAGCTCACCGTCTCGTCGCGCTCGGCCCGGAGCTCGTCGACCCGGCCGAGCAGCTCCTCGGCGTGCCGGAGCGCGGCCAGCGCGGCCGCCTGGGTGACCGCGGAGAGGTGGTAGGGCAGCCGCACCACCCGGATCGCGTCGCAGATCGCCGGGTCCGCAGCGAGGTAGCCCAGCCGCAGCCCGGCGGCCGCGAACGCCTTGCTCATGGTGCGGGTGACCACGAGGTTGCGGTGCTGCGGGAGCAGCTCCAGCGCGCTCGGCACGCCCGCGCGGCGGAACTCGCCGTACGCCTCGTCGACGACGACCAGGCCGTCCCAGCCGTCACCGGACGCCGCCTCGCACAGCCGGCCGACGGCCTCCGGCGGCAGGGCGGTGCCGGTCGGGTTGTTCGGGCTCGGCAGCAGCACCACGCTCGGCCGCTGCTCGCGCACCAGCGCCGCGGCGGCGTCCAGGTCGAGGGAGAAGTCGTCGGCGCGCCGGCCCTGCACCCAGGCGGTGGAGGTGTCGCGGGCGTACTCCGGATACATCGAGTACGTCGGGGCGAAGCTCAGCGCGCTGCGACCGGGGCCGCCGAAGGCCTGCAGCAGCTGGAGCATCACCTCGTTGGACCCGTTGGCCGCCCACACCTGCTCGGGGACCACGCCGCGCGGGGTGTCCCGGGAGAGGTACGCCGCGAGCGCGGTGCGCAGCGCGACGTGCTCCCGGTCGGGGTAGCGGTTCAGCGTGGTCGCGGCCTCCGCGACCGCGGTCGCGATGTCGGCGATGCAGGCCGCCGAGGGGCCGTAGGGGTTCTCGTTGGTGTTCAGCTGCACCGGCGCCTGCTCGGTGGAGACCTGCGGGGCGCCGTACGGCTGCAGGCCGCGCAGCTCCTCGCGCAGAGGAGGAAAGGTCACGGCGCGCCCCTACCGCTCGAAGCGCACGCGGATGGCGGCGCCGTGACCGGGCAGGTCCTCGGCCTCGGCGAGCGTGACGACGTGGTCGGCGACGTCGGCCAGCCCCTCGCGGGAGTAGTCCACGACGTGCACCGACTTGGTGAACGCGCGCACGGAGAGCCCGCTGCTGTGGCAGGCACAGCCGCCGGTCGGCAGCACGTGGTTGGAGCCGGCGCAGTAGTCGCCCAGCGAGACCGGCGCGTGCGGCCCCACGAAGATCGCCCCGGCGTTGCGCACGCGCGCGGCCCAGGTCGCGGCGTCCGCGGTCTGGATCTCGAGGTGCTCGGCGGCGTAGGCGTCGACGACCTGCAGGCCCTGCTCGAGGTCGTCGACGAGGACGACGCCCGACTGCGAGCCGGTGAGCGCGGTGCGGATCCGGTCGGTGTGCTTGGTCTCGAAGACCTGCTTGTCGAGCTCGCGGAGCACCTCGTCGGCGAGCCGCTCGGAGGGGGTCACCAGCACGGCGGCGGCCAGCGGGTCGTGCTCGGCCTGGCTGACCAGGTCGGCCGCGAGGTACGCCGGCTCCGCGGTGTCGTCGGCGAGGATCGCGATCTCGGTCGGGCCGGCCTCGGAGTCGATGCCGACCTCGCCCTTGAGCAGCCGCTTGGCGGTGACGACGTAGATGTTGCCGGGGCCGGTGACCAGGTCGACCTTGGCGCACGGACCGGCGCCGTAGGCGAACATCGCGACCGCCTGGGCGCCGCCCACGGCGTACACCTCCTCGATGCCGAGCAGCGCGCAGGCCGCCAGGATCGTGGGGTGCGGCAGCCCGCCGAAGTCCTTCTGGGGCGGGCTGGCGAGCGCGATCGAGCCGACGCCAGCGGTCTGCGCGGGCACGGCGTTCATCAGCACGCTGGAGACGAGGGGCGCGAGCCCGCCGGGCACGTAGAGCCCGACCCGCCCGACCGGGACCTTGCGGTGGGTCACCCGGGCGCCCGGGCCGAGGTCGGTGGTCACGTCGTGCTCGAGCTCGGCCGCGCAGGTCGCCCGGAGCCGGCGCACCGACTCCTCCAGGCCCGCCCGGATCGCCGGGTCGAGCTCGGCCAGCGCCTGCTGCAGGGCCGCGGCCGGCACCCGGACGTCGTCGGGCGCGACGCCGTCGAACCGCTCGGAGAGCTCGCGGACGGCGTCCATCCCGCGGGTGCGGACCGCCTCGAGGATCGGGCGGACGGCATGCGTCGCGGCCTCGACGTCGAACTCCGCGCGCGGCACGACCGCGCGGTAGTCGATGGGCCCGCCGCCGTCGGCGGTGGCCCCTCGCAGGTCGATCCGGCGCATCATGCCTCGATCTTACGAGCGGTGGGCCGCTGCTCCCGAACTCGCGACGTCTGCTGGACGGGAGCGATGCCCTACGTTGGGGGGGTGACGGAGACGCTGCCGATGTTCCCGCTGAACATGGTGCTCTTTCCCGGTGTGAGCGTGCCGCTACGGGTCTTCGAGGACCGCTACCGCGCGCTGGTCCACCACCTGCTGCGCGTCGAGGACCCCGCGGAGCGGGTCTTCGGCACCGTCGGCATCCGCGAGGGCTACGAGGTGGGCGACCACGGCGCGCAGTCGCTCTACCGGGTCGGCTGCCGCGTGCAGCTCACCGAGGTCGAGGCGCAGCCGGACGGCACCTTCGAGATCGAGGCGGTCGGGGTGGAGCGGATCGAGCTCGAGCGGCTCGAGACCTCGGGCCCCTTCCCCGTGGGCCACGTGCGGGTCCGTCCCGATACGGAGGCGGTCGTCCCCGCGCACGTGCTGGAGGCGGCCCGGGCCACCTTCTCGGCCTACCGCGCCGCCCTGGCCGGGATCCGCACCGACCCCTACGCCGGCTCGCTGCCCCAGGACCCGACGTACCTGTCCTGGACGCTGGCGGCCTGCGCCCCGCTCCCGATGCCGGAGCGGCAGACCCTGCTGGAGGCCGAGGACGCCGAGGAGCGGCTGGTGCTGGTGACCGACCTGCTGCGCACCGAGCTGCGCGCGATGAACGTCATCCCCTCGCTCCCGGCCACCGAGGTCGCCCGCACCCGCTGGTCCCCCAACTAGCGCGCCGGGACCGCGTCGATGGCGAGGAAGCAGCGGGCCGCGGGCGGCACCCCGGCCACCGTCGCGCTGGCGGCGGCAGGGATCGAGCACACGGTCCACCCCTACGAGCACGACCCGCGGGCGGAGTCCTACGGCCTGGAGGCCGCGCAGGCCCTCGGCGTCGACCCGACGCGCGTGCTCAAGACCCTGATGGCCAGCGTCGACGGCCGGCTCGCGGTCGCGGTGGTGCCGGTGGCGGGCCGCCTGGACCTCAAGGCCCTCGCCCGCGCGCTCGGCGGCAGCCGGGCGGTGCTGGCCGACCCGGCCGCGGCCGAGCGGGCCACGGGGTACGTCGTGGGCGGGATCTCGCCGGTCGGCCAGCGGCGGGCGCACCCGACCGTGCTCGACGCGAGCGCCCTGGACCACCCGACGGTCTACGTGTCCGCCGGCCGCCGCGGGCTCGACGTCGAGCTGGCGCCGGCCGACCTGGTGGCCCTGACCGGCGCCACCGTCGCGCCGGTCAGCCGCTCGTGATCAGTGGTCGTGATCAGTCGGTGCTGATCCGCAGCAGGGAGTGGGCGACGCCGTCGTCCTCCCAGGCGCTCATGCCGAGCGCCACGAGCGGCGCCAGGTTCGCGGCGATCTCGTCGTCGGGGCCCATCGTCCCCTCGACCAGCTCGACGACCCGGGCGACGTCGACGTAGAGGACCGCCGCGGCGTCCTTCTCGGGCACCACGTCCCGGTAGGACGCCTCGTCGCCGAGGTCGCCGTCCTCGAGCACCCGGTCGCGGTACTCCTCGTGGGGACCGATGGCGACCGCGTCGCCCTCGCTGGTGCTGTCGAGGACGGGCTGGTCGGACCCGACGCCCGCGCGGATCTGGTCGAGCACCTCCTCGATGGCCCCGGTGTCACCGAGGACCTTCAGCGCCACCGGGACGTCGGTGCCGTCCTCGGAGTCCGCGAACGTGTCGGCGTCGAAGTCGCCGCCGATGGACAGGACCGCCGAGTCGCCCGCGAGGGTCTCGGCGTCCTCCGGCAGCGACATCCCGGTCTCCTCCTCGAGCTCCTCGAGCAGGGTCTCGGCGTCCTCGCCGACCGAGGAGGAGGCCGTGGCCATCAGCTCGTCGAACCAGCCCTCGGCGAAGCCGATCCCGACCGCGGCCGCGGTGTCGGCCGGCAGGGTCGCCAGCGCGTCGGCGCCGCCGTCGCCGGCGTAGAAGCTCTCACCGGAGAGGCCGGGGTCGCCCGCGACCTCCACCTCGACCGAGCCGCCGTCGAAGCGGATGGTGACCGCGGCGCCCTCGAAGTTCTCGAGCGCCTCGCTCATCTCGTCGGGCACCTCGGGCTCGAGCTCCTGCTCGAACGGGTCGTCCTCCTCGAAGATGACGTCGCCCCCCGCGCTGGCCGAGGGCTCGACGGGCACGGCGGGCATGGCGGGCATGGAGGACGACTCGGAGTAGGCGTAGGAGTGGCCGGGGAAGAACATGCCGCCGAGGCTGTCGCCGAGGAACGCGCCGGCCTCCGGGGCGGCGTACAGCGTCACGACGCCGGGGTCGCCGGCGGCGTCCACCCACTCGCGGAACGTCTCGTCGTCGGCCAGCGAGCCGTCCTCGGTCTCGGCGACGACGTCGTCGACGGCGCTCTGGGTCTCGGCGAGCACCAGCCAGTCCCCGACGATCTCGAGGCCGGGCATCTCGGACTCCTCGGTCTCGCCGCAGGCGAAGATCTCCTCGATGCCGTCCTCGGCCGCGTCCGCGTCGGTCACCTGGACCACGAACACGGGCTCCGGCATCTCCTCGCCCAGGTCGACGGCGGCCACCGCGGCCCGGTCGCCGAGCCACGAGCCGATGACCTCGTCGTAGTCGATCTCGCAGGGGGCGCTCTCGAGGGCCTCCCCGATCACCCGCTCCTTGATGTCGATCTCGGAGACGTCGCCGGAGAGGTCGAGCTCCTGGTCGATCGCCGGGAACTTGCGCAGCGTGCGCAGCGCGTCGAGCTTCTGCTCGCCGCTCGGGTCCAGGTCGATGCTGGCGTAGCCGATCGTGCCGGCGGGGAGCGCCTCGGCCGGCTGCGGCCCGGTCGAGAGGTACCACCAGGCACCGAACGCCGCGCCGCCGACCGCGCCGAGACCCACGACGGCACCGCCGGCGAGCCACCACTTCCGTCGGCCGCCGCCGGCCGTCGCCCGGTCGTGCGGCGGGATCGGACCGCCGGCCCCGCGCTCGAGCACCTCGGCGCCCGGGGGCTGGCTCGACGGGGGCGGGCTGGAGGGAGGAGGACCCGGAGGGAGGCTGGACACGCGCGGAGCCTATCGCTCGCGGCGCCCGGCGGTCCCGAGAAAGACGACGATCAGTGCGAGCAGCGCCCCGAACGGCAGCGCGGTGAACGGGCTGGCACCGCTGACGTGCAGGTGCCCCTCGAGCTCGGTGCCGTCGCTGGCGGAGCGGGCCAGCTCGCTCGGGTCGGGCGGCCCCAGGGCGGTGCCGACGACGAACATCAGCAGCGCGGCGAGGCAGGAGCCCACGACGACGGCCGCGACGGTGACGAGCTCGTGGCGGGCGAGCAGCAGCGCGCTGACCGCTCCTCCGACCAGGCCGGTCACCAGCGCGACCAGCACGTAGAGCGCGGTGCCGGAGAAGTCGGCGCGCTGGCCCTCGTCGTACGGCGAGGGGAACCACTCCCCCTGCGAGACGACGCCGGTCGGGGCGTCCCAGACGGCGTACCAGACCAACCCGGCCAGGACGCCCAGGACGGCGAAGAGCACGACGATCGCGACGACCTGGCCGGCCGCGGACCTGGCCAGGTCCCTCAGCTGGTCAGGCAACCCGGCCCCAGCAGCTGCTTGAGGTCGGCGAAGAGCGCCGGGCTGGGCGTGACCCGCAGCCGGTCGTCGAGTCGCATCACCTTGGTGGCCTCGCGGGTGAGCAGCCGCAGCCGCACCTCGGTCATGCCGGGGTGGGTCCCGAGGACGTCCTTGAGCTGCTCGACCACCGGACCAGTACACCGGGTGGACGGCAGCGAGATCACCACGGGTCCGCTCGGGCCGTCGGAGATGTCGGGGACCGACACCTCCTGGCCGTGGATCTCGGGCTGGTCCTTGCTCTTGGACAGCCGGCCCTTGACGGTGATGATCGCGTCCTCGACCAGGTAGGTGCTGGCCAGCTGGTAGGCGCTGGGGAACAGCAGCACGTCGATCGCGCCGTCGAGGTCCTCGAGGGTGATCATCGCCCACGCGTCGCCGCGCTTGGTGATCTTGCGCTGCACGGAGGTGACCAGCCCGCTGATGGTGATCGGCGAGCCGTCGGTGCGCTCCTCGTCGAGCATCAGCTGGCCCACGGTGCAGTCGGAGGTGGTGCTCAGCACGTGCTCGAGGCCGAGCAGCGGGTGGTCGGAGACGTAGAGGCCGAGCATGTCGCGCTCGTGGCCGAGCAGCGTCATCTTGTCCCACTCGTCGAGGTCGGGGACGGTCACGGAGATGCCGAAGCCGCCGCCGGCCGACTCGTCGAGGCCCCCGAAGAGGGAGTCCTGGCCGATCGCCTCGTTGCGCTTGATGTCGACATACTGGTCGACCGCGGTCTCGTGGATCGCCACCAGCGCGCGGCGGCAGTGCTTCATCTCGTCGAACGCGCCGGCCTTGACCAGCGACTCGACCACGCGCTTGTTGCAGACCAGCGCCGGGACCTTCTCCATGAAGTCGTTGAAGTCGGCGTAGCGGCCCTTCTCCTCACGCGCGGAGACGATGCCGTCGACCACGTTGACGCCGACGTTGCGCACGGCGGTGAGGCCGAAGCGGACGTCGGTGCCGACCGGGGTGAAGTCGGCCGCCGACTCGTTGACGTCGGGCGGGAGCACCTGGATCTTCATCCGGCGGCACTCGTTGAGGTAGATCGCGGACTTGTCCTTGTCGTCCTTGGTCGAGGTGAGCAGCGCCGCCATGTACTCGGCCGGGTAGTTGGCCTTGAGGTACGCCGTCCAGTAGGACACCAGGCCGTACGCCGCGGAGTGCGCCTTGTTGAAGGCGTAGTCGGAGAACGGCAGCAGGACCTCCCAGAGGGTCTTGACCGCGGCCATGGAGTAGCCGCGCTCCTGCATGCCGGCGGAGAACCCGGCGAACTGCTTGTCCAGCTCCTCCTTCTTCTTCTTGCCCATCGCGCGGCGCAGGATGTCGGCCTGGCCCAGGCTGTAGCCCGCGAGCTTCTGCGCGATGGCCATCACCTGCTCCTGGTAGACGATCAGGCCGTAGGTCTCGCCCAGGATCTCCGAGAGCGGCTCGGCCAGCTCGGGGTGGATCGGCTCCACCGGCTCGCGGCCGGTCTTGCGGCGGGCGTACTTGTTGTGGGAGTCCGCGCCCATCGGACCGGGGCGGTAGAGCGCGCCGACCGCGGAGATGTCCTCGAAGGTGTCGGGGCGCATGCTGCGCAGCAGCGCCCGCATCGGGCCGCCGTCGAGCTGGAAGACGCCGAGGGTGTCGCCGCGCTGGAGCAGCCGGTAGGTCGCCTCGTCGGTGAGCGGCAGCTCCTCGAGGACGACCGTCTCCCCGCGGTTGGCCACGATGTTCTTCACCGCGTCGTCGAGCACGGTGAGGTTGCGCAGGCCGAGGAAGTCCATCTTGATCAGGCCGAGGCCCTCACAGGTGGGGTAGTCGAACTGCGTGATCATCGCGCCGTCGGCGGGCCGCTTGAGCAGCGGGATGATGTCCTCGAGCGGCTCGCTGGACATGATCACGCCGGCCGCGTGCACGCCCCACTGCCGCTTGAGGCCCTCGATGCCGATGGCGGTGTCGACGACCTTCTGCACGTCGTTGTCGCCGTCGTAGAGGGCCCGGAACTCCCCGCCCTCGCCGAAGCGCTTGTGCCCGGGGTCGAAGATGTCCTTGAGCGGGACGTCCTTGCCCATCACCGAGGCCGGCATCGCCTTGGTGATCCGGTCACCCATCGCGAAGGGGTAGCCAAGGATCCGGCTGGAGTCCTTGACCGCCTGCTTGGCCTTGATGGTGCCGTACGTGACGATGTAGGAGACCCGGTCGTCGCCGTACTTGTCGGTGACGTACTTGATGACCTCGCCGCGCCGGCGCTCGTCGAAGTCGATGTCGAAGTCGGGCATCGAGACGCGGTCGGGGTTGAGGAAGCGCTCGAAGATCAGGCCGTGCTCGAGCGGGTCGAGGTCGGTGATCCGCATCGCGTAGGCGACCATCGAGCCCGCGCCGGAGCCACGGCCCGGGCCCACCCGGATGCCGTTGTCCTTGGCCCAGTTGATGAAGTCGGCGACGACGAGGAAGTACCCCGGGAAGCCCATCTGGGTGATCACGCCGATCTCGAACTCGGCCTGCTTGCGCACCTTGTCGGGGATGCCGGCGGGGTAGCGGAAGCGCAGCCCCTTCTCGACCTCCTTGACCAGCCAGGAGTCCTCGTTCTCCCCGGGCGGGCAGGGGAAGCGCGGCATGTAGGTGCCGTTGCCCTCGGTGAACTCGACGTTGCAGCGCTCGGCGACCAGCAGCGTGTTGTCGCAGGCCTCGCGCAGGTCGTACTTGTCGACCCAGAGCGCCCGCATCTCCTGCGGGGACTTGATGTAGTAGCCGTCGCCGCTGAACGCGAACCGCTGGCCCGGGCCGTCGCCGGCCGGGATGTCCATCGTGGAGCCGGAGTTGATGCAGAGCAGGTGCTCCTGGGACTTGGCGTCCTCGCGGTTGACGTAGTGGGAGTCGTTGGTCGCCAGGAGCGGGATCTTCAGGTCCTTGGCGAGCCGCAGCAGCCCGTCGCGGACGCGGTTCTCGATGTCGAGGCCGTGGTCCATCAGCTCGAGGAAGTAGTTCTCCCGGCCGAGGATGTCCTGGAAGTCGCCGGCGGCCTTGCGCGCCGCGTCGTACTGCCCGTAGCGGAGGTGGACCTGCACCTCGCCCGAGGGGCAGCCGGTGGTGCCGATGATGCCCTTGCCGTGCTGGGCGAGCAGCTCGCGGTCCATGCGGGGGTGCTTGAAGAACCCGTCGCGCCAGGCGCCGGTCGAGAGCCGGAACAGGTTGTGCATGCCCTCCGTGGTCTCCGAGAGCAGCGTCATGTGGGTGTAGGCGCCGCGGGCGGAGACGTCGTCGGGGCCGCCGTCGTAGAAGTTGACGCCGCGCTTCTCGAACCGGGAGATGTTCGGCGCGAAGTAGGCCTCGATACCGATGATCGGCTTGACCCCGGCGGCCTTGGACTTCTTGTAGAACTCATAGGCGCCGAACACGTTGCCGTGGTCGGTCATCGCGATCGCGGGCATGCCGAGCTCGGCCGCGCGCTCGGCCATCGCGCCGAGGCGCGCCGCACCGTCGAGCATGGAGTACTCGGTGTGCACGTGGAGGTGGACGAACGAGTCCTGTGAGCCGGTCGACATCGTCGCGGAGCGCTCCTCGGCGTGCTGGAGGTGGGCAGGCAGCATCAGCCACCGACAGGGCCGGCGTCGATCTGGGGGAAGGACGCCAGCCTACGTGACGGCTGACCCCGATCATGGCACCGCGCACCGACAGTCCGCGGCACCGTGAGGCTCCCCACGGGGGACCCGAGGGATCACCCCTCGCGGGCCGCGTCCAGGCTCTCCTCGACGACCACGCGCACGATCCGGGCCAGCCGGTCGGCGCCCAGCGCGGGCGCGCGCAGCGCCATCGCCTCCGCGATCTCCCGCTCGCGCGCGGGGTCCCGGGTCGGCCCGCCCTTGACCGGCTGGATGGCCCGGGTCAGGGCCGCGCGGCGGGCCAGCAAGTCCCCGAGCGCCGCGTCGACCTCGTCGACGAGGCCGCGGAGGAACCGCAGCGGGTCGCGCCCGGGCCAGGCCATCCGGACGTCGGGCGCGTGCTCCTCGTTGGCGGAGCCGTCGGTGTGCTCGAGCTCCACCAGCCCGTGCCGCGCGTAGAACCGGCGCGCGCCGCGGTTGGACTCGAAGACCCAGAGGCAGAAGCCATCGGGACGCAGCCCCTTGGCCAGGTCCAGGAGCGCGGCGCCGACTCCCCCGCCGTACGCGCCGGGGCGGACGTAGAGGTCGTCGAGCCAGTCGTCGGTCAGGACGAGGTAGCCGACCAGCTCCCCGTCGCGCTCGGCGACCCACCCCTCCCCGTTCTCCGCCAGCCGCCGGCCCATCCAGGCGCGGGTCTCCTCGGCGGTGTGCACCGTCGGCGGCAGGCTGCCGAGGTTCGCGGCGCGCGCCGCGAGGTGCAGCTCGGCCATCGCCGCGGCGTCCTCGGGACCGGCGGGACGCAGCAGCAGGTCGGGAGCCTCGCTCGGCTCAGCGTTCGGCCCAGCGTTCGGCCCAGCGTTGGGCTCAGCGTTCGGCTCAGTGGGCATCTCGGATGACCTCGAGCGCGTGCGCGAGGTCGTCGGGGTAGGACGACTCGTACTCGACGTGCTCGCCGGTGTCGGGGTGCTCGAAGCCGAGCCGCACCGCGTGCAGCCACTGCCGCTCGAGCCCCACCCGCTTGGCGAGGGTCGGGTCGGCGCCGTACGTCAGGTCGCCGACGCAGGGGTGCTTGAGCGCGGCCATGTGCACGCGGATCTGGTGGGTGCGCCCGGTCTCCAGGTGCACCTCGAGCAGGCTCGCGAACCGGTGCGCCTCGAGCGTCTCGTAGTGGGTGACGCTGGGCCGCCCGTCGGCCATCACCGCGAACTTGTAGTCGGCCTTGGGGTGGCGGCCGATCGGCGCGTCGACCGTGCCCTCGAGCGGGTCGGGGTGGCCCTGCACGAGCGCGTGGTAGGTCTTCTCCACGGTGCGCTGGCGGAAGGCGTTCTTGAGCAGCGAGTAGGCGCGCTCGGACTTGGTGATCACCATGACGCCGGAGGTGCCGACGTCGAGCCGCTGCACGATGCCCTGGCGCTCGGAGGCGCCGCTGGTGGCGATCCGGAAGCCGGCGCCGGCGAGGTGGCCGACGACCGTCGGGCCGTTCCACCCGGGCGAGGGGTGGACCGCGACGCCGACCGGCTTGTCGATCACCACGATCGCGTCGTCGTCGTGGAGGATCCGGATGCCCTCGACCACCTCGGGGACGACCTCGAGGGGGTCGGCGGTGACGGGGATCGTGACCTCGAGGATCGATCCCGGCAGCACCCGGTCGCTCTTGCCCACGTCGCGGCCGTCGACCTGCACGTGGCCGGTCGCGATCAGGTCGGCGGCGCGGGTGCGGGAGAGCCCGAACATCTGGGCGATGGCGGCGTCGACACGCTCGCCCGCCAGACCGTCGGGGACGGACAGGATGCGGTGGTCGGTCTGGGTCACTGGTCCTCGCTCGTGCGGGTGCCGTCGAGACGGATGCCGCGGAAGGCCTGGACCAGGATCAGCCCGGCGGCGATGTTGATGCAGATGTCGGCGATGTTGAAGACCGGCCAGTTGGGCAGCATCAGGAAGTCGATGACGTGCCCGCGCAGCGGTCCGGGGTCGCGCAGCAGGCGGTCGGTGAGGTTGCCGGCGACGCCGGCGAGCAGCGACCCGAGCGCCACGGCCCAGACGGTGCTGCCGACCCGCCGGACCAGCCAGAGCACGACCACGACGGCGGCGATCGACACGCAGCTCAGCACGACGGTGTACTCCGTGCCGGTGCTGAAGGCCGCACCCGGGTTGCGCGTCAGGTGCAGCACGAGCAGGTCGCCGACCAGCGGCACGTCCTCGGCGCGACCGGAGAGGTGCTCCACGGCCAGGACCTTGGTGACCACGTCGACGGCGTAGGCCGTGATCGCGATCGCGGCGAGCAGCCAGCGCAGACGGACCCGTCCCGCGGCCCGTGGGGCCTGTGCGTCCCCCCGGTCGCCTCGGTCCTCGGCGTCGCTCAGCGACGTTCCTCGCGCTGCTTGCATGGCATGCAGAGTGTCGCACGCGGAAACGCCATCAACCGCATCTTACCGATGGGCTGCTCGCAGGACTCGCACACGCCGTACGTGCCGTCGTCGATGCGCGCCAGGGCCCGGTCGATCTGGGCGAGCTTGTCGCGCTCGATGTTGAGCACCGTCAGCTCGTGGTCGCGCTCGAAGCTCGTCGCGCCCATGTCGGCCTGGTCCTGGCCGGCGCCGTCCCCGGAGTCGCGCATCAGCCCGGAGAGCTCGGTCTCCTGCTCCGCCACGATCCCCGCGCTGTGCCCGCGCTGCTCGTGCAGCTCGCCGAGCACCTCCGCGAGCTCGGCCTTGGCCCAGGCCTCCTCGCCCGCCTTGACCACCAGCGGGCCGGTCTTCTGGGCGGCGGTCTTCTTGACGGCCTTCCTGGCGGTCTTCGCGGCGGTCCTCGGCGTGGGGGCCTTCGCGGCGGCCTTCTTGGCCGGCGCGGCCTTCTTGGCCGGCGCGGCCTTCTTCGCGGGCGCGGCCTTCTTCGCCGGCGCGGCCTGGGCGGCGGCCTTCTTCTCCGGCGTCTTCGTGGCCGGCGTCTTCTTGGCCGGCGTCTTCGTGGCCGGCGTCTTCTTCGCGACCGCCTTCTTGGCCGGCGCCTTCGCCGCGGGCTTCTTCGTGGCGGGCTTCTTCGTGGCGGGCGTCGTCGCGGGCTGCTCGTCCTCGGCCGCGGCACCCGACCGGCGGGAGACGACCTTGCGGGCGACGCTCACCGCCTGACCGGCCAGCGACTTCCTCGTGCTGCGAGCCATGGCTGGCCTCCATCCGGGGCGGGACACGTGGCAGGGCCACAGGTGTGCGAGGACAGTAGCGGGTGGCTCGGACGGCTCCAAGCAGCCACACCGGGGGCGCAGCGGCCCGACAGGCAAGAACGGCCGGCCCCGAGGGGCCGGCCGTCCGTGCTGGTGCGCCCGGAGGCGCGGTGGATCAGTTCTCTTCGTCGCCGAGGATCGAGCGGAGCCGCTTGGGCGCCGGGGTCTCCTCGGTGGGCGCAGAGGTCTCGGCGGAGCCGTTGAGCGCCTCGAGCTGCTGGCTGAAGTAGCTCTTCAGGCGGGAGCGGTACTCGCGCTCGAACGAGCGGAGCGTCTCCACCTCGCTGCTGAGCCGGTCGCGCTCGCGCTCGAGCTCGCCGAACATCTGCTGGCGGCGCTCGGCGGTCTCGGAGTCCAGCATCTGCGCGCGGGTGCGGGCGTCGGCCTCGAGGCGCTCGGCCTTGGTCTTGGCCTCGGCCTCGAGCCGCTCGGCGCGGGTGCGGGCGGAGCCGACGATCTCGTCGGCCTCGTTCTTGGCCTCGTCGACGAGCTCGTCGGCGTTGCGCGTGGCGATCTCGAGCAGCCGGGCCGCAGCGTTGGACGCCTGGGGCACGGTCTCGACGCGGATCGTCTCGGCGGGGGTCACCACCGGGGCGGGCTCGGCGACGCGGGCCGGCTCCGGCTCGGGCTCCGGCTCGGGCTTCCGCTCCACCACCGGCGCCGGCGTCGGCTCGGGGGCCGGCATCGGCGTCCCGGACTGGGCGGAGGCCAGCTTGGCGCGCAGGTCCTCGTTCTCCCTGGTCAGGCGCGCGAGCTCGGCCTCGACCTCGTCGAGGAACTGGTCCACCTCGCCCATGTCGTAACCCTCACGAAGCCGGACGGGAGTAAACCGCTTGTTACTCACGTCCTCAGGCGTCAGTGGCATGCCCTCACCCATTCATTCGTCGAGAAAACGGAACTGTCCATCGAACAATAGCGCCTGTCGTGGGACAGGTGTGACCGGCCGACGACCCTCACGCGGCGAGGCCGCGCAGCACCTGGAGCAGCACGTAGGTGCAGATCATCACGATCAGGAAGCTGAGGTCCAGCGCGAAGCTGCCCAGCCGCAGCGGCGGGATCACCCGGCGCAGCGCCTTGATCGGCGGGTCGGTCGCGGAGTAGACCGCCTCCAGCACCACGAGCAGCGGGCCGCGCGGACGCCAGGACCGCGCGAAGACCTGGACCCAGTCGATGATGAACCGGATCCAGAGCATCGCGAAGAAGACGAGTACGACGACATAGAGGACGGTAGCGACGGCCTGCACCTGCGACTGCGCTCCTGATCGACTCTGAGGGTGGTGGTGTGGTCCGGACGAAAGGCCCGGGTCAGCTCTGGTTGAAGAAACCGCCCTCGGCGATCCGCTGCTTGTCCTCAGCGGTGACCGAGACGTTCGCCGGCGAGAGCAGGAAGACCTTGTTGGTCACCCGTTCGATGGTGCCACGGGTCGCAAACACCAGGCCAGCGGCGAAGTCCACGAGCCGCTTGGCGTCGGAGTCGTCCATCTCGGTGAGGTTCATGATCACCGGGATGCCCTCGCGGAAGTGCTCGCCGACGGTGCGCGCCTCGTTGTAGGTGCTGGGGTGCAAGGTGATGATCCGGGAGAGCTCGGCGACCGAGCCCACGGCGGCGACCGGCGCGGCGGTGGCGCCGGTGCTGGGACGGCGGCGCTCGGCGAGGTCGGCGACCGGCGCCGGACGGGCCTCGCGCGGCTTCGGCTGCCGGACCGGGCGGGTGGCCACGGCCTGGGTCTCCTGGGTGTAGTCGTCGTCGCCGTCGTACTCGCGGTCGTACTCGTCGTACCGGCCGGTGTCCTCGACAAGGCCGAGGTACTCGCCGATCCTGCGCATCGCGCCGCTCATGACTGTCGCCCTTCGAGAATCGGCGTCCCGGTGACGGGACGCGCTCCTGGTGTTCGGGACACTACTGGACCGCAGGCCTCGAACCGAGGACCGCGGAGCCGACGCGCACGTGTGTCGCGCCGGCCTGGACTGCCTGCTCGAGGTCGCCGCTCATGCCTGCGGAGAGCCAGGTCGCAGCGGGGTGCTCGAGGAGCAGGTCGTGGTGGATCGCGGCGAGCCGCGCGAACGCCGGCGCGGGGTCCTCGCCGAGCGGCGCGACGGCCATCAGGCCCCGCAGCCGGAGCCCCTCGGCGTCCGCGACGGCGGCCGCCAGACCGGGCAGCGCGGCGGGCTCCGCACCCGCCCGCCCCTCGCGGCCGGGCGGGTCCAGGCTGACCTGGAGCAGCACGTCGACCTCGCGGCCGCGCTGCTGGGCGCCGCGGGTGAGCGGCGCGACCAGCTTGGTGCGGTCGACCGACTCCACCACGTCGGCGTACGCCGTGACGGCGGCGGCCTTGTTGCTCTGCAGGCCGCCGATGAAGTGCCAGGTGAGGGACAGCTCGGCGCACTCCTGCGCCTTGGCCTCCGCCTCCTGGTGCCGGTTCTCGCCGACGTGCGCGACGCCGAGGTCGGCGAGCAGCCGCACGTCGGAGGCGGGGAAGAACTTGGTGACCACGACCAGCGTGACCCCCTCGGGGTCGCGGTCGACCGCGGCGCACGCCGTGGCGATCCGCGAGCGCACGGCGGCCAGACCGGCGGCGAGCTCCTCGCGCCGGGTCATGCCGCCGTCCTCCACACGACGCCGGCGAGCCGGCCGGCCGCGGCGCCGTCGCGGCGGTGGGAGTGCAGCGCGTCGTCCTCGAGCGTGCAGCGGCCGAGGTCGACGACCTCGACGACGCCGGAGCCGTCGAGCTGGGCGCGGACGCCGGCACCCAGGTCCAGCGCGGGGGTCCCCCGCCGCGTCGTCGACGCGGTGGCCGGCACCACGGCCGCCACCTCGTCCCGCATCCCGGCGGGCACCTCGTAGCAGCGGCCGCACACGTGCGGGCCGATCCAGGCGCGCACCCGGCCCGCGCCCAGCGAGCGCATCCGCGCCAGAGCGGCCGGCACCACCCCGCGGCGTACGCCCTCGCGCCCGGCGTGCACCGCCGCGACGACGCCCTCCTCGGCGACCAGCAGCAGCGGGACGCAGTCGGCGGACCGGGCGAGCAGCGCGACGCCGGCCCGGTCGCTGACCAGCGCGTCGGCGTCGGGCGCCCCGGAAGCCCGGGGGTCGCCGGCGACCACGTGCACGTCGGCGCCGTGCACCTGGTGCATGAGGTACGGCGTCGCGCCGGTCGCCGTGGCGACCTCCTCGAGCGCCGCGGCCCGGACGTCCGCCGGGGCCCGGTCGCCCAGGTCCAGGCGCCGGTCGGTGAAGGCGACCGACACCGTGCCGGTGGTCACCGGCACGGTGTCGCGGAAGGTGAAGGTCACTTGAGGAAGTCGGGGATGTCCAGGTCGTCGTCGTCGAACTGGACCTGGCGGGGGGCCGGCTTCGCGACGACGGGGGCGGGACGCGCGGCCTCGACCGGCGCACTGGCGGGGACCCGCTCGCGCTCGGCCTCGGGACGACGGGGCGCCACGGCCTGGGCCGCGACCCGGGTCTCCTCCTGGGACTGCTGCGGGCGCGACTCACGCCGCAGCACGGTGCCCTCCTCGCGGCGCTTCGGCGTGCCGCCGTCGAAGCCCGCGGCGATGACGGTCACGCGGACCTCGTCGCCCAGGGCGTCGTCGATCGTGGCGCCGAAGATGATGTTGGCCTCGGGGTGCACGGCCTGGGCGACCAGCGCCGCGGCCTCGTTGATCTCGAACAGGCCGAGGTCGGAGCCGCCGGCGATCGAGAGCAGGACGCCGTGGGCGCCGTCGATGCTGGCCTCGAGCAGCGGGCTGGAGACCGCCATCTCGGCGGCGGCGACCGAGCGGTCCTCGCCCCGGGCGGAGCCGATGCCCATCAGCGCCGAGCCGGCGTTGGCCATCACCGACTTCACGTCGGCGAAGTCGAGGTTGATCAGGCCCGGCGTGGTGATCAGGTCGGTGATGCCGGAGACACCCTGGAGCAGCACCTGGTCGGCCTGCTTGAAGGCGTCGAGCACCGAGACGTTGCGGTCGCTGATCGAGAGCAGCCGGTCGTTGGGGATGACGATGAGGGTGTCGACCTCCTCGCGGAGCTGGGCGATGCCCTCCTCGGCGGAGTTGGCGCGACGGCGGCCCTCGAAGGAGAAGGGGCGGGTGACCACGCCGATGGTCAGCGCGCCGAGCGAGCGGGCGATGCGGGCCACGACGGGCGCGCCGCCGGTGCCGGTGCCGCCACCCTCGCCAGCGGTCACGAACACCATGTCCGCGCCCTTGATGACCTCCTCGATCTCGTCCGAGTGGTCCTCGGCGGCCTGGGTGCCGACGTCGGGGTTCGCGCCGGCGCCGAGGCCGCGGGTGAGCTCGCGGCCGATGTCGAGCTTGACGTCGGCGTCGCTCATCAGCAGTGCCTGGGCGTCGGTGTTGATCGCGATGAACTCGACCCCCTTGAGGCCGACCTCGATCATCCGGTTGACGGCGTTGACGCCACCGCCGCCGATGCCCACGACCTTGATGATGGCCAGGTAGTTCTGTGCTGCTGCCACGGTGGCTGCCTCCGTCTGGTGCGTGCGGTCGAGTGCGAAGCGGTCTGGGGCGAGCCTGAACAACCCTGACCCTCAGCCTGAGGGTTAACGTTATGTCAACCTCGTCGTGGCCACGACAGTAGGCAGCGCGCCGCCCCGGACGGCGCAGACACGCCGGGACGCGCGCGGGGATTCAGTCGCGGCTGGTGACCGGGCGGCCCGGCACGCTCACGTCGTACACGCCGGCGTCCTGGCGCAGCAGGCCCTCGAGCACCGCCGCCTTCTGGTCGGACTCCGCCGCGCTCCCCCACACGACGACCCGGTCGTCGCGCAGCACCAGGCGGATCGCGTCGATCGTCTCCACCTCGAGCCGGCGGACCCGCGCGGCGAGGTCGGCGGGCAGCGCGGCGATCACCTTCGCGCCCTCCTCGAGCGACTCCCCCGAGGCGCCCGAGCCAGCCTCGATGAGCGGCAGGTCCCCGGGGACCCGGTCGTACTCGCGGAACAGCACGCCCGTGGCGTCCATCCCGCGCACGCTGCCGGCGATCTCGACGACGGCGACGGGGACCCGCTCCTCGACCCGCACGAGCACGCGGTCGGGCCAGCGACGGGACACGTCGGCGGACCGGACGGCGGCCAGCGCCTCGACCCGGGCCTCGATGGCGCCCAGGTCGGTGGTCGCCAGCGGCTCGCCCTCCTCGACCCCGGCGGCGTCGCGGACCTCGGCCTCGGAGATCGTCTCCACGCCGGCGACGTCGACGCCCTGGACGGAGAGCCAGGAGGAGAACCAGAGCGCCCAGACCACGCCGACGGCGAGCGCGACGACCAGCGCGGCGGCCGCGACGTACCGCCAGACCAGCCAGCGCCGGCGCCACTGCCGGCGCGCGAACCTCCGCCGGGTGCGCTCGACGGAGGGGTCCACGGGTGCGGCGTCAGGCACCGGCGCCGCCGAGCAGGTCGAGCACGGCGGGTCCCACCCGGGTGACGTCGCCCGCCCCGAGGGTGAGCACCAGGTCGCCCGGCCGGGCGCGGGCCGCGAGCTCGCGGGCCGCGGCGTCGAGGCCCTCGACGAGGACCACCCGCTCCGCGGGCAGGGGTACGGCGTCCGCCACCAGCGCGCTGGTGACCTCGGGGTCGGCGGCCTCCCGGGCGAGGTAGACGTCGAGCACGACGACCTCGTCGGCGGCGCCGAGCGCGGCCCCCATCGCGGGGCCGAAGACGCGGGTGCGCGAGACCAGGTGCGGCTGGAAGGCGACGACCAGCCGGCCCTCCCCCGCCAGCGCCCGGCCGGCCTGGAGGTCGCCGGCGATCTCGACGGGGTGGTGGGCGTAGCTGTCGTAGACCCGGACGCCGCCCGCCTCGCCCTTGCGCTCCATCCGGCGCCGGGTGCCGGTGAAGGACCCGATGCCGGCGGCGAGCGCGGCGCGGTCGAGGCCGAGCGCCTCGCCGGCGGCGAGCGCGGCCAGGGCATCGGCGAGGTAGTGGTCGCCCGGCGACCAGAGCTCGGTGCCCCCGAGCGCGTCGGGGCCGACGTCGGCCCCGGGGGTCGCGCCGGTCGAGACCGTGATCACCCGACGGCCGGCCGCCCGCTGCCGCTCGGCGAGCGCGCGGGCCCCGGGGTCGTCAATGCAGCAGACCAGGAAGCCGGCGGGGTCCACCCGGTCGGCGAACGCGTCGAAGGCGGCGCGGTAGGCCTCCTCGGTGCCCCACTGGTCGAGGTGGTCGGCGTCGACGTTGGTCACGACCGCGGCGTACGGCTCGTAGACGAGGAACGCGCCGTCGCTCTCGTCGGCCTCGGCGACGAAGACCTCGCCGGACCCCTCGGCGGCGTTCACGCCGGTCGCGGCGAGCGCGCCGCCGATGGCGTACGTCGGGTCCGCGCCGGCCGCCTGCAGCGCGACGGTGAGCAGCGAGGTGGTGGTGGTCTTGCCGTGGGTGCCCGCGACCGCGACGGTGCGGCGGCCGGCCATCAGCGAGGCGAGCGCCGCCGAGCGCGGCAGCACCGTGCGGCCCGCGGCGGTGGCGGCCCGGAAGTCGGGGTTGTCGTCGGGCACGGCGGTCGAGAAGACGACCGTGTCGACGTCGTCGACGTGCTCGGCGGCGTGGCCCACGGACACCTCCGCGCCGAGCTCCCGCAGCGCCTCGAGCTCGGGCGAGTCGGCGCCGTCGCAGCCGCTGACAACGACGCCGCGGGCGAGCATGATCCGGGCGATGCCGGACAGCCCGGCGCCGCCGATGCCGACGAAGTGGACGCGCCCGAGGTCCTCCGCGGGCCGGATCACGTCGGGGACGGGAATCCTCACCCTCGACCTCCGGCAGCGGCCTCGACGACGATCCGGGCCAGCTTCTCGTCGGCGTCGCGCGGGATCAGCCCGGCCGCGGCGGCGCTCATCGCGGCGAGCCGCGCGGGGTCGGCGAGCAGGTCGGGCACGGTCGCCGCGACCCACTCGGAGGTGAGCGCGGCGTCGGAGACCAGCAGCGCACCGCCGGCGTCGACGACGGGGCGGGCGTTGAGCTCCTGCTCGCCGTTGCCGTGCGGCAGCGGCACGAACACCGTCGGGACCCCGACGGCGGCGGCCTCGGTGACGCTGTTGGCGCCGGCCCGGCAGATCATCAGGTCGGCCGCGGCCAGCGCGAAGTCCATCCGGTCGACGAACCGCTCCACGACGTACGGCGTGCCGGTGGGCACGGGGGTCGCCTCGCCGTTCGGGCCCACGACGTGCAGCACCTGCACCCCGGCCGCACCGAGCGCCCCGGCGGCGCCGGACACGGCCCGGTTGAGGTTGCGGGCGCCCTGGGAGCCCCCGGTGACGACCAGCGTCGGGAGGTCGGGGTCGAGGGCGAAGAACTCGCGTGCCTCGACGCGGGTCGCGGCCCGGTCGAGGGTGGAGATCATCTGCCGGATCGGCAGGCCGACGTACTCCGCCCGCGGGAGCCGGGTGTCGGGGAAGCTCACCGCGACCCGCGCGGCGACCCGGGCGCCGAGGCGGTTGCCCAGGCCGGGGAGCGCGTTCTGCTCGTGGACCACCACGGGGACGCCCCGGCGGCGGGCGGCGAGGTAGGCCGGCACCGACACGTAGCCGCCGTAGCCGACGACGACGTCGGGACGCACCCGGTCGAGGACCGCGAGCGTCTCGCGGACCGCCGCGCGGAGCCGTCCGGGCACCCGGAGCAGGTCGGCGCCGGGCTTGCGCGGGAGCGGGACCGGCGGGACCAGCTCGAGGGGGTAGCCGGCCGCGGGGACGACGGTGTTCTCGAGGCCGCGGGGCGTGCCGAGACAGGTGATCTCGACGTCGGGGTCGAGCCGGCGCAGGGCGTCGGCGGTGGCGAGCAGGGGCGAGGTGTGGCCGGCGGTACCGCCGCCGGCGAGGAGGACGCGCATCGGGAGGAACCTTACGGAAGCCGGCCCGCGGACAGACCGGCGGAGCGCCCGCGCCGCCGTTGCGCGAGGGCCCGGGCGGCGGCCGGCTCGCGGCGGGCGAACCCGACCAGCAGCCCGAGGGCCACCAGCGAGGGCAGCAGCGCCGAGCCGCCGTAGGAGACCAGCGGCAGCGGGATGCCGATGACGGGCAGCAGCGCCAGCACCATGCCGACGTTGATGATCATCTGGCCCAGCAGCCACACGACGATGCCGAAGGAGGCGTAGCGGACGAACGGGTCGGCGGTCTCCCGGCCCACGCGCAGCGCGGCGTAGGCGATGGTGAGGAAGAGCACGACGATCAGCAGCGTGCCGACCAGCCCGAGCTCCTCGCCCAGCACGGCGAAGATGTAGTCGGTGTGCGCCTCGGGGAGGTCGCCCCACTTCTGCCGGCTGGCGCCGATGCCCTGGCCGAACCAGCCGCCCGAGGACAGCGCGTAGAGGCCGTGGGCCGACTGCCAGCCGGTGTCGTGGTAGTCGCGGAACGGGTCGGTGAACCCGGCGATCCGGCCCATCCGCTCCCGGTCGGTGGCCGCGAAGGCGAGCACGACCGTGCTCACCAGCATCAGGCAGATCGTGAAGAACCGTCCGGGCGCGCCGACCACGAACAGCATCCCGACCATGATCGCGACCAGGACGAGCGCGGTGCCGAGGTCGCGACCGAAGACCACCAGGCCGGTCGCGAGCAGCATGCCCGGGACCACCGGCACGATGATCTGGTGGAGGCTGCCCAGGCGGCGCTCCTTGTTGGCGTAGATGTGCGCGGCCCAGATGACCAGCGCGAGCTTGGCGACCTCGGACGGCTGGATGACCAGCGGGCCCACGCCGAGCCAGTTCTGGTTGCCGTTGCGCTCCACGCCGAAGAGGGCGGTGAGCAGCAGCAGCACCAGGGAGAGCGAGAACGCCGGGTAGGTCAGCCGCCGCACCCACCGCAGCGGCAGCCGGCTGGCCAGCCACGCGCACGGCAGCCCGATCACCACCCACATCAGCTGGCGCTTGACCACGGCGTAGGAGTCGCCGTCGTGGGTGCGGTAGGAGTAGATGCTCGACGCGCTCAGCACCATGATCAGGCCGATGGTCAGCAGCAGCGCGGAGGCGCCGAGCAGCAGGTAGTAGGCGGTGAGCGGCCGGTCCAGCGCGTGCCGCGCCGCCGCCAGCCACCGGAAGCGCGGCGGCGTGGTCTGCTGCTCGGGGGCCTCGACGGTGGCGGTCACCGGGCCCTCCCTCGTGTCGTTCAGCCGATCCTGGCGCGCACGGCCGCGGCGAAGGCGTCGCCCCGCGCGGCGTAGCTGGCGAACAGGTCCATGGACGCGCATCCCGGAGCGAGCAGCACCGTGTCGCCGGGTCGGGCCAACCGAGCCGCCGCGTCCACGACGCGCTCCATGGGGGCCTGTTCGCCCCCAGTCTCACCGCCGCCCACGTCGATCACCGGCACATCCGGAGCGTGTCGCGAAAGCGCCGCGGCGACGACGTCCCGGTCGCGGCCGAGGAGCACCACCCCGCGCAGCCGGTCGCGGACGGCCTCGACGAGCGTGTCGAAGCGGGCGCCCTTCGCGAGCCCGCCGGCGACCCAGACCACGTCGTCGTAGGCCTGCAGCGAGGACTGGGCGGCGTGCGGGTTGGTGGCCTTGGAGTCGTCGACCCAGGTGATGCCGTCGTGGGTGGCGACCACGGCGATCCGGTGGCCGTCGGGGCGGAAGGCGCGCAGGCCGTCGCGGACGGCGGCCGGGGCGATCCCGTGCGCGCGGGCCAGCGCGGCCGCGGCGAGGGCGTTCTGCACGTTGTGGGGCGCCGGGCTGCTGAGGTCGGAGACCGAGCAGAGCTCGGCGGCGCTGGTGGCCCGCTCCTCGACGAAGGCCCGGTCGACGAGCAGGTCCTCGACCACGCCGAGCATCCCGATCGTGGGCATGCCGAGGGTGAACCCGACCGCCCGCGCGCCCTCGACCACGTCGGCCTCGCGCACGAGCGCCTCGGTGGCGGGGTCGGCGACGTTGTAGACACAGGCGCCCTGCACCCGCTCGTAGATCCGGCCCTTGTCGGCGGCGTACGCCGTCATCGGGTCGGGGCCGAGGCCGTCGTACCAGTCGAGGTGGTCCTCGGCGAGGTTGAGCACCGCGGCCGACTCGGCGCTCATCGAGTCGGTGTAGTGCAGCTGGAAGCTGGAGAGCTCGACGGCCAGCACGTCGTACGGCGTGGGGTCCATGACCGCCTCGACGATCGGGAGGCCGACGTTGCCGACCGCGGCGCTGCGCAGGCCGGCGGCACGCAGGATGCCGTCGAGCATCTGCACCGTGGTGGTCTTGCCGTTGGTGCCGGTGACGCACAGCCACGGGGTGCCGTGGTCGGGGTCGCGCAGCCGCCAGGCGAGCTCGACCTCGCCCCAGACGGGGACGCCGCGGGCCCGGGCCTGGGCGAGCAGCGGGGCGGAGGGGCGCCACCCCGGGGAGGTGACGAGCACGTCGACGTCGTCGGGGAGCGTCGCCGTGGCGCCCTCCCCCAGCCGGATGCTCGCGCCGAGCACCTCGAGCAGCTCGGCGCGCTCCTCCTTGCCGTCGGCGGACTCGTCGAGCGCCGTGACCGAGGCGCCGAGATGGGTGAGGTTGTCGGCGGCGGCGAAGCCGGACACGCCGAAGCCCGCGACGACCGCGCGGACCCCCTCCCACGAGTCGTGGCGACCGAGCGGGGTCGGGTCCGTCACGTTCCGGACACCCACTCGGCGTAGAAGATCCCGAGGCCGGCGGCGACGCAGAGGCCGGTGATGATCCAGAACCGGATCACGACCGTGACCTGCTCCCAGCCGAGCATCTCGAAGTGGTGGTGGATCGGCGCGATCCGGAAGATCCGCCGCCCGGTCCCAGTGAACTTCTTGGTCGCCTTGAACCAGGTGACCTGGAGCATGACCGAGACGGTCTCGATGACGAAGAGGCCGCCGAGGATGACCAGCAGCAGCTCGGTGCGGCTGAGGATCGCGAAGCCCGCGAGCGCGCCGCCGAGGGCCAGCGACCCGGTGTCGCCCATGAAGATCTGGGCCGGCGAGGCGTTCCACCACAGGAACCCGAAGCAGGCCCCGGTGATCGCGGCCGCGATCACCGCCAGGTCGAGGGGGTCGCGCACCTCGTAGCACTTGCCGTAGGTGATGTCGGACTGCCCGCACCACTGGTTGTTCTGCCAGATGTTGACCAGCATGTAGGCGCCGAAGACCATCACGCTGGCGCCGGTGGCGAGCCCGTCGAGGCCGTCGGCGAGGTTGACCGCGTTGCTGGTCGCCGTCACCACCAGCCAGATCAGCAGCAGGACCACCACCACGGGCAGCGTCCAGCGCTCGAAGTCGCGGATGAAGGAGATGTGGCGCGACGCGGGGGTCTGGCCGCGGTCGTCCTCGAACGCCGGCGAGAGCGCGAGGACGCCGAAGGTGACCGCGATGACGGTCTGGCCGACCATCTTGGCCTTGCTGCGCAGCCCGAGGTTGCGCTGCTTGTAGATCTTGATGAAGTCGTCGAGGAAGCCGACCAGGCCCATGCCCACGAAGAGGAAGAGCAGCAGCAGCGCCGACGCCGTCGGCATCGTGCCGGTGAGCAGCTTCGCGCCGGCGTACCCGAGGACGGTGGCCAGGATGATGACCACGCCGCCCATCGTCGGCGTGCCGCGCTTGGTGTGGTGGGTGGTCGGGCCGTCGTCGCGGATCTCCTGGCCGTAGCCCCACTCGGTGAAGCGCCGGATGGCGACGCGGGTGCCGAGCAGCGAGATCAGCAGGGCCAGTCCCCCGCCGACCAGGATCGCTCTCATCGGTCCCTCTCGTCCGTGCGTCGGTGCTCCCCGACCTCGGTATTCTTCCCCATCGACCCGAGCAGCTCGCGCACGACCTGCCGGTCGTCGAAGGGGTGTACGACACCCTGCGTCTCCTGGCCGGTCTCGTGGCCCTTGCCGGCCACCAGGACGATGTCGCCGTCCCGGGCCCGGTCCAGCGCCGCCGCGACGGCCGCGCGGCGGTCGCCGACCTCCAGGACCTCCGCGGCGTCCCCGCCGGCGGCCTCCGCCGCTCCCGCGAGCAGCTCGGCGCGGATCGCGGCGGGGTCCTCGGTGCGGGGGTTGTCGTCGGTGACCACGAGCACGTCGGCGAGCCGGGCGGCGATCTCGCCCATGATCCGGCGCTTGCCGGGGTCGCGGTCCCCGCCGGCGCCGAGCACGACCAGCAGCCGCCCGGTGGTGAGCGGGCGGAGCGTGCGCAGCGCGGCCTCGACGGCGTCCGGCTTGTGCGCGTAGTCGACGACGACCTCGAAGTCCTGCCCCGCGTCGACCCGCTCCAGCCGCCCGGGCACCCCGGGCATCCGGGCCAGGCCCGCGGCCACGGTCGCGGGGCCGTAGCCCGCCTCGGCGGCGGCGGCCAGGGCGGCGAGGGCGTTGGCGACGTTGAAGTCGCCGGGCAGCGGCACCGAGGCGGCGACGCGGACGCCGTCCGGCCCGGCCAGCGTGAACCGGGACCCGCCCGGCTCGAGGACGACGTCCTCGGCCCGCCAGTCGGCGTCGGCGCCGGTCGCGGAGAACGTGCGCACCGGCAGGTCCCCGCGGGCGCGGACCTCCTCGACGAGGCGGCGGCCGTGCTCGTCGTCGGCGTTGACCAGCGCCCGACGCGCGCGATCCGGCGTGAACAGCGACGCCTTGGCGGCGTAGTACTCCTCGACAGTGTCGTGGAAGTCGAGGTGGTCGCGGCCGAGGTTGAGGAAGACCGCCACGTCGAAGACCACGCCGTCGACCCGCCCCAGCACCAGCGCGTGGCTGGAGACCTCCATGGCGCAGCCGTCGACCCCACGCTCGCGCATCACCGCGAACAGGCCGTGCAGGTCGGGCGCCTCGGGCGTGGTGAGCGCGGTCTCGAGGTCGACGCCGTCGACGCGGGTGCCGACGGTGCCGATCACCGCCGCCCGGCTCCCGGACGCCTGGAGCCCGCCCTCGAGCAGCCGCGTCGTGGTGGTCTTGCCCTGGGTGCCGGTGACGCCGATCATCCGCAGCGCGCGCGCCGGCTCGCCGTACACGCGGGCCGCGACGCGTCCCAGCACCTCGCGGGGCCGCTCCACCACCAGGACCGGCACGCCGTCCGGGAGCCGGCCGGCGCCGGCGGCGTCGGTCAGCACCGCGACCGCGCCGGCGTCCAGGGCCGCGGCGGCGTACTCCGCGCCGTGGGCGCGGGCGCCCGGCAGGGCGGCGTACAGGTCGCCGGGGCGGACGCGCTGGGAGCTCAGGGTCACCCCGGTGACCACGGCGCCGGGGTCGGGCGACGGGATGCCCAGCAGTGCCGCGAGGTCCGCGGTGGGGGTGCGCGGCGGGTGCTGCGGACGGAGCGTGAGGGGGTCGGTCATGTCCGGGCGAGGGTATCCGGCGCGGGTGCCGGCCCGATCACCACTCGACCGGGAGCTGCGAGGGCCGGGTGCCGGTCGGCGCCACGGCGTACCGGCGCAGGGCGTAGCCCATGATCTTGGAGAACGCCGGCCCCGTGACCGAGCCGCCACCGCCGCCGTTCCCGGGGTTCTGGACCACGACGTAGACGGTGAACCTCGGGTCGTCCGCGGGGGCGAAGCCGGCGAAGGAGACCGTGAAGGTGCCGTCGTAGCACTGGCACTCCTCCCCCACCCGCTGGGCGGTGCCGGTCTTGCCGGCGACCCGGTAGCCCGGCACGGCGGCGCCGGGGGCGACCCCGGCCTCGGGGTCGACGACCCGCTCCATCATCCGCGCGGTCTGGCGCGCGGCCTCGGTGCTGATCACCCGCCGCTCGGTCGCGGTGTCGGTGCCGACGACGGTGCCGTCGGCGGTCTCGGCGGACCCCCGGACGACGTGGGGGTCGACCCGGACGCCCTCGTTGGCGATCGTGTTGACCGCGGCCGCCATCTGCACGGCGTTGACGGAGAGCGACTGGCCGAAGGAGATGCGGTCCTCGGTCTGGCTGGTCCACAGGCTCTCGCTGGGCAGGATGCCCGGCGTCTCGCCCAGGACGCCGATGCCGGTGCGCCGGCCCAGCCCGAAGTCCTCGAGGTAGGAGCGCAGCTCGCCGGGCTCGAACAGGTCGCTGGCGAGCACCGTGCCGATGTTGGAGGACTTCGCCAGCACGCCGGCGAGGGTGAGCCGGATGGTGCCGTGGTCGAACCAGTCGCCGATGGACCGGTCCTGCCGGTCCAGGCGCGGCGGGATCGTGAGCCGGGTGCGCGGGGTGACCTTGCCGGCGTCGAGCAGAGCGCCGAAGGTGAGCACCTTCTCCACCGAGCCGGGCTCGTAGACGTCGCTCATCGCCCGCGACACCCGGTCCTCCCGGTCGGCGTCCCCGGGGTGGTTGGCGTCGAACGTCGGGTGGTCGGCGACGGTGAGCAGCTCGCCGGTGCGGGTGTCCATCACCACGGCGAAGCCCGACTCGGCGCGCGAGTCCTCGACGGTCTGCCGCAGCACCCGCTGGGTGTACCACTGCAGGTCGCGGTCGATGGTCGTGGTGAGGTCGCGGCCGTCGACCGCCGGGACCTTCGTGCTGTCGCCGAGGGGGATCTTGCTGCCCGCCCCGGTCTGGTAGCTGGCCTCGCCGTCGGTGCCGGCGAGCAGGTCGTCGAAGGCGAGCTCGAGGCCTGCGAGCGGCTGGTCGCCCTCCACCGGGTGCGGCGTGCCGAGGAAGCCGACCAGGTTGGCGGCCACGTCGCCGGCGGGGTAGTCGCGCATCGGGTCGCGGTAGGTCGTCAGGCCGTCGAACCCGGCCTCCTTCGCGGCGTCCACGACCGCGGCCGCCTGCGCGGCCGGCACCTGGCGCGCGACGTACTCGTAGCGGCTGCCCTCCTCGCGCAGGCGCGGCAGCAGCGTGAAGTAGTCGACCGGGAGCCGGTTGGCGAGGAACTTCGCGAGCTCGGGGGCACGCTCGGCGGTCAGGGCGGGGTCGGCGACGACCATGGCGCCCTCCACCGAGCCGGCGAGCGGCTGGCCGTTGCGGTCGAGGATCTCGCCGCGCTCGGCGGGGAGATCGACCTCCTCCATCCCCTCGGCGGCCGCCATCGCGGCGTACGACTGCGGGTCGAAGCCCTGGAGCTGGACCAGCCGGCCACCGAAGACCGAGAGGACCATCGCGATCAGCAGGAAGCCGATGCGCAGCCGGGTCTGCGGCGACCCGCGCAGGCTGCCGCGGGCACGGGCCGGCGGGCGGTTTCGGCTCACGGGGGTTCTCCGGTCGGTCAGCGGGTGCGGGTGGAGCTCGGGTTGTGGTGCTGCTGTGACTGCTGTGACGCGTGGGGCTTGCGGGACTTTCTATCGCCGTCCGCGCCCCGGTCCCCGGAGGTGGAGCCCGTGTCGGCGTCGGAATCGGGGAGCCGGCCCTCCGGCGGGTCCTCGACCTGCACGGGCCGCGCCACGAGCGGGCCCGGCAGCGGCTCCGGCCGCGGCCGGATCCGCTCCCCGTCGGGGGCGGCGGGCGCCGGGACGCCGGTGACGGAGCCGTCGGGGTGCAGGTACGCCGCGGACGGCGGGGTGACCATGCCCTGGTCGCGGGCGAGCTCGGCGAGGTGCTGGGGCTCGCGGAGCTGCTCGAGCTCGGCGGTGAGCTGCTGCTCGCGGGCGGCGAGGTGCACCGCCCGGTCCTCCAGCGTGCTCGCGGTGAACGAGGCCTGCTGCATCGAGGTGTTGAACATCAGGAGCCCGATCACGCCGCCGAGCAGGATCGCGCTCACCAGGATCACGAACGGCACCCGCGCGGCGCGGACCGCCCGGGTGCGCGGGACGACGGAGAGCCGCGCCCGCTCGACGGCGGCGCCGGCGATCCGGGGGACGCGGGACCTGAGCTGGGCGGCGGGACTGCTCATGACACGGCTCCGGAGGAAGAGGGACGGACTCGTTCGACGGCCCGTAGCCGCACGGAGGCGGCCCGGGGGTTGTGCGCTGTCTCGGTGGGGTCGGCCTTCTCGGCGCCCCGGGTGACCAGCCGCAGGGCCGGCTCGCTGCCCTCGGGCACGAACGGCAGGTCGAGGGGCACCTCGCTGCGGGTGACCGCGGTGAAGGCCTGCTTGACCAGGCGGTCCTCGAGGGAGTGGTAGGCCTCCACGACGACCCGGCCGCCGACGGCGATCGCGTCGATGGCCGCGGGCAGCGCCCGGCGCAGCACGGCCAGCTCGTCGTTGACCTCCATGCGCAGCGCCTGGAAGGTCCGCTTGGCGGGGTGTCCCCCGGTACGTCGCGCGGGCGCCGGGATCTCGGCGTACAGCAGCTCGACCAGGCGGCCCGAGGTCGTGAACGGCTCGCGCTCGCGCTCCCGGACGATCGCGCCGGCGATCTTGCGGGCGAACTTCTCCTCGCCGTAGTCCCGCAGCACGCGGGTCAGGTCGGCGGCGGAGTAGGTGTTGAGCACGTCGGCGGCGGTGGGGCCGGTGGTGCCGTCCATCCGCATGTCGAGCGGCGCGTCCTCGGCGTACGCGAAGCCGCGCTCGCGCACGTCGAGCTGCATGGAGGAGACGCCGAGGTCGAAGAGGACCGCGTCGACCGCGGCCAGGCCCTGCTCGGCGAGCACGTCGGGGAGCTCGTCGTACACCGCGTGGACGCCGGTGAACCGGTCGCCGTACGCCGCCAGCCGCTCGCCGGCCAGGGCCAGCGCGTCGGGATCGCGGTCGACGCCGATGACGCGGGCGGTCGGGATCCGCTCGAGCACCGCCTCGGTGTGGCCGCCGAGGCCGAGGGTGCAGTCGACCAGCACGGCGCCGTCGTGGCGCAGGGCAGGCTCGAGGAGCGCGACGACCCGGTCCAGGAGGACGGGGACGTGCCGGGGATTGGTCATCAGGTCCCCGCCGGCCTCAGTGCCCGAGCCGGGCGAGCAGGAGGAGGGAGACCGCGACCGCGGCCGAGGTCGCCGCGGAGAACGCCATGACGGTGAGGGCGTCGCGGGCCTGCTCGCGCACGCGTCGCCGCTCCTGCGGGCCGGGCGCCGGCCCGTCCAGAGGTGTGCTGCTCATCTCGACCCCGTCCTGATACGGATCCGCAGGGCCAGGCCCCTGCCCGCTCTCCCGGGGAAGTCGCCGTCTGGAACCGGGGAAGTGGTCCCAGCTGGCGGAGGGAGAGCGGGCGCGAGACCTCGCCCTGCGCGTCCGTGGTGCTGCTGTGTCCGTCTGTGGTTGCTGCCTGGTCGTGGTGCTGGGTGGGGCTAGGTGGGGCTGGGCTCCTCGTCGAGGTCCGCGAACTTCTGCTGCGCGCCGGCCGAGTAGTCCTGCCAGCGACGCGGGTCCCAGATCTCGACCCGGTCCATCACGCCGATCACGACGACGTCCTTGTCGAGCCCGGCGTACTCCCGCAGCTGCGCGGGGATGCCGATCCGACCCTGCTTGTCCAGCGAGCCCTCGTCGGCGCCCGCGAAGAGGACACGTGCGTACTCGCGTGCGCTCCTCACGGTCATCGGCGTGCTGCGGGCCCGGGCGGCCTCCTCCATGAAGACGTCCGTGGGCCAGACGACCAGGCAGTTCTCCTGACCTTGCGTCACCACGAGCCCTTCTGCGAGTCGGTCCCTGAACTTCGCCGGGAGGAAGAGGCGGCCCTTCTCGTCGAGCTTCGGCGTGTACGTGCCCATGAAGAACATCGGGCACCTCCTCGCCGGCCACTTCCCCCACTTCGCTCCACATTACGCCACTTTCCCCCACCGTCAACCACCTGGGGCGTGTCGACGCCCCACCAACGGGGGTCGAAGCCCCCCGGATGTTGCGCGGACGCCCTACCGTGGGTGGCTGAGGTGGGACGAGCCCGGGGAAGGACCGCACGTGAGCACGACGACTGCTGGAGGTGCCGACCTCGAGACCCTGGCCCGGGTCGTCGAGCGCGTCCGGGGCAACATCGAGAAGGTCATCGAGGGCAAGCCGGACGTCGTGAGCTCCGCGCTCGTCGTCCTCCTCGCCGAGGGGCACCTGTTGATCGAGGACGTCCCCGGCGTCGGCAAGACGATGCTCGCCAAGGCGCTGGCCCGCAGCATCGACTCCTCGGTGCGCCGGATCCAGTTCACCCCCGACCTGCTGCCCTCCGACGTCACCGGCGTCTCGGTCTTCAACCAGGACACCCGGGAGTTCGAGTTCCGGCCCGGCGGCGTCTTCGCCAACATCGTGGTCGGCGACGAGATCAACCGGGCCTCCCCCAAGACCCAGTCCGCGCTGCTGGAGTGCATGGAGGAGCGCCAGGTCACCGTCGACGGCACGACGTACCACCTGGAGACGCCGTTCATGGTGATCGCGACGCAGAACCCGGTCGAGATGGAGGGCACCTACGCCCTCCCGGAGGCCCAGCGCGACCGCTTCATGGCCCGGGTCTCCGTGGGCTACCCGGTCGAGGCCGCGGAGATCGCGATGATCGGCAGCCACGCCGGCGCGAACCCGCTCGACGACCTCGAGGCGGTCACCGACGCCGCGGAGATCCGCAAGCTCGCGAGCATCGTCGCGCAGGTGCACGTCGCCCACGCGGTCCAGCGGTACGTCGTCGCGCTCACCGCCGCGACCCGGCGCACCGACGACCTCACGCTGGGCGCCTCGCCACGCGCCACGCTCCACCTCGTGCGGGCGTCGAAGGCGCTCGCCGCGATGCAGGGCCGCGACTACGTCCTGCCCGACGACGTGCGCGCGCTGGCCACGACGGTGCTGGCCCACCGCCTGCTCCCCAGCGTCGAGGCCGCGATGAGCGGCCGGACCACCACCTCCGTGCTGGAGGGGATCGTGGCCGCCGTGCCGGTCCCCGACGCCACCTCCGGCCAGGGCTAGCGTGCGCGAGGCGCTCGCCGGCCTGACCGTCCGCGGACGGGCGTTCGTCGCCGCCGGTCTCACCGCCGTCGTCTGCGCCGTCGTGCTCGGCCAGCCCGCGCTCACCCGGGTCGGCGTCCTGGTCCTCGCGCTGCCGCTCGTCACGGCGTACGTCATCGGGCGCAGCCGCTACAAGCTCGCCCTGGTCCGCACCGTGGCCCCGCAGCTGGTCGCCGCCGGCCAGCCCGCGCGGGTCAACCTGACCCTCACCAACGAGGGCCGCACGCCGAACGGGGTGCTGCTCCTGGAGGACCACGTCCCCTACGTCCTCGGCACCCGCCCCCGGTTCGTGCTGGAGGGGATCGGCCACGGCTGGAAGCGCCACGTCAGCTACCAGGTGCGCTCCGACGTCCGCGGCCGCTACGAGATCGGTCCGATGTCGGTGCGGGTCAGCGACCCGTTCGGGCTCGTCGAGCTCGGCCGCGCGTTCCGGACCACCGTGCCGCTGATCGTGACGCCGCGCACCGTCCCGCTGCCCGGCATCCCGCTGGGCGGCGCCTGGAACGGCTCGGGCGACAACCGTCCCAAGGCGTTCGCCGCGGGCTCCGCGGAGGACGTGACGGTCCGGGAGTACCGCCGCGGGGACGACCTGCGCCGCGTGCACTGGCGCAGCTCCGCGCGGGTGGGCGAGCTGATGGTCCGGCGCGAGGAGCAGCCCTGGCAGTCGCGCGCCACGCTCTTCCTCGACAACCGGCTCCGCGCGCACCGCGGCCAGGGGATCGCCTCGTCGCTGGAGGCCGCGGTGTCCGCCGCGGCCTCGATCGCCGTGCACCTGACCCGGCGCGGCTTCACCGTCCGGCTGGTCACCGCGGCCGGCGAGGACCGGAGCGCCGCCTGGCACCTGCGCGACGCGGACCTCAACGGCGCGGCCCTGCTCGAGGCGCTCGCGGTCCTCGCCCCCGTCCAGGCACCCCGGCTCGACACCGGGTGGCTCAGCGAGCAGGCGCACGGCGGCCTGACCGTCGCGGTCCTCGGCGCGGTCGAGGCGTTCGACGCGCCGGTCCTGCGGCGCATGCAGCACCACACCGACGCGGCGCTGGCCGTCGCCCTCGACGTGGACGCCTGGACCGGCCCCGGGACCGGCGGCGCCTCCCCCGTGCTCGCCCAGATGGGGTGGCGCTCGGTGCCGCTCCGGCCCCGGGACCGGCTCGAGTCGGTCTGGCAGGAGCTGGCCCGCACCAGCACCCGGGCGCCCCAGCGGGCGGGCACCCGATGAGCCGGGCACGCGGCAGCCTGTCGGCCGCCCTGCTCCTGGCGGCGGTGGCCGCGGCCACGACCTGGGTCTCGATGCTGACCTGGCGCGGGTTCGCCCTCGACTCCGCCGGCTACCTCCGTCCCCTGCTCCTGCTCGCCGTGGTCGTGGCCGGCACCGGCGCGCTCGCCCGGTGGTGGCGCCTGCCCGGCGTCGTCGTCGTGGGCCTGCAGCTCGTGCTCGGCACCCTGGTGGCGACCTGGTCGCTGACCGGCAGCCCGCTGCCCGTCGGCCCCGGGTACGCCGACCTGGTGGCCGCCTTCCGCGACGCCGCGCAGAGCGCCAACCGCTACGCCCCGCCGGTCCCCGCCCGTGCCGCTCCCATCGACCCGCTGCTCGTGGCCGGCGGGTTGGCCTGCCTGGTGCTCGTCGACCTGCTCGCCTGCACGATCCGGCGGGTGCCCCTCGCCGGGCTGCCGCTGCTGGCCGTCTTCACCGTCCCGGTGAGCATGCTGGAGACCGGCATCCCGTGGTGGGTCTTCGCGCTGACCGCCGCCGGCTTCCTCACCCTGCTGTTCCTGCACGAGAACGAGCAGGTCGCCCGCTGGGGCCGGCCGCTCGGCGAGGACGCCCTGCTCACCGACCCGAGCACCTTCGAGGTCCGCACCGGCAGCGCACGCTCCAGCGCCGGCGCCATCGGCGGCGTCGCGACCGCCCTCGCGATCGTCGTCCCACTCGCCATCCCGACCCTCGACATCCAGCTGGTCGACCTCGGCCCGGGGACGGGCTCGGACGACGAGATCACCCTGCGCAACCCGATGACCGACATGCGCCGCGACCTCAAGCGCGACGACGACGTACCGCTGCTCACGGTGACCACCGACGACCCCGACCCGCGCTACCTGCGGATCTCGGTGCTGAACAGGTTCTCCGAGGAGGAGTGGACCTCCGGGGACCGCGACATCCCCACCGACCAGCGCCCGGACGGCCCGATGCCGGCGCTGGAGGGCGTCGACGACTCGGTGGCGCGCGAGGAGCACGACTACCGGGTCGAGATCACCGACGCCTTCGACTCCACCTGGCTGCCGACCCAGGCGCCGGTGAGCGAGATCGACGCCGACGGCGACTGGCGCTACGACGAGGCCACCATGGACTTCATCGCAGGCGACGAGGACCTCGACACCGCAGGCCTGGAGTACGACATGACCGCGGTCGAGCTCGACCGCCGGCCGGCGGCGATGCTGGCCGCCCCGTCGTCGATCGGGGCGGTCGCCCAGGAGTTCGTCGAGCTGCCCGCCGACCTGCCCCCCGCCGTCCGCCAGCTCGCCTCGGCGGTCACCGAGAACGCCCCGTCGCGCTACGAGAAGGCGGTCGTCCTCCAGGACTGGTTCCGCGAGGACGGCGGCTTCGAGTACAACCTCGACGTCAGCCTCGGCAACGGGGGCGACGACCTGCTCGCCTTCCTCACCGAGGGACCCGACGGCCGCGAGGGGTACTGCGAGCAGTTCGCCTCGGCGATGGCGGTGATGGCCCGCTCGCTGGGCATCCCGGCGCGGGTCGCGGTCGGCTTCCTGACACCCGACCCGGTCGGTCCCGACACCTACGAGTACAGCTCCTTCGACCTGCACAGCTGGCCCGAGCTGTTCATCCCCGGCGCCGGCTGGACACCGTTCGAGCCGACCCCGCCGGACCGTGCGGCGAGCGCACCGTCCTACACCGACTTCGAGGTCGGGAGCGGCGAGGACCCGGGCATCTCCACCGCGTCCGCCGAGCCCTCGAACGACGCCGCGCCGCGACCCGACGCGAGCAAGGTCCCCACCGCGGAGCCCACCGAGACGGCCGCCGAGCAGGAGGGCGACCAGGCGGGCGGCGTCCCGTGGCCGGCCGTCGCCGGCGGCGTCGGCGGGGCCGCGTTGCTGGTCCTGCTGGTGGCGGTCCCCCGGCTGGTCCGCCGCTCCCGGGGCGAGCGTCGCCTCGACGGCGGCCCGGAGGAGGTCTGGGCCGAGCTCCGCGACACCGCCACCGACCTCGGCGTCACCTGGCCCGACCGGCGCTCGCCGCGGGAGACCCGCGAGCGGCTGGTGGGTCACCTCGGGACGCCCTCGCCCGAGCCCGCCGAGCGTCCCGCCACCGGCGCCCACGTGGCCCCCGGCGCCGTCCGGGCCCTGGACCGGATCGTGGCCGCCCTCGAGCAGCAGCGCTACGCGCGCGCCGCCGCCGACCCGGGCTCGCTGCGGCAGGAGGCGGAGACGTGCGTCGCGGCCCTGCAGGCGGGGGCGACGCCGCGGGCCCGTCGTCGGGCTGAGTGGTGGCCGCGCTCGCTGTTCCGCCGGTCGGCGGGGACCTCACGCCCGACCGGGGGTCGCACCGAGGCCGTGCACGGCGGGGTCGTCGACCACGTCGGCTGAGCCGGCGCTCAGAAGCCGCCGTTCTCCTCGCGGCGTCGGCGCCAGCGCTCCTCGATGCGCTCCATGAAGGAGCCGGAGGTCGAGCGGCCGGCACGGGCCTGGCGGCCACGGCGCGGGCGGCGGCCTCCGTCGATGACGGTGAACCCGTGGGAGGGGTGCCCCGCGGTGCGGGAGGCGTCCGCGGCGGCCGCGGCCTGCTGACCGCGGATGGCGTTGAGCGCGATGGTGGCCGAGCCCAGCATCACGACGAAGCCCGCGATGCCGACCACCCAGAGGTTCGTGATCGCCCCGGCCATCAGGACGCAGACCCCGAGGACGAAGACCGCACCGGCGGCGATGGCGCGGCGGCGGGCGGTACGACGCAGCGACGTGCCGCGCAGGGTGGAGGCGAACTTGGGATCCTCCTCGACGAGGGCGCGCTCCATCTGCTCCAGCAGTCGAAGCTCCTCTTCCGAGAGTGGCACCGGTTCCTCCAACTGATTCGAGGTCGCCAGCCGGGCTCCCCTGCCAGGCGTGTGTTCAATCTTAGGCAGGGCCCCGTGAACACGGTAGGCATGATTGAGATTTTGCTCCCACTCGCGCGGTGCCCGCCCAGGTCACCGCGCAAACGATCGGCGCGCACGCTGATCCTGGCACAGCAGGCTGGCGGGTCCGACGACGGCCGGTCCGAACCGGTCGAGCGCCCGGTCGACGGCCCGGTCGGCGTCGGCCCAGCCGTGGTCCGGCTCCCCGAGGACGTGCTGGTGGTGCACGCCGTCGCGCGGCACCAACCCCTCGACGCGGACCCCGACGAGCCGCAGCCGCTCGCGCGACACGCCCACGGCGTCGAAGAGCCCGACCGCGGTGCGGTAGACCTCCTGGGTCACGTCGGTCGGCTCCGGCAGGGTGCGCGACCGGGTGATCGTGCGGAAGTCGGCGTACCGGACCGTGATGGCGACCGTGCGGCCGACCTTGTCAGCGGCGCGCATCCGGTGGGTGACCCGGGCCGCGAGCCGGAGCAGCTGGCGCAGCACGACGCCGCGGTCGGCGCTGTCGCGCCCGAACGTCTCCTGGGCCCCCATCGAGCGGTCGGGCTCCCCCACCCCGAACCCCGCGGCGTTGCGGGCCACCACCTCCCGACGGTCGGCGCCCGAGGCCAGCACCCGCAGCTGGGCGCCGAGGCCCGGCCCGAGGTGGTGCTGGAGCACCGCGAGCGGAGTGCGGACCACGTCGCCCACGGTCTCGAGGCCGAGCCCCCGCAGCGTGGCGCGGGTGCTGGCACCCACGCCGTACAGCTCCCCGACGTCGAGGGGCTCGAGGTAGGCGGCGACCCGGTCGGGCGGCAGCACCAGGACCCCGTCGGGCTTGGCGCGCCGGCTGGCGAGCTTGGCCACCGACAGCGACGCCGCGATGCCGACCGAGCAGGTGATCCCCTGCTCGTCGTGGATGCGGGAGCGCAGCTGCTCGGCGATCGCCGTCGGCGGGCCGAGCCGGCGCACGGAGCCCCGGACGTCGAGGAATGCCTCGTCGAGGGAGACCACCTCGACCTGGGGCGTCACCCGGCGGAAGGTCTCCATCACCGCCCGCGAGACCGTCGAGAACGCCGCGAAGTCCGGCGCCAGGGTGACCGCCCGGGGGCAGAGCCGGCGCGCCTCGGAGCCGGGCATGCCCGAGCGGACGCCGTGCCCGCGCGCGAGGTAGTTGGCCGAGAGCACCACGCCCCGGTGGCCGCCGCCGACGATCACCGGCACGTCCTGGAGGTCGGGCCGGTCCCGGGTGGCGACCGAGGCGTAGAACGCGTCCATGTCAACGTGCAGGATCGGGGTGCTGGCGGCTGATCCCGTCGGCCCCGGCGTCACGGGGCGGACCGGTCAGCGGGTGGCGAGGACGTGCAGCTGGGTCGCCAGCGGGAGGTACTCGGGGCGCTCGGCCACGGCGTGCTCGAGCTCGACCAGCGCCGCCGTGGCGCCCGGCTCGAGGTCGAGCAGCGACCCGGGGACCAGGTCGGCGAAGACGCGGACCCCGTGGACCCGGGTCGTCTCCAGGCCGGCGGCAGCCAGGAGGTCGGCGAGCTCGTCGCGCGTGTAGCGGCGCCCGGCCCGCCCGGTGGGCGAGGTGTCGTCGAGGAGGGCGAGAGCCTGCTGGAAGTGGCCCGCCACCGCCCGGGCCACCACGGCGGCGTGCCGCTGGGCGACGACCAGGCTGAGCGTGCCGCCCGGTCGCAGCACCTCGCCCAGCGTCGCGAGGGCGGCGGCGGGGTCGTCGACGACCTCGAGGACGCCGTGGCAGAGGACGACGTCGGCGGCGTCCGGGCCCGCGACATCGAGCAGCGTGGAGAGCTCGCCCTGCTGCCCGGCGACCTCGACCCCCTGCTCGCGGGCCCGGCGGCCCAGCGCGGCCAGGGCGTCGGGGCTGGGGTCGACGACGGTGACCCGGTGCCCGAGCTCGGCGACCCGCACGGCGAGGCCGCCGGTGCCACCACCGATGTCGAGGACGTCGAGAGCGCCCGCGGACCCGCCGTCCAGGACGGGGCGCAGCGACTCCCAGACGACGGCCGTGCGCGCCGCGCCGCGGCGCTCGCTGGGTCGGTCGGTCGCTGGCATGCGGACCAGCCTAGGGGGTCACGGAGCCACGTCGGCGGCACGGTCGGCGGCTCCCGTCAGCCCGCGCGCGTCGCCGGCGCGTCGACGCTCGCGTGCGGGACCAGGCCGAGGGCGCGCTCGACGACGGCGAGGAAGCGGTCGGCGTCCCGCACCAGGTCGTCGGCCTCGCGCGGGGTCACCGCACGGGTGGAGCCGGCCTCGGCGGCCGCCCGCTTCGTGGCGCCGGCAGCGAAGAACGCCGCCCACTCCGCGAGCTCGGGAGCCACCTCGGTGAGCAGCACCCAGGCGTTCTTCTGCGGACGGCGGCGGGCCGGCGCCGGGCGGGCCCGCGCGGCCAGCAGCGCCGCGGCCGAGCGCAGGGCCGCCACGTGGGCGCAGGCGTAGCGGGTTGGCGCGTCGGGGGCCACCATCGCCTCGCTCAGCGACTCCGCCGCGCGGGCGAGGTAGGAGTGGGTCGTCGCGGGCAGCGCGTAGGGGTGGGGCGCTGCCGGGGCAGGTGCAGGGTGGGTCATCGCGTCTCCTCGTGCCACCGACCCCCAGGCCCGGCGGGAGCGGGGGTCGAGGTCGCTCCCGCCGGACGGTTCGAACGTGTGTTCGAACTGGTGCCTACGTTACACCCGGGTGCCGACAGGACGTCAAGAGATCAGCGGGACGCGTCGGCGGGCGCGGGCGCGTCCACGCCGTGGAGGTACGCCGTGGTGTCGCGGTGGAGGAGGAACCACAGGTAGACCACCTCGAGGACGAGCGAGGCGACCGAGAAGACGACGAACACGGTCGGCGGGCCCGTTTGGATGCCCGCCACGGTGCCGATCGCGGTGAACCCGATCAGGACCACGAGCGATATCCGCGCCCACTCGTGCCCGGCCCGGAAGAACACGTCGAGCACCCACGCCAGGCCGGCCATGGTGGCGAAGAGGACCAGGGCCACCGGCACGAAGGCCGGGATCTGGACCGAGCTCGCCTCGACGGCCTCGAGGCCCCCGGCGCGGTAGGTCCGGCGGACCGACGCGTTGCCCTCCGCCCAGGAGCGCACCAGCTCGTCCTCGAGGAAGACGGTGAGGACGGCGGCCACGCCGCCGAGGACGACCAGCGCCGTCAGTACCTGGGTCGCGCGGGTGACCGAGGTCGGCTGCTGCCGGGGCATGGGTGTCCTTTCGACGGGGCCTCACCGACCCGCTGGGCTGGCTAGGGTCGCAGTATGGCGTCCGAGCACCCCGCGATCACACGCTTCCGAGACGAGCACGCACGACGCGGGGGCGCCGGTGCGGTCGTCATTCTGCCGGACTCGGTCCACACGGCCGCACTCGCCGCCGACGCGCTCGGCTGCGAGGTCGGCGCGATCGCCAACAGCCTGCTCTTCGACGCCGACGGCTCCCCCGTGCTGATCCTCACCTCCGGGGCGCACCGGGTCGACACCGCGAAGGCCGCCGCGGCGGTCGGCGTCGGGTCGCTGCGGCGCGCGACGCCGGAGTTCGTGCGCGAGCACACCGGGCAGGTGATCGGCGGGGTCTCCCCCATCGGCCACCCGGCGCCGGTGCCGACGTACCTCGACCCGTGGCTGCGCCGGCACGAGGTCGTCTGGGCGGCCGCCGGACACCCGGCCGCGGTGTTCTCGACCACGGTCGAGGAGCTGCTCGCGATGACCGGCGCGGTCGAGATCGACGTGGCCTGACCACCTCGGGGTCCTCGTGCTCGCCCCGGAGGCCTAGGGTCCAGCCATGGCGCGGGTGGTGGTCGTGGGCGGCGGGTTCGGCGGGATGGCGAGCGCCGCGCGGCTGGCCAAGCTGGGTCACGGGGTGACCCTGGTCGAGCGGTCGGCATCGCTGGGCGGCGCGCTCTCGAGCGTCGAGGCCGACGGGTTCACCTGGGACGCGGGCCCGACGTCCACGCTGCTGCCGGCGGTGCTGCGCGACCTGTTCCGCAAGTCCGGCCGCCCGCTGGAGCGCGAGCTGGAGCTGGTGGCGCTCGACGTCGTGCGGGTGCACCAGTTCGAGGACCGGAGCCGGGTGCGGCTGCCGGGCGGCACCCGAGGCGCGCAGCTCGCGGCGATCGAGGAGCTCGGGCCGGGACTGGGCCAGCGCTGGGTCGACCACGTCGCGTCGTACACCGAGGACTGGGAGGTGCTGCGGCGGCACTACCTCGAGGTCCCGTGGACGCCGGACGCGCTGCCGCGCAAGGTCGCCGCACGCCTCGACAGCCGCGAGAGCCTGCACACCCGGCTGCGCCGGACGTTCAAGGACGAGCGGCTGCGCCACCTCGCCGGCCACCCGTTCGTCGCGGCCGGGCACGACCTGCGCAACGTGCCGGCGTGGGCCGGGCTGCACGCCTACCTCGAGCAGCGGTTCGACGCCTGGACCGTCCCGGGCGGGATGGCCCGGCTCGGGACCGTCCTCGGCGACCGCCTGGCGACCCGCAAGGTGGAGGTGCTCACCTCGACGACGGTGCACGACCTCGTCGTCCGCGGCGGCCGCGTGGTGGCCGTCAGCACCTCCGAGGGCACCCTGGACGCCGACGTCGTGGTCTGCGCCATCGACCCGCGCCTGCTGCCCGCGCTCGCGCCGTACGTCGCCCGCACGATGCCCGCGCTCCCGCCGGTGGTCAGCCACGTCGGCGTCGAGGGCGAGCTCCCCGACCTGCCCCCCGAGATCGTCCTGCACGGCGACCCGATGCTCGTCGTGCGCACCGGCGGCACCGCGCCGGCCGGGTGCACGGCCGTGACCGTGCACGGGCGCGGGCGGCTCGCCGAGGACATCCTGCGGGCGCTGGCCCGGCACGGCGTCGACCTGCGCTCCCAGCTGGTCACCCGCGTCGACCGCAGCCCGCGCGACCTGGTCGAGGGCTGGCACGGCTCGCCGCTGGGCGTCCTGTGGCAGGGCCGCTCCACCGTGCGCCGGCGGCTCGGGCCGCGGACCCCGATCGAGGGCGTGTACGCCGCGGGCGCGCACGCCACCCCCGGCGCCGGGCTGCCGTTCGTGGGGCTGTCGGCCGCGCTCGTCGCGCAGGAGGTCGGGCCGGCTGCCCGGTGACGACCCGGTGACTACGCGCTGACGTTGAGCGCGGCGAAGATCTCCAGCGTCGCCTTCGACCGGTTCAGCGTGTAGAAGTGCAGGCCCGGCGCACCGCCGGCGAGGAGCTCCTCGCAGAGCTCGGCGGCGACGCGGATGCCCTCGGCCCGCAGCGCCACGGGGTCGCCGTCGTGGGCCGAGATCCGCTCGACGACCTCGGCGGGGACGTCGGCGCCGATCAGCTCGCCCTGGCGACGGATCGCGTTGAGGTTCAGGATCGGCATGATGCCGGGCAGGATCGGCAGGTCGACGCCGCGGTCGCGCACCCGCTCGACGAGCCCGAAGTAGTCGGTGGCGCGGAAGAACATCTGGGTGACCGCGAACTCCGCCCCCGCGCGGGCCTTCGCGACCAGCACGTCGGCGTCGTGGTCGAGGGACTCGGCGGTCGGGTGGCCCTCCGGGAAGGCCGCGACGCCGATCCGGAAGTCCCCGCGCTGACGCACCAGCTCCACCAGCTCGCTGGCGTAGGTCAGCCCGCCCTCGGTCGGCGTCCACGGCGCCCGCGGGCCGTCGCTGGGGTCGCCGCGCAGCGCCATCACGTGGTTGACGCCGGCCGCTGCGTAGGTGTCGAGGATGCCGTCGATCTCCGCCCGCGTGTGCCCGACGCAGGTCAGGTGCGCGACCGGGAGCATCGAGGTCTCGTGGGCGATCCGGCTGGTGACCCGCACGGTGGTGTCGCGGGTCGCGCCGCCGGCGCCGTACGTCACGGAGACGAACGACGGGCGGTAGGGCTCCAGGTCGCTGATCGCCCGCCAGAGCTGCTCCTCACCGGCCGCGTCCTTGGGCGGGAAGAACTCGAACGAGAACGACCGCTCCCCCTCCGCGATCAGGTCGGCCATGCTGCGGCCGCGGTCGGGTCGGTCGGGTGCCATGGCTCGAAGTCTAGGATCGGACCCCGCTCCGGCACCGAATCGTCCGGCCCTCGGGAGGCCCTCTACGCTCAGTGGGGTGACGCTCAGCGGATGGGACGGCGCCGGATTCGGAGCCCGGGTGCAGGCCGCCCTCGACGACTTCCTCGACGAGCAGGCCGCGGGCCTGGCCCCGCTCGGGGACGACGCGGAGCGGCTGCTGGCCGAGGCGCGCGGGGTGGTCACCGGCGGCAAGCGGTTCCGCGCGGCGTTCTGCTGGTGGGGGCACCTCGCGGTCGCCCCGCCCGCCGACGAGGCCGCCCTGGTCCGGGCCTGCGCGGCGCTGGAGCTCCTGCACGCCAGCGCCCTCGTCCACGACGACCTGATGGACGCCTCCGACACCCGGCGGGGCCGTCCGGCCAGCCACCGCGGCTTCGAGGGCGCCCACCGCGGCGCGCGCTGGCGTGGCGACCCCGAGCAGTACGGCGCGGCTGCGGCGATCCTGCTCGGCGACCTGCTGCTCAGCTGGTCCGACGAGCTGCTGCGGCGCTGCGGGCTGCCGCTCGCCCAGGTCGCGCCCGCGCTGGAGGTCTTCGACCGCTGCCGCTCGGAGGTGATCGCGGGCCAGTTCCTCGACGTCTCCGTGCAGGCCCGTGGCCGGGCCGACGTCGACACCGCGATGACCGTGCTGCGCTACAAGTCCGCGAAGTACTCCGTCGAGCGGCCGCTCCACGTCGGGGCTGCGCTCGCCGGGGCGGACGCAGCCACGCTCGCGGCGCTGACCGCGTTCGGGCTGCCGCTCGGCGAGGCGTTCCAGCTCCGCGACGACCTGCTGGGCGTCTTCGGCGACCCGGCGACGACCGGGAAGCCCGCCGGCGACGACCTGGTCGAGGGCAAGCGCACCGTCCTGGTCGCGCTGGCGCTCGACGGCGCCTCGCCCGAGGACGCCGCGCTCCTCGACCGCTCGCTGGGCACCCCCCTGGACGAGGCCCGGGTCGCCGAGCTCCGGCGGGTGATCGCCGACTCCGGTGCGCATGCCCAGGTCGAGGCGGTCATCGAGCAACTGGCGGAGACCGCCGTGGCCGCGCTGCGGCGCGGGCCGTTCGACCCGGACGCCGTGCAGGTGCTCGAGGAGCTCGCCTCGGCGGCTACCCAGCGCGTGGTGTGAGCGGAGCCGCTACAGCGCCATCGCCTGCGCGCGGCGCTTGACCTCCGAGCCGCGGTTCTCGCGGAGGGCGTCGATCGGGCGGCCCGGGTAGTTGTCGTCGGTGAAGAGGAACGCGATGCACTCGCGGTCGTCGTACTTGCCGTCGTGGAGGATCGTCAGCAGGCCGGGCAGCCCCTTGACCACCAGGCCGTCCTGGATGAAGGCGGCCGGGACCTGCTGACCCGCGCCGGGCCGCGGGACGGCGGCGGCCAGCTCGTGGTCGCGGATCATCGTCTTGACCTTGGCGACCGTGACCCCCAGCTGCTGGGCGGCGGCCGCCCAGTCGAGCCACTCCGGGACCAGGGCGTCGAGGTCGGCGTCGGCGAGTCGGTCGGTCATGCCCCGAGTTTCCCACGCGGGCCGCCGTGCGCCACGCCGGGGACGCACGAACCGGGCGCGGACGGGCCACGACCGTAGGATTGGGGCTCCGGATCCTTCCCCATCCGGTCGCAGGAGGGTCGCTGTGGCGTCGAACGGGCACACCCGTGCGCCCATCGGCGCGCCCGGAGGTGCCGCGGCCGACCCCCTGACCGGCCGCCTCCTCGACGGCCGCTACCGGGTCGGGGCGCGGGTCGCCCGCGGCGGCATGGCCAGTGTCTACGAGGCCACCGACATCCGGCTCGACCGCACCGTCGCCGTCAAGGTGATGCACCCCGGTCTCGGTGACGACGAGGAGTTCGCGGCCCGGTTCGTGCGCGAGGCCCGCGCCGCGGCCCGGCTCTCCCACCCGAACGTCGTCTCCGTCCACGACCAGGGCAACGACGACGGCGTGGTCTTCCTGGCGATGGAGCTCGTCGAGGGCCACACCCTGCGGGACACCATCTCCAAGGAGAGCCCGATGTCGCCGATGCGGGCGCTCGCCCTCATCGAGCCGGTGCTCTCCGCCCTCGCCGCCGCCCACCGCGCCGGGCTGATCCACCGCGACGTCAAGCCCGAGAACGTGCTCATCGCCGACGACGGCCGGGTCAAGGTCGCCGACTTCGGGCTCGCCAAGGCGGTCAGCGCCGAGACCCAGCACACCGCGACCGGTGGCGTGCTGATCGGCACCGTCTCCTACCTCGCGCCCGAGCTCGTCGTCGACGGCCGGGCCGACGCCCGCGCCGACGTGTACGCCGCCGGCGTCGTCCTCTACGAGCTGCTCACCGGGCGCAAGCCGCACGAGGGCGAGTCACCGATCCAGGTCGCCTACAAGCACGTCCACGCGGACGTGCCGCCGCCCTCTGCGACCGTCCCCGGGCTCCCGCCGTACGTCGACGCGCTGGTCGCCCGGGCCACGGCCCGGGACCGCGAGCAACGACCCGCGGACGCCGCGGTGCTGCTGCACCACGTGCACCGGGTCGCGCAGGCGCTGGCCGACGGCGTGCGCGACGACGAGGACCTGACCGCCGACCTGCTGCCACGGTCCCCCGTGGCGGACGGGCCCGAGCCCACCGCCCGCCTGCTCCTCGGGCGGCCGGGCGACACCTCCCCCGAGATCTGGGACGCCGAGCAGCTCGGGCGCGTGCTCGACCCGCCCGCGCCGCCGGCGCCGTCCACAGCCCTGGCCCCGGGCTCGGCTCCGCCGCCCCGGTCGCCGGAGCCGGCCGCGCCCCGTCGTCCCCACCGCTCTCGCCGCGGCCTCGTGCTGCTGCTCGTCGCCCTGCTGCTCGCCGGCGGGATCGGCGCCGGCGCCTGGTGGTTCGGCTCGGGCCGCTACACCGCGGTGCCGGGCGTGGTCAGCCTCCGCGAGGCGGCCGCCGTCGACAAGCTCGAGGCCGCCGGCCTCGAGGCCGAGGTCGGCGACCCGGCGTACTCCGAGACGGTGCCGGCGGGCGTGGTGATCGCGACCGACCCCGGCGCCGGCGCGCAGGTGCTCGACGGCGACACCGTGACGATCACGGTCTCCCTGGGCAAGGAGCGGTACACGCTGCCGAAGCTGGCCGGGCTCACCGAGGACCAGGCCAAGGCGGAGCTCGCCGACCTGAACCTGTCGTACGGCACCTCCACCCCCCGGTACTCCGAGAAGGTGCCCGAGGGCGTCGTCCTGTCCAGCAAGCCCGACGTCGGGAAGGTGCTCAGCCGCGGGGCGAACGTCGACCTCGTGGTCAGCCAGGGCCGCCGGCCGCGGCCGGTGGGCGACTGGGTCGGCAAGCCCTACGACCGGGCCGCGGAGAAGCTCGAGGCGCGCGGGCTGGTGCCGACGGTGACCGACGAGCAGTACTCCGACGCCGTCCCCCAGGGCGACGTCATCGGGCAGGACCCCGTCGGCGGCACCCTCTTCCGCGGCGACAGCGTGTCGTTCACGGTCTCCCTCGGCCCCGAGCTGGTGGAGATGCCGAACGTCCGCGCCGCCGGCGTCGAGGCGGCCCGCGACCAGCTCGAGGACCTCGGCTTCGAGGTGGAGACCCGCGAGTCCGACGCCCACCTCGGCCTCGGCTACGTCTTCTCCAGCGACCCCGGGGCCGGCGAGATGGTCCCGAAGGGCAGCACCGTCACCCTCACGATCATCTAGGGGGTCGGCACGGCCTCCGGAGCCGGCGTCGGCTGGACGGACGGCTCCGGGTTCGTCGGCTTCGTCGGCGCCGGTGGCTCCAGGGCCGGGGACTGCTCGACGGGTGCGGAGGGCAGGGGTGCGGAGGGCAAAGGCGCGGGCTGAGGCACGGGTGCCGGGACGGCCGCCGCGACCGGGACCGGCTCGCAGCCGACCACGGTGTCCTTGCCGTTGCCGCCCACGCACACGTCGACGTCCTCCTGGCCGTCGAGGTAGTCCTTGGCGTTGCCGCCGTCGAGGTGGTCGTTGCCGGGACCGCCGAGCAGGATGTCCTTGGCGTTGGCGCCGAACAGCCGGTCGTTCCCCCCGCCGCCGACGAGGCAGTCGCCGCTGTTGCCGGCGTGGAGGGTGTCGTCACCGCCGAGCCCCAGGATGACCTGGGCGCGGGTGCCGCCGAACAGCACGTCGTCTCCCCGGGTGCCGTAGACGACGCCGACGTAGGAGCCGGTGCAGGCAGCCGGCACCTCGGGAGCCCAGGCCACGATGGTGTTGGTCTGCATCGGGGCCCGGGAGGTGAACAGGGCCTGGGTCCCGCTCGGTTGCACCACGATCGCCGCAGCAGCGGAGGCGACCAGCACTCCCGCTGCCGCGAGACAAGCCAGACGCCCCGGCGGGCCCGGCCGGACGAATCCGGTCGAGCCCGCGACACCGTGGCCGGTGTTTCCAGACATCATCACGACGCCCTTCGGGTGGGGGTTGGTGGGATCAGCTCCAGGTCTTGGGCCAGAGAACGGCCGCGTGACCGGAGTTGGTGCCGCTGGGCACGGTGGTGGACATGTCGCGCTCCGCGAAGGTCCCGCCGTTGTTCGCGGCCTGGACAGCGTGAGCCGTGACGTCCATCGTCACGTTGCTGCCCTGGAAGGCGTTCGGGGCGGACAGCGGCAGCTTCGAGCGGATCTCGATGTTGGTGTCGTCGCCGTCCTTCCAGATGAGGTTGTCGGCAGCGCCGGAGTAACCGCGCGGGATGGAGACGATGTTCTTCTTCTCCGCCACGCAGGTGATGAGGCCGGCGCCGTCAGCCGAGCACGTCGTCGCGGCCTGCAGCGCAGTGTCAGTGATCAGCGTGTTGAAGGTGGGTCCGTTGAAGTTGTAGGGGGTGACAGTCATGTCGAAAGAACCCGAGCCGGGAACGCCGTTGTACATCGGCTGAGTCCCCGTCTCGATGCAGCTGGCGAGCTGCGCGTCCGTGAGGTCGGCGGTGTTGGCGATACCGGGAACCGCACATGCCTTCTGGGCGACCGACGTGACGAGCAGGTCGATCCCGACGAAGGAGTCGTTGCCGGCGTACTCCAGACCGAACTTGCTGATCGCCGAGGGGTCGCCAGGCATGAGGCCCGCGAGGGTCAGCTCTTCCGAGACGTCGTCGTTCTCGGTCAGCGAGTTGGAGCCCGCGGTGATGGTGTTCTCCTGCGGACCAACCTCGGAGCTGAACAGCGCCGACGTGCCGCCGAACGTGAGTGCGGCGAGCGCCCCCACGGCACTGACGCCACCGACGAGGACGCCTGCGCGGCGCTTGTTGAACTTCATGGTGTTTCCCTTCGATTGTTGATGCTGAATGCTGTGAAGAACTCAGGCCGACTCGAGCGTCTTGGGCTCGTCGGCGTCGACGTCGACGTCGACCTCGCTGTCGAGGTCGTCGTCCCCGGCCGCCCGCCACCACCTGGCGAGGACCGGGAAGAAGAGGAAGACGCCGAGCAGGAGGACCAGGACCGTGATCCCCTTCGGGGTCTGCACGGAGTCGAGGACGTACCCGGCGTTCGGGACGTGGAAGGAGTAGGCGCCGACGACCTGCTCCGGCATGACGGGCGAGTCGTCGATCATGTTGTTCGCGTCGCCCTGGGTGCGGTAGCTGACGTTCCCCGTCTCGGGGCTGCCCTTCACCCGGACGATGCGGTGCGTGACGAAGGCGTTCTCGTCCTGGGCGGCCCGGAAGGTGATCACGTCACCGACCTCGAGCCGGTCCTCCTCGCCCGTCACCGACTTCTCGATGAGGACGTCGCCCGCCTCGAACGCCGGCGTCATCGAGTCACTGAGGACCGTCATCACCGGACGGTCAGCGATGCGGGTCACGCCGTTGTCCTCGGTGCGGGCGAACAGCACGAGGACGACGAGCAGGACTCCGACGACGGCGAACGTCGTGGCCAGGACCGTGGTCGTGACGCGGATGAGCGCAGCGATCTTCACGTGCTCTCCTCCCCCCAGGAGCTCGAATGCGAGTGCGGAATCAATCTGGGGGGCCGACGACCTGTGGCTCATCAGCAAATTCGTTGAAAGGTCGATCTGCGGGTCCCGCTCGCACCTGCGGGCCAGTTGTCAATGACCACTTCGCGTCATGGCGAGCTGGTCGGCCCGATCCCATACTGCGGAGCGGACCTGTCGGTCCTGGGGGATGCAGTACCAGCGGGGGGGCCGTTGTCGAGCACCATGTTCCATCCACGTCGTCGCGCGTTCGCGCGTCATCCGGCGCTGTCGCGAGTCCAGAGCGTCGCGATCGGGGTCGCGGTCGCCGTGCTCACGCTGCTCGCGGAGACCGGCCGGCTGGCGACGCACCAGTTCGTCACCACCTTCGAGGTCATCGCCCTCGGGCTGTTCGTGTCCGCCGGCGCCCTGCGGACCGCGCGCTGGCGGGTCCACCGCGACCGCGCCGGAGCGGTGGTCGGATCCGCCCTCGTCGTGCTGGGCGTGGGTCTGCTGTCCCAGCTGCAGCCGGGGCCTGCCCGCGCCGAGCTGACCGGCGCAGCCCCCGAGGAGATCAGGACAGCACTGCTGACCGCCGCGGTGGTCGCCCTCCTGGCGCACGCGTTGCTGCTGTCGTCCCGGGCGCGTCCCCGCCCCGTGGTGACCATCGTGGCCGCGACCTCGCTCGTCACCCTGGGCTCGTCGGCCCTCGTGGCCATGAGCGGGCTCCTTCCCGACGCGCTGCGGTACGGCGGGTCGGGGGCTGCCTGCGTCCGGGCCGGGACGGCAGTGGCCTGGGCGTTGCTGGCGCTGCTGGCCGTACGGCGCCGCGGCGCCTGCGCGTGGGCGGGCCGCACGATCCTGCCGCTCGCCGGCATGAGTGCCGCCGCCGCGCTGTACGCCGTGGCGCTGCTCCCGTCGTCGGCGGGCGACGGCCTCGCGGTGGCCGCCGCACTCGTCACGGCAGCCGTCGCGTGCACCGCCATGCACCACGCGCTCGCCGACGTCGAGGTCGCTGCCGGAGCCGACCAGGCGGTCCTGGAGCGGGAGCTCCTGGCCGCGACGGCCGCGGTCGCGAAGCGGGACGCGTGGCGCGAGGACCTCGGGCACGACGCCACCAACGCCCTCGCGGGACTCCGTTCGGCCCTCGGCACCCTCGAGCGCTACGCCGCCCACCTCGACGCGGCGACCATCAGCACCCTGCAACAGGCAGCCCTGGCCGAGGTGAACCACGTCGAGCGGCTGCTCGAGCGCCGCGAGGCCGACCCTCGCGTCGAGCTCGACGTGGCCGCCGCGGTGCGGGACGTCGTGGCGACCCGGCGCGCGACGGGATCACGCGTCCGGTTCGCCCGGCTGGACGGCACCGCCCTGGGTCGTCCCGGCGACCTCGCCACCGTGCTGCACAACCTGCTGATCAACGCGGCCCGGCACGGTCCGGGCGCCCGGACCGTCGTGGACGTGGAGCGCCTCCCGGGCCTGGTCGAGATCCACGTCGTCGACGACGGCCCCGGCATGCCGGACGGCCTCGCCGCTCGGGTCTTCGAGCGAGGGGTCCACGGAGGTCACCGCCTCAGCACGGGCCTCGGCCTCTTCATCGCGCGCCAGCTGATGCGTGAGCAGGGCGGTGACCTCGAGCTGCGCGGTCACGCGGCGGGCTGCCACTTCGTCCTGACGCTCCCCTCCGCCGAGGCCGTCCGGGAGCTGCAGCCGGCCGACCCGGTCGTCGGGGCCCACGGCCTCCTCGGCACGGCGCGATGACTGCTCGCCCGGTGCGGGTGACCCTGGTGGACGACCACCGCCTCCTGAGCGACAGCCTGGTCGCCGCGCTGACCGCCGAGGGGTTCGCGGTACGTGCCGTCGAGCCGTCCCCGGGCCCCGATCTCGTGCACGAGATCGCCGCGACGACCCCGGACCTGGTCCTCCTCGACCTCGACCTCGGCGACTCGATCGACGGCACCGTCCTGGTCCGCCCCCTGCGCGCCGCGGGGGCCCGGGTCCTCGTGATGACGGCGTCGACGGACGCCCTGCGTCATGGTGCGGTGCTCGAGCAGGGCGCCGTCGGCGTGCTCCAGAAGTCCCGGCCCTTCGACGAGCTCCTCACCGGCATCACGGCAGCGGCGTGCGGCGAGGACCTGCTCTCCCCCGAGGACCGTCGTGGGCTGATCCGGCGATGGCGTGCCGCTGCCGTGGAGGAGCGCGACGTCGCGGCCGGATTCGCCCGCCTCTCCACGCGGGAGGCGAGCGTGCTCGAAGCGCTCCAGGAAGGCCGGTCCGTGCGGGAGATCGCCGTCGGATGGCACGTCAGCGAGGCCACGGTGCGCAGCCAGGTCCATGCGATCCTGACCAAGCTGGGCGTGACGTCCCAGCTCCAGGCGGTGGCACTGGCGAGGCGCGGCGGGTGGGTCCCCCCGGCCTGACCACCTGGCCTGGTCACCCAGATTCCGTGCTGGGCAGCCCGGCGGCATAGCGTCTGTGCGTGCCTCGTCCCGCTCAGCCCGCGCCTGCCCTCCGCAACCCCGTCGGCACCCATGTCCTGGTCGGCAAGGGGCTGGTGGCCGGCGCGCTCGCGTCGGCCGAGGAGCTCGGCTGCGAGACGTTCCAGGTCTTCGTCGGCAACCCGCGCGGCTGGGCGCTCTCGCCGGGCAAGCCAGCCGAGGACGCGGCCTTCCGCGCGGCGACGGCCGAGCGCGGGCTGCGGGTCTTCATCCACGCGCCGTACCTGGTCAACCTGGGGTCGCCGACCGCCTCGACGTATGAGCGCTCGGTCGCCACCGTCGCCCACAACCTGCGCCGCGCCGCCGAGATCGGCGCGGAGGGCGTGGTCGTGCACACCGGGTCGTTCGTCGAGCCGTCCGCCGAGGAGGGCGAGGCGAGGTACGCCGCGGCGATGCGCCAGGTCCGCGACGGGCTGCTGCCGCTGCTCGACGCGGTCGCCGGCGAGTCGGCGCCGTGGCTGCTGCTCGAGCCCACGGCGGGCCAGGGCCGGTCGCTGTGCGCCGGCGTCGAGGACCTCACGGCGTACCTCGACGCCCTGGATCACCACCCCAAGGCCGGGATCTGCCTCGACACCTGCCACGTGTTCGCCGCGGGCGCGCCCCTCGACGAGCCCGGCGGCGCCACCGCGACCCTGGACCGGGTCGTCGAGATCGGCGGTCCGGGGCGGCTGCGGCTGGTGCACGCCAACGACTCGATGGACGTCCGCGGCGCGTTCAAGGACCGGCACCAGAAGCTCGGCGAGGGGCACATCGGGCTCGGCGCGTTCGAGGAGCTGCTCGCGCACCCTGCGACGGACGGGGTCCCGTTCGTGCTCGAGACGCCGGGGTCGCGCGACCACGGTGACGCGGGCATCGGGCTGCTGAAGGCGATGAGGGTGTCATGAGCACGGCGCCGGTCGACCGGCGTACCTCCCTGCTGGCGACGCTGGTGCTGCTCGCCATGACCGCCAGCTGGGGATCGACGTTCTTCCTGATCAAGGACCTCCTGGAGCGGGTGCCCACGCTCGACTTCCTCGCCGTGCGGTTCACGATCGCGGGCGTGGTGATGGTCGCCGTGGCGCCGCGCGCCCTCCTCCGGCTCTCCGCGGAGGCCCGGCGCCGGGCGGTCGTGCTCGGCGGGGTGTACGGCGTCGCGCAGATCCTGCAGACCGCGGGCCTCGCGCACACCCCCGCCAGCGTCTCCGGGTTCATCACCGGCATGTACGTCGTGTGCACGCCGCTGCTGGCCGCGGTGCTGCTGCGCACCCGGATCACGCCCCTCGCCTGGGGCGCCGTGGCGCTCGCGACGGCGGGCCTCGGCGTCCTCACGCTGGACGGGTTCTCGGTCGGGTACGGCGAGGCGATCACGCTGGTGGCCGCGGTGCTCTACGCGCTGCACATCGTCGGGCTCGGCGCGTGGTCGAACGCCCAGGAGGCGCTGGGCATGTCGATCATGCAGCTCCTGGTGATCGCGGTGGTCTGCCTGGTCGCCACCGCGCCCGACGGCATCGTGCTGCCGGACCAGGGTCGCGACTGGCTCTCGATCGTCTACATGGCGCTGATCGCCGGGGCCCTGGCGCTGATCGGGCAGACCTGGGCGCAGGCGCACCTCCCGCCCACCCGCTGCGCGATCGTGATGAGCATGGAGCCGGTGTTCGCGGCGTTCTTCGCAGTGCTCCTGGGCGGGGAGTCGGTCACCGCCCGGATGGCGATCGGCGGGGTGCTCGTGCTCACCGCGATGCTCGTCGTCGAGGTCGCCCCGCGCCGCAAGGTCGAGGGCGAGGTCCAGCACCTGGCGGTCTGAGCGGCGCGGCTAGTCGAAGGCGAGCACCATCTGCGTGGTCGCGCGCTCGCGACGGGCCAGGGCGAGGATCGCGGCCGGCGCCTCGTCGACCGGCACGACGTCGGTGACCAGGACCCGGCGCAGGTCCTCGCCACGGCTGCGGAGCAGCCGGGCGGTCTCCGCGGCCAGCCGCTGCCGGTCCCACGAGGGGGCCAGACCGCGCGGCACCCGGGCGATCTGGGCACACCGGATCGTCAGGCCGTTGTGGTGGAACTCCTCCCCGAGACGGAGGTCCGCCGCCCCGCCCTGGTAGAACGCCAGGTCGATCACCGTGCCCTGCGGGCGCAGCGCGCGCAGCGCCTCGTGGAGCACCGCGCTCTGGCCGCGGCACTGCAGGACCAGGTCGGCGCCGCGGTCGCCGGGGCCGTGCCGCCACCGGCCCTTGGCCCAGCGCCACAGCTCGGTCGCGCTCGTGTCGACGGTCTCCAGGCCCAGCCGCCCGGCCACCTCGAGCCGCCGTGGGTCGGGGTCGGCCACCACGACCTCGGCGGCGCCGTGCTCCTGGGCGAGCAGGGCGGAGAGCAGTGCGACCACCCCGGCCCCGGTGACGACCACCCGCCGGTCGCGGACCCCGTCGCCGAGCGCGACGTCCTCGCCGGGAGCCAGCTCGGCCGCGGCGTGGAGCAGGCCGTTGGCGCAGATCGGCCCCATCTGCGCGAGGTAGATCCCGAGCACCGGGTCGACGTCCTCCGGCACCGGCACGAGCACGTCGGCCGGGCCGAGCACGTGCTCGGAGCGGTGGCCGTACGCCGCGCCGACGAGCGAGCCCACGGCGACGTCGTCGCGGCGGGTCTCGACCACCTCGCCGACCTCCATGTAGCCCATGGCGCGCACCGGGAAGCTGCGCGAGGCTCGCCCCGGGACGAAGACGCCGAGGTCGGGGTCGCGGTAGGACGTGAAGCCGGGGTCGGTGCCCTTCACGTAGGCCAGCTCGGTGCCGGCGGACAGCCCGCTCCAGCGGGTGACCACCCGGACGCCGCCGTCCTCGACCTCGGGCAGCTCGAGCTCGAAGAACGCCGGCTCGAAGGGGGCGCGGACCCCCAGCGAGCGGCAGGTGCGGGCGGCGGTCACGACGCGGGCCGCTCGGCGGCGCAGGCGAGCGCGTGGGTGCGCAGCGCCTCGGCGTACGGGCTGCGGACGTCGTCGCCCCTCCCGGCGACCGCGTCGAGGAACGCCCGGTCCTCGGCGGCGATCGGGTCCTGGAGGCTCCGCTCGGAGACCGACCCGGCCGCGGTGGTGACGGTCAGCCGGTGGTCGACGATGGCGGCCTCGGTGAGCTCGAGCGCGTAGCCCTCCCCCACCAGGTGCAGGCCGACGCGGTGGCGCGAGGGCAGCACCCGCGCCGACGACACGCCGCCGACCGCCCCGGAGCGGAAGCGGAGCGAGACCGTGGAGGCCAGCGGCACGTGCTCGTCGTCCTCGGCGGGCACGTGGGCGGCGACCACCTCGCTCACCTCGCCGACCAGCAGCCGGGCCAGGTCGAGCACGTGGGTGGTCTGCTCGACCAGCTGTCCGCCCGACCGGTCCCGGTCGACCCACCACGGCACCGGCGGGGTCCCGTCGAGCCAGAAGCCGCTGACCAGGACCGGCGGCCGGTCCGCGACGAGCTCGCGGGCCCGGTCGACCAGGTCGAGGTAGCGCCAGTGGTAGCCGACCGCCGTCGTCAGCCCGGCGTCCTCGATCAGCAGCGCGAGGCGCTCCGCGGTGGCGAGGTCGTGGGCCAGGGGCTTCTCGACGAAGAACGGGAGGCCGCGCCGTACGGCCGTCTCCTCCAGCACGCCGTGCGCGAAGGGCGGGACGCAGAACCAGACCGCGTCGAGGTCCTCGGTGTCCATCAGCGTCTGGCCGTCGGCGTAGGACCGGGCGTCGTGCTCGGCGGCCACCGCCACGGCCCGGGGCGCCACGGCGTCGGCCACCGCCACGATGTCGACGTCGTCGAACGCCGACAGCGCGGCCAGGTGCTTGCCGGCGATGAACCCGGTGCCGACGCACCCCACCCGCAGCCGCTGGGTCACGGCAGCACCGCAGCGTTCGCGAGCACCTCGTCGTACACGGCAGCCGTGTTCTGCGCCATCCTCGTCGCCGTGAAGCGGGTCAGGTAGCGGCGCTGCCCGGACGCTCCCATCCGTCGGCGCAGGAGCGGGTCGCTCAGCACGTCGTCCAGGGCCTCGGCGAGCGCCGGTGGCCGTCCCGGCGGCACCAGGAGTCCGGTCACGCCGTCCTCGACCGCCTCGGAGGTGCCGATCACCCGGGTGCCGACGACCGGCAGCCCGGCCTCCATCGCCTCGAGCGCGGCGAGGGGCATGCCCTCGTGCCGCGAGGGCAGCACGAACACGTCGGCGGCGTCGAGCAGCTCGCGTGCGTCGGTGCGGTGGCCGACGAAACGCACGGCGTGCTCGACCCCGAGGCGCTCGGCCTGGGCCTGCAGCGTGGCTCGGAGGTGACCGTCCCCGATCAGGAGCACGGCCAGGTCGGGGAACCGCCGGACCAGCGCCGGCACCGCGTCGACCAGGTCGCGCTGGCCCTTCATCACCGTGAGCCGGCCGACGGTCAGCACGACCGGCTGCTCCGGACGGAGCCCGAGCTCTCGGCGCGCCGCGTCGCGGCCGGGCGACCAGGCGCGGGGTTGGACGCCGTTCGGGACGGTGGTGATCCGGTCGGCGGGGACGCCGATCTTCTCGTACGTCGCGCTCTGGCGGCGCGACACCATGATCACCCGGTCCACGGGCTCGAGCGCGGTGAGCGCCAGGGCCCGCTTGCGGCGGTTGTGCACGAGCCAGGGCAGGTGCAGCGTCTGCACGACGGCCGGCACGCGCATCGCCCTCGCCGTCCGGGCGGCGTCCCAGTTCTCCCGACCCGTGCCGACGTGCAGGTGGAAGACCTCGGTGGGGTGACGCCGCAGGTCGTCGGCGATGGCCGCCGCGAACCCGGGATCCCGGGGGTGCGGCAGGCGGGCGAGCCGCGCCCCGCGGCGCTCCATCGGGGCGAACATGCGCTCCGCCTTGTCGTTGGCCCAGTACATGAGGGTCACCCGGCGGCCCTCGCGCAGGTACTCCTCGGCCAGGCACACCATGTGCGCGCCCATCCCCGAGGGATCCGCGGAGGGTGTGTACAGGTCGACCGACGGCAGACCGCCGGACCCGGCGCTGCTGGCTCCGTCGCCGTCGCCGTCGAGCGGGTCCACCCGCACAGGCGAGTCCCAGGTCGTCACTCCGAGAGCGCTCTCGTCCACGAACTTGGTCACGCACACCTCCTCCTCCGCGCCGCACACGGGTGCGGGGCGGTACCCGGAGGATCGCGTCCCATGCGACGCGGGAGCGTCGGGGCGCCCAGCTAGCTGGCCCCGAGCGGTGTCCATCAGAGTACGGGCGGTAGCCAGCCACGGCTGCTTCCTCGGGATCGACTGCGCCTGAGGGCGCGGTCTCAGACGGCGAGGACGAGCTCGAGGAGTCGTTGCTCTCGGGTCGTGAGGGTGTGGATCTGCATCGCGGGTCGGGGTAGGTCGGGTGCGGTCGAGGTGACCCGGTGCCCGGTGGGGGTGGTGGTGGTGACCCGATGTCGACTGGATTCTGCGTCGAATGGATCGGGTGGGTCGGTGGTGGCGGTCCAGCCGGGGGCTTGCTTGGTGTGGTTGCACTGCTCGCACAGCCCCTGACCGTTGACCTCGGTGGTGGGACCACCGGCGGCCCAGTCCTCGACGTGGTCGTGGTGGCGGACGGGGGCGTCGCACCAGGGGGTGCGGCAGGACTGGTCCCGCAGGTCCAGGAACAACCTGAGCCCGGCGGGGAAGGTCCGGGCGACCGACTCCAGGGCGGTCAACTGGCCGGTGGTGGGTGAGACGTAGAGCTTGCGCAGCGTGGCGAGGGCCTGCTCGGCCGCGCTCGCGGTGAGCTCGCGGGCCAGCGCGGCCGGGATCGGTCCATGGCCCCCAGCCAGGCGGGGTCGGTGCCCCGGCGATCAGGGTCTGGTCGGAGAGGTCATGTTGACCGCGACCGGCACCGCCTCGGCGGTGTCCTGGCCGGTGACCCGGACCACCAGGGTGTCGGCCATGATCTGTCCCGGGTGCGGGGGTCACCCTGGCGCGGAGCCGGTCGGCGTGGCGCCCAGGCACGCCCAGACCGCGATCCCCTGCGCGGCTGGGAGCAGTGCGGTGACCTGCGACATCGTCTCCGGCACTGGGCGGACGCTGACCCGGCGCTCGGAGACCTCGCGGCGGGCCCGGTCGACCACGGCGCGGGGGTCCAGGGTGTAGCCGATCTTCTTGGCCTCCGCGACCAATCGCCGGTCCCCCCACCCCTCGGCGGTGGCCGGGTCGGCGAACAGGCGGGTGTCCACGGCGGCGCGGTCCTCGCGGGACAGGCAGGCGGTCTCCCGCGCCACCAGGGTGGCCCGCCACTCGGAGAGCACCCCGGCCTCCATCGCGGCCAGCGCGTGCGGCATCTCGTGGACCAGGACCTTCGCGAGCCCGAGGTGGGTGCCGCCGCGGTGCGGGGACTCCCGCCGGGCCAGCGCGACCTGGCCGGCCACCCCACGGCCCCGCTGGTCGGCCGGGACTCCGCGGTGGGTCTGCTCCTCGCACTGGGAGACGTCCAGGTCCACGCTCAGCCGGGCCTGGGCGGCGCACAGTTGCGCCTTGAGGTCCTCACAAGCCCGGATCCGATCCACCCGCTCGCGTCGCTCAACCCGGGCTCGACCAGCCCGGCCGCCCAGGACGCCACCCGGTCCGCGCCGGGCACACCGGTGCCGTCGGCGAGCGGTGCGGGGGTCGGGGACATGTCCCGATTCTATCGAACGTCTGTTCGAACAGCAATAGGTTGTCCCCAACCAACTGGTCAGACTTTCGCGTGCCGGCTGTCCGTCGTGTCCCATGCGCTGGCACGGAACTCCTTGAACCTGGTGAGCGCATCGCGCCCGGCGTGCTTGCTGACCGGATCGCCGTCGAGCTGGGCCAGCCACGTCACGAGACGGCGCCCGGAGACGAACTCGATGCCGTCAACCACGGCGCCCTCCGGGACCTCGTGCTGCGCAGCGCCCCAGAGGACGACCACGGGACGGACGACGAGGGGGTTCGTGCGTGCCCGGTGCCGCGACCCTCGGGTGCTCGCCAGCACCGACTTGCTCACCCCCTCGGCACGGATCTTGGCGCGCCGTGCGTCGCGCGCCATGTCCACGGTCTGCTGTGGATCGGTGCTGGTACGCCACTTGGAGTCGATGGTGACGAGGCCGCCGCGCCGCGTGACGACGAGATGGTCGAGGTCCCCGGCCTTGAGGTTGATGCTGTCCACCCAGCCCCAGATGAGGCCCTTGCGCTTCGCCCGACGCAGCTCGTCCCGGGTGTTCTCCTCGCCCCAGGCGCCGCGCAGGTGCTGGAGCGCATGGCGGTCCTGGGCGATGAACGCGACGTACAGCATCTGGACGCAGGCGGCGACCACGCCGGCGTGGACGGCGCCGAGCAGGTACCACCGGAACGGTGTCATCTGACCAGTCGTCAGCAGCACCGTGGCCAGACCCAGCCCGCCGAGGAGCCCCAGACACACAACGGAGAGGAACACCGCGTTCCGCGTGATCCAGGCTCTCCGTCGCTGCCGGAGGACGCGGCGCGAGTACGGGCGGAACTTCGTCACGCCTCACCGTTCGGCCGGCCGACGTCGCACTTGATGAAGATCCGAGGATCGCCGACTCGGCGCCCCCCCCCCCCCCCCCCCCCCCCCCCCCAACCGGAACACAAGCGCCGACTCGGCGTACCCCTCCGCGACAGCACGATCCGCAGGCCGGATAACCCTCGCCGCACGCGAGCGGGTGGCCTAGCGTCACGGACATGGTCGTGGTCATGTCCCCCGACGCCACCGACGAGGACATCGCGAACGTCGTCGCCCGCGTCGAGGGCGTGGGCGGGGAGGCCTTCGTCTCCCAGGGCGTCGTCCGCACGATCATCGGGCTGGTGGGCGACATCGACTCCTTCCACCACCTCAACCTGCGGACCCTGCGCGGCGTGGCCGACGTGCACCGCATCTCCGACCCGTACAAGCTCGTCAGCCGCCAGCACCACCCGGTCCGCTCGACGGTGTGGGTGGGCCCGGCGGGCCACCGGGTGCCGATCGGCCCCGACACCTTCACGCTCCTGGCCGGCCCGTGCGCGGTGGAGACCGCGGAGCAGACGCTCGAGTCGGCCCGGATGGCGCGGTCGGCCGGCGCGACCATCCTGCGCGGCGGCGTGTTCACGTCGCGCACCTCGCCGTACGCCTTCCAGGGGCTGGGCCTGGCCGGGCTGGAGATCCTCGTCAGCGTCGGGAAGGCGACCGGGATGCCGATCGTGACGGAGGTCGTGGACCCCCGCGACGTCGCGGTCGTCGCGGAGCACGCCGACATGCTGCAGGTCAGCACCCGCGACATGACCAGCGTCGGGCTGCTCCAGGGCGTCGGCGACGCCGGCAAGCCGGTGCTGCTCGAGCGCGGCACGACCGCGACGATCGAGGAGTGGCTGATGGCGGCCGAGTACGTCGCCCAGCGTGGCAACCTCGACGTGGTCCTGTGCGAGCGCGGCGTCCGGACCTTCGAGACCGCGACCCGCACCACCCTCGACCTCTCGGCGGTGCCGGTGGTGCAGGCGACCAGCCACCTGCCGGTCATCGTCGACCCCTCGCACGCCACCGGGCGCAAGGACCTGGTCGTCCCGCTGTCCCGCGCTGCGATCGCGGTCGGCGCGGATGGCATCATCGTCGACGTGCACCCCGACCCCGAGACCGCGCTCTGCGACGGCGCGCAGGCCCTCCCCGGCACCGAGCTGCGCGAGCTGGCCCAGGCCGTGCGCCGGCTGCCGCCGATGCTGGGCCGGGCCGACGCGAGCACCCTGGTCCGCAGCTCCTGATGAACGACGAGAACCCGGACGACTGGCGCACCGGCACCGCCGAGCGCCCCGCCGTACGCCCGCCGCCCCCGCCGCCCCCGCCGCCGTTCCCGCCGGCGCCGTCGTCCGCGCGGTTCCCGCTGTACGCCGACGAGGCTGTGCCCCCGCCCGCACCGACTCCGGCACCCACCCCTGCCGCCACCCCGCCCGCGCACCGGCACCGGCGGGGCGGGCGCCCGGGCCTGGTGGTCGCGCTCGCGACCGGCGCGGTGCTGCTCGCGGTCGCGCTCGGCGGCGGCGTCCTGCTGCTGGCGGACGACGACGGCGACGACGACGAGGGCAGCGAGCGGCGGACCCCGCCCTCGACCTCGTCGGCGCAGGAGCTGCAGCGGACCGAGCAGCCCACGGCACCCGCGACGCCCGCGCGGCCGGAGAAGCCCCAGAAGCCGGCGAAGACCAAGGAGCCGAGGCAGCAGCCCGAGGACGTCGCCCCGCTCGCGAGCGCCGACGTGCCGGCGACCGCACCGGAGAGCACCGACCTGGACGGCGGCACGACCCGCTACACCGCGGACCGGATGCTCGACGGCGACCCCACCACCGCCTGGCGGATGCCGGGCGACGGCACCGGCAGCGAGATCACCTTCACGCTCCCCGAGCCGACCCGGCTGCGGTCGGTCGGCCTGGTCAACGGCTACGCCAAGACCGCGACGGGCGCGGGTGACGGGGTGCTCGACTGGTACTCCGGGAACCGCCGCGTGCTGGCCGTCGAGTGGGTGCTCGACGACGGCACCACCGTGCCGCAGGAGCTGGCGGAGGGCCGGGCGCTGCAGACCGTGCGGGTCGGCGGGGCCACGACCTCGACGGTGGTGCTCCGCCTGCTGGAGGTGAGCACCCCCGGGACCGGTCCGGCGCGGCGCGACTTCACCGCCGTCAGCGAGGTCACCCTGGTCGGGACCCCGGCTCAGGTCGGCTGACGCTCCGGCACCCGGGCCAGGGCGGCGCCCAGCGCGTCGAGCGCGACCGGCTTGCTGAGGTAGTCGTCCAGGCCCGCGTCGAGGAACCGCTCGCGGTCCCCGCCGAGCGCGTTGGCGGTGAGCGCGACGAGCCAGGGCCGCCGTCCCGGCCCGGCGCCGCCGTCGGCGGCGCGGATCAGGCGGGCCGCGGTCAGCCCGTCCATCAGCGGCATCTCGATGTCCATGAGCACGACGTCGTACGCCGTGGCGCGGGTCGCGTCGACGGCCTGGTGCCCGTTGACCGCGACGGTCGGCACGATGCCGAGCCGGTCGAGCATCCGGGTCACCACCTTGCGGTTGACCGGGTCGTCCTCGACCACGAGGACGCTGAGCCCGTCCACCTCGGGGAGGTCCAGGGGCTCGTCGAGGACCGACGGCGCGAGGACGGAGCGCTCGTGGGCGATCCGCACCTCGACCCGCGTGCCGCGGCCGACCTCGGAGGTCAGCGCGATCGTGCCGCCCATGGCCTCGACCAGGCCGCGGGAGATCGCCAGCCCGAGCCCGGTGCCGCCGTGCTCGCGCGTGGTTGAGGCGTCCCCGCGCGCAAAGGACGAGAACAGCGCCGGGATCCGGTCGTCGGGGATGCCGATGCCGGTGTCGGTGACCGTGACCCGCAGCTCGGTGCGGCCGTCGCCGAGGTCCTCGGCGTCGCAGCGCAGCTCGACCGAGCCCGCCTCGGTGAACTTCACGGCGTTGCCGACGACGTTGACGAGCACCTGGCGCCACCGGGAGGTGTCGCCGCGGAGCGAGTCGGGGAGGTCGTCGGCGCAGACCAGCCGCAGGGCGACACCCCGGCGGGCCGCGACCGGGGCGAACCTCGCGACCGTCTCGTCGAGGAGCCCGCGCACCGAGAACGGCTCGTCGGCGTAGGAGATCCGGCCCGACTCGAGCGCGGAGTAGTCCAGGACGTCGTTGAGGAGCGCGAGCAGGTGGCCGCCGCTGTGGTGCGCGGTCCGGACGAAGTCGCGCTGGTCCTCGTCGAGGTCGGTGCGCAGGAGCAGGTCGGTGAGCCCCAGCACCGCGTTGAGCGGCGTCCGGATCTCGTGGCTCATCGTGGCCAGGAAGGCGGCCTGCTCCTCCGCGGCCAGCTCGGCGGTGCGCCGGGCCGCCTCGTGCAGCTGGGCCACCTCGTGCCGCTCGGTCAGGTCGGTGAGCACCGCGAAGTAGCCCTCGACGGCGCCCCCGGAGCCGTGCACCGGCGAGGCGCCGAGCGCCACCCAGGACTCGCGCCCGTCGGCGGCGTACAGCGCCAGCTCGACCCGGACGTGCTCCTCGCCCGCCATGCAGGCGTGCAGGTGGCGGACGGTGTCCGGGTCGGTCGCGGGGCCGTCGAGGAACTCCATGGCGTCGCGGCCCCGCACGTCAGCCAGCAGCCAGCCGGAGGACCGCTCGAAGGCCTTGTTGGCCCAGACGATCCGGCCCTCGGGGTCGGTCGCGATCAGCGCGCTGTCGGTCGCGCGCACCACGCGGGAGTAGAACGACAGCTCGTCGTTCACCGCCCGGAGCTCGCGCACCGCGCGCTCACGCTGGCGGAGCAGGACGACGACCAGGACGCCCGCCACCAGCGCGGCGACGAGCGGCACGCCGGGCATCAGGTCGGACACGTCCTCCACCGTGGCAGGGCTGCCGCAAGTCGGCCCCAAGGGACCGTGTGGATTCCGGCAAGACCGGGTGGGGCCTAGTCGCCGGACTCGAGGCGGTAGCCGATGCCCCGGACGGTGACGATCGGGTCGGGCGCGCCGGGGGCCTTGCGCAGCTTGCGGCGCAGGTTGCCGATGTGCACGTCGACGACCCGCAGGTCGCCGTGCGCGTGGCCCCAGACGTCCTCGAGCAGCTCGCGGCGGGCGAAGACCCGGCGGGGCGCGCCGGCCAGCGCCCGGAGCAGGTCGAACTCGATCCGGGTCAGCGGCAGCGGGTGGCCGCCGATGCTGACCTCGCGGGCGGCGACGTCGAGGACGATCCCGCAGGCGGTCCGCACCTCCGAGGCGCGCGGGGCGCGCGGACGGCGGCGCACGGCGCCGATCCGGGCGGCCAGCTCGGCCGGGGAGTACGGCTTGGTGACGTAGTCGTCGGCCCCGAGCCGGAAGCCGATCACCTTCTCGACCTCGGTGTCGTGGGCGGTCACGATCAGCACGTAGGCGTCGCTGAAGGTCCGCAGCTGGCGGACGACCTCGAAGCCGTCCATGCCGGGCAGCGCCACGTCGAGGAGCAGGAGGTCGTAGTCGTGCACCCGGGCGATGTCGATCGCCCGCTCCCCCGACTTCGCGATGTGCACCTCGAACCCCTCCCGCTCCAGGATCCGCGCCGAGATCCGGACGAACTCCTCGGCGTCCTCGACGACGAGGGCCGTCGGCCGGTTGGCGGGCGCGCGACGGGACCGGTCGGCGGCATGCTCGAGGGAGTGCGCGGCGGTCATGCCGGGGTCATCGGCACGTACCCCCCTCCGTATGAGGGCTCCGGCGCGAGGAGCTACAGAGCCGCGAGCACCGCGGCGGCGCGCTCCGCGTCGTCGCGGGACACGTCGAGGTGGGTGACCAGCCGGACCGCCGTGGGCCCGACCGTGCTCACGAGCACGCCGGCCTCCCGCGCGCGGGCGACGTACTCGGTGGCGTCGGGGCGGTCGACCACGACGATGTTCGTCTCGACGGTGGCGGGGTCGCCGCCGCACGCCTCGGCCAGCAGCCGGGCGTGCTCGTGGTCCTCGGCGAGCCGCTCGACGTGGTGGTCGAGCGCGTGCAGGCCCGCGGCCGCGAGGATGCCGACCTGGCGCATGCCGCCGCCCATCCGCTTGCGCCAGACCCGGGCCTCCGCGATCGCGTCGGCGGTCCCGATCATCAGCGACCCGACCGGCGCGCCCAGACCCTTGGACAGGCAGACGGCGAGGACGTCGGCGAGCGCGCCGTACTCGCGCAGCGGGGTGCCGGTGGCGACGTGGGCGTTCCAGATCCGCGCGCCGTCCACGTGCACGGCGGCACCGGCGGCGGTGGCGAACTCGCGCAGGTCCTGGAGGTCCTCGAGCGGCAGCACCGCTCCCCCGGCGAAGTTGTGGGTGTTCTCGACCGAGATCGCCGCCGTCGGCACGAAGAACGGGCCCATGTCGGGAGCGAACAGGCTGCGCACGACGGGCAGGTCGACCTGGCCGCGCGGGTGGATCCAGGTGCGCATCGTGATGCCGGAGTACGCCGCGTGCGCGCCCAGCTCGGCGCGCGCGATGTGGGCGCGCGACTCGCAGAGCACCTCCTGGCCGGGACCGACCAGGGACCGCACGGCGAGCACGTTGGCCATCGAGCCGGTGGGCGTGAACAGCGCCGCCTCGTGGCCGAACAGGTCGGCGACCCGCTCCTCGAGGGCGCGGACGGTCGGGTCCTCGCCGTACACGTCGTCGCCGACCTCGGCGCGCGCCATCGCGGCGCGCATCGCCTCCGTGGGCCGGGTGAGCGTGTCGGACCGGAGGTCGATCACGCCCGTCAGGCCTTGCGCAGCATCTGCGCGACGAGGAAGGACAGCTCCAGCGACTGCACGCGGTTGAGGCGGGGGTCGCAGACCGACTCGTAGCGGTTGCCCAGGTCGACCTCGGCGAGGTCCTCCCCGCCGCCGACGCACTCGGTGACGTCGTCGCCGGTGAGCTCCACGTGCACGCCGCCGGGCCAGGTGCCGAGCGCGCGGTGCACGTCGAAGAAGCCCTGGACCTCCTCGATGACGTCGTCGAAGCGCCGGGTCTTGTAGCCCGAGCTGGCCTCGAAAGTGTTGCCGTGCATCGGGTCGCAGACCCAGGCCACATCGATGCCGGACGCCGCGACCTTCTCCACGAGGTGCGGCAGCCCCTCGCGGATCTTGCCGGCGCCGAAGCGGGTGATGAACGTCAGTCGCCCGGGCTCGTTGTCGGGGTTGAGCCGCGCGGCGAGCGCGAGCGCGTCGTCGGGCGTGGTCGTGGGGCCGAGCTTGACGCCGATCGGGTTGCGGATGTGGCGCAGCAGCTCGACGTGCGCGCCGTCGAGCTGGCGGGTGCGCTCGCCGATCCACAGGAAGTGGCCGGACACGTCGTAGGGCAGCTGGGTGCGCGAGTCGATGCGGGTCATCGCGTGCTCGTACTCCATCACCAGCGCCTCGTGGCTGGAGTGGAAGTCGACGCGGTGGAACTCGTCGGGGTCGGCACCGATGGCCTGCATGAAGGTCAGCGCGCGCTCGATCTCGTTGGCCAGCTGCTCGTACTGCTGGCCGACGGGCGACTCGCGGACGAAGTCGGTGTTCCAGGTGTGCACCTGGCGCAGGTCGGCGTACCCGCCGGTGACGAAGGCGCGCACGAGGTTCAGCGTGGCCGCCGAGGAGTGGTAGACGTCGACCAGCCGCTGCGGGTCGGGCACGCGGGACTCGGGGCTGAACTCGAAGCCGTTCACGGCGTCGCCGCGGTAGGCCGGCAGCGTGAGCCCGTTGCGGGTCTCCATGTCGCTGGAGCGCGGCTTGGCGTACTGGCCGGCGATCCGGCCGAGCTTCACGACCGGGACCGAGGCGGCGTAGGTCAGCACGACCGCCATCTGCAGCAGCACGCGGAGCTTGTTGCGGACGTTGTCGGCGGTCACCCCGGCGAAGGTCTCGGCGCAGTCGCCGCCCTGGAGCAGGAACGCCTCGCCGCGGGAGACCGCGGCGAGCTTGTCCTTGAGCTCGTCGCACTCGCCGGCGAAGACGAGCGGCGGCATCGTGCGCAGCCGCGCGACGGCGGCGTCGACCGCGCCACGGTCGGGGTAGGTCGGCTGCTGGGCCGCGCCGAGGGCGTGCAGGCTCGCGAGGTCGGGGATGCTGCTCACCCCTCCAGGGTACGGCGGGACGCCGCACGGCCCCGATTCGGCGGAGGGGCGTGAGACTGCCCCGGCCGGCGGGTCCCGGCCGGTCAGTCCTCGAGGTGCTCGATGTCGCGGAAGCCGGTCTTCTTCGCCCGGATGCCGCGGTTGGTCAGCCAGGTGAAGACCCACAGCACCAGGCCGACGACGAGCAGGCCGAGCGCGACGCGGTACTGGACCCAGTCCTCGCGGTCGCGCGCCCAGGGCCCGACCAGCGCCAGGCAGGCGAGCGCCCCGACGTACGGCGTCCAGGTCGGCGCCGTGAACCGGCCGTCGGGAACCCGGCGCAGCACCACGCACGCGATGTTCACGACCGCGAAGACGCAGAGCAGCAGCAGGGCGGTGGTGCCGGAGAGCGCCGCGATCACGGAGGTGTCGGCGAGGAAGGTGACCGCGATGATCAGGCCGAGCGCGAGCACGGTGGAGAACAGGATCCCGACCCACGGCGTACGACGGATGGGGAGGACCTTGCCGAGCGAGCGCGGCAGCACGTCCTGGCGGGCCAGGCCGTAGAGCAGGCGGCTGGCCATCAGCATGTTGATGAGCGCGGTGTTGGCCACGGCGACGACGGTGAGGAACGGGAAGATCTTGTCGATCGGCAGGCCCGGCGCGCCGGTGGTGACGACGTTGAGCAGGACCCGGCCCTCCTCGGCCACGACCGTCTCGATCTCGCCCTCGGGGATGACGGCGACGACGGAGATCGAGACCAGGACGTAGAAGACCACGGCGATGCCGAGGCCGGTGAGCATGATCCGCGGGAAGGTCCGCTCGGGGTCCTTGACCTCCTCGACCATGTTGACCGAGTCCTCGAAGCCGACCATCGCGAAGAACGCGATCGCCGTCGCGACGGTGACCGCGAGGAAGAGGCCGCGCTCCGAGCCGGACTCGAAGACCACCATCCGGCCGAGGTCGCCGTCCCCGCGACCGACCACGACGAGGCCGATGACGATCACGATCACCAGGGCGCTGATCTCGATGAGGGTCAGGATGACGTTGAACTTCACGCTCTCGCCGACGCCGCGGAGGTTGATGCCCGCGAGCACGACCATGAACCCCATCGCCACCACCGTGATCGCGGTGTTGCTCTCGCTCGGGATGCCGTCGATCCCGGCGGAGTCGAGCCCCGCCAGCAGGTTGGTGGCGAGCAGGTTCGACGCCGTGGACGCGCTGGTGATGCCCGAGCAGATCACCGCGAAGGCCACGAGGAACGTGACGAAGTGGATGCCGAACGCCTTGTGCGTGTAGAGCGCGGCGCCCGCCGCCTCGGGGAACTTGGTGACCAGCTCGAGGTAGGACATCGCGGTCAGGGTGGCGACCGCGAACGCGACGAGGAACGGCACCCAGACGATGCCGCCGACCTCCAGGGCCATCTCGCCGGTCACGGCGTAGATGCCGGCGCCGAGGATGTCGCCGACGATGAACAGCAGGAGCAGCTTGGGCCCCATCACCCGCTTCAGCTCGGGCTCGGAGTCCTGCTCGCCGACGGTCTCCGCGCCGCTGCTGGTGCTCATGTGATCAGGGTCCCCTCAGTCGTTAGCAGGAAACGTTGCGGCGGGCTCGATGACGCCGAGTCGCTCGAGCAGCACCACGAACGCGACCGCGAAGTCGTTGCCTTCAGTCTCCCGCCGGACCTCGTCCCAGTCGACCTGCTCGCGCACCGCGCGGGCCACCGGCAGCACCGTGCCGAAGTCGCAGGCGTGCTCCTCGAGCGCGTTGAGCTTGTGGCCCATCAGCGCGGTCGCGGAGAGCACCGGCATCCGGACCGACTCGACCTCGACCTCGTCGACCTCCGCCAGCGCGCCCCGCTCGACGGTGCGCCCGTTGACGCGGAACAGGACGTCGACCATCGAGCGGCCGACGTACACCTTGAACAGCCAGTCCTCCGGCGGCTGGACGACCTCGAGGTCGCGCTCGGCCAGCAGCTCGGCGGCCCGCGCGGCGTCGTCCTCGGCGACGACGAAGTCGACGTCGTGGTCGGGCTCCGGGCCGCCGCGGGCCCACAGCGCGTAGCCGCCGGCGAGCGCGAACGGGACGCCGCCCTCCTTGAGGGTCACGGCGACCAGCTTCAGCGCCTCGCGGAGCTCACGGCGCACGTCGGCGACGGGGTCAGCAGCGGGGTCGGTCACGCCGCGGTGTACCCCCCGGGTGCGGGCCGCATGCCGGGACGGCCGGCGGGGGTACCCCTGCCGCAATGCGCCTCGTCACCTTCAACATCCTCAACGGACGCTCCCCCGACGACGACCAGGTCGACCTGTCGGCCTTCCAGGACGCGATCGCCTCCCTGGACGCCGACGTCCTGGCGCTGCAGGAGGTGGACCGCAACCAGCCGCGCTCGCAGCACGCCGACCTCACCGCCGCCGCCGCGGAGGCGATGGGTGCGGCCGACCACCGGTTCGTGGCGGCGCTGAACGGCAGCCCGGGCGCGACCTGGGTCGCGGCGACCGGCGAGGAGCAGCCCGACGCCGCGGCGTACGGCATCGCGCTGCTGAGCCGGCACCCGGTCACGTCCTGGGAGATCGTCCGGCTGCCGGCCCTGCGCACCCGGGTGCCGATGTGGTTCAGGGGCAGCCGGGTCCCGACGATGGTCGGCGACGAGCCCCGGGTGGGGGTGGCCGCGCACGTCGAGGGACCGGGCGGCCCGCTGACGGTGGCGAACACCCACCTGTCGTTCGTACCGTGGTGGAACAGGCGTCAGCTGCGGGCGCTGACCGGCGCCCTCACCGCCGCCGCGCGACCGCTCGTGCTGGTCGGCGACCTCAACATGGGGCCGGACCGGGCGCGGTCGATCACCGGCATGCGGTCGCTGGTCACGGCGCCGACGTTCCCGGCGCAGCGGCCCTGCCTCCAGCTCGACCACGTGCTGGCCGACGGCCCGCTCGAGGTCGCGCACGCCGAGGCCCGCCGGCTCCCGCTCTCCGACCACCGCGCCCTGGTCGTCGACCTCGACCTCGCCACCCCCGCCGAGTCGGCGTGAATGTTCGGGTTCTCCACAGCTCGCCTGTGGGGAACCCGGACATTCACGCCGACTCGGCGTGCAGGTTCCACGGGCGGGGTCAGCCGAAGAAGACCTCGGCCTCGGCGTACTCCTCGGGGCTGACCAGCTTGAGCTCGCCGGTGCCCTCGATGAGCGGGAGCCGGACGATCCTGGTGCCCTGGAGGGCCATCATGGTGCCGAAGTCGCCGTCGGCGACCGCGTCGATCGCCTGCAGGCCGAAGCGGGTCGCCAGCCAGCGGTCGAACGCCGTGGGGGTGCCGCCGCGCTGCACGTGGCCGAGGACGACGGCGCGCGCCTCCTTGCCGGTGCGGTGCTCGATCTCGCTCGCGAGCCGGTCGCCGATGCCGCCGAGCCGGACGTGGCCGAACGCGTCGACCTCGCCCGAGGCGAGCGTCATGTCGCCGCCCTCGATCGGGACCGCACCCTCGGAGACCACGATGATCGGCGCGTAGTGGGTCTCGAACCGGGTCTCGACGTGGGCGCAGATCGCCTCGATGTCGAAGGGCTGCTCGGGGATCAGGACGGCGCTCGCGCCGCCCGCGATGCCGGCGTGCAGGGCGATCCAGCCGGCGTGCCGGCCCATCACCTCGACGACCAGGACGCGGTGGTGCGACTCGGCGGTGGTGTGCAGCCGGTCGATCGCCTCGGTGGCGACGTTGACCGCGGTGTCGAAGCCGAAGGTGAAGTCGGTGCCGCTGAGGTCGTTGTCGATCGTCTTGGGGACGCCGACCACCGAGACGCCGAGGTCGGCGAGCTTGGTGGCCACGCCGAGCGTGTCCTCGCCGCCGATCGCGACCAGGGCGTCGACGCCGTCCGCGGCGAGGTTCTCCCGGATCCGCTCCACGCCGCCGTCGATCTTGAACGGGTTCGTCCGCGAGGAGCCCAGGATCGTGCCGCCGCGGGGCAGGATGCCGCGGCACTCCTCGACGCCGAGCGGCATGGTGAGGCCCTCGAGCGGGCCCTTCCAACCGTCGCGGTAGCCGACGAAGTCGAAGCCGTGCTGCTGCACGCCCTTGCGGACCACCGCCCGGATGACGGCGTTCAGGCCGGGGCAGTCCCCGCCCCCCGTGAGCACTCCGACGCGCATCGACACTCCTCTGCAGAACGGGCCGACCCCTCGTTGGATCGTTCACAGGGACCCTAGTGGCGCAGCCTCCCGGCGGCTACCGGAAGACGCCGACCCTCCTGACTACGCTGCGGCCATGACGTTCTCGATCGTGGCCCGGTCCGCCGACGGAGAGTCCTGGGGGGTGGCGGTCGCCTCGAAGTTCCTCGCGGTCGGGTCCGCCGTGCCGGCCGCGGTCGCCCAGGTGGGCGCGATCGCCACCCAGGCCGACGCCAACGTGGCCTACAAGGGCCTCGCGCTCTCCCACCTCGACGAGGGCGCCACCGCCCCCGTCGCGCTGCAGCGGCTGCTCGAGGAGGACGACGGGCGCGACCACCGCCAGGTCGGCCTGGTCGACGTCGACGGCGGCGCGGTCACCCACACCGGGTCCGCGTGCCTGGACTGGGCGGGCGGCCTCACCGGCGACGGGTACGCCGTCCAGGGCAACGTGCTCACCGGCGAGGAGGTGGTGCTCGCGATGCGCGACGCCTTCGAGGCCTCCGCCCCCGACCTCCCGCTGGCCCACCGGCTGCTCGCGGCGCTGGCCGCCGGCGACGAGGCGGGCGGCGACAAGCGGGGCCGTCAGTCGGCCGCGCTGCTCGTGGTCCGCGACGGTGCCGGGTACGGCGGGCGCGACGACGTCGCCGTCGACCTGCGGGTCGACGACCACGCCGCTCCGGTGACCGAGCTGGCCCGCCTGCTCGACCTCAACGACCTCTACCTCACCGCCTCCACCGAGGAGGAGAAGGTGCCGGTCACCACCGAGCTCGAGGCCGAGCTGGCGGCGTACGCCGAGGCGCAGGGCCACCGCGACTTCGCCGCGTGGGTCGGCACCGAGAACTACGAGATGCGGGTCGCCGACGACCTGTCCTGGATCGACGAGAAGGTCCTCGCGGTGGTGCGGGGCGAGTCGTGACCGTCCTCGCGATCGACGCCGGCACCACCGGCGTGACGGCGGTCGTCGTCACCCCCGAGGGCACCATCGAGGCGACCGCGACCGAGGAGTTCGCCCAGCACTTCCCCCACCCCGGCTGGGTCGAGCACGCCCCCGAGGGGATCTGGCAGGCCACGCTGGACGCGGTGCGCTCCGTGCTCGCCCAGGTCGACCGCTCGGCGCTCACCGCGGTCGGCATCACCAACCAGCGCGAGACGGTGCTGCTCTGGGACCGGGAGACCCTCGGCTCCCCGCGCCGGGCGATCGTCTGGCAGGACCGCCGCTCGGCCGACATCTGCACCCGGATGCGCGACGCGGGCCACGAGAAGCGGGTCGGCGAGCTGACCGGCCTGCGGCTGGACCCCTACTTCTCCGGCACCAAGCTGCGCTGGCTGGCCGAGGAGGAGCCGCACACCTGGGCGCTCGTCGAGTCCGGCCGGTACGCCGTGGGCACGGTCGACTCCTACCTGATCGCCCGGATGACCCGCGGCACCTACCACGTCACCGACGTCTCCAACGCGTGCCGGACGCTGCTCTTCGACCTCGCCGAGGGTGACTGGAGCGACGAGCTCTGCGGCCTGTTCGGCGTACCCCGCGACGCGCTGCCGGAGCTGGTGCCCAGCTGGGGGGAGGTGGCGGTCACCGACCCCAAGACCTTCCTGGACCTGTCGCTGCCGATCTCGGGGATCGCCGGCGACCAGCAGGCGGCGCTGTTCGGGCAGACCTGCTTCGACGTGGGCGACTCCAAGTGCACCTACGGCACCGGCTCGTTCATCCTCACCAACTGCGGCACCGAGGTGCCGCGCTCCGACGCCGGGCTGCTCTCGACGGCCGCGTGGCGCTCCCCCGACGGCGAGCTGACCTACGCGCTCGAGGGCTCGATCTTCGTGACCGGGGCGGCCGTCCAGTGGCTGCGCGACGGCCTGCAGATCGTCGGGTCCGCCGCCGAGACCGCCGCGATCGCGGCCACCGTCGACTCCAGCGAGGGCGTGGTCTTCGTGCCGGCCCTCACCGGGCTCGGCGCCCCCCACTGGGACCCGCACGCCCGCGGCCTGATCGTGGGGCTGACCCGGGGCACCACGCGCGCCCACCTGGTGCGGGCCACGCTGGAGGCGATCGCCTTCGAGGTGCGCGACGTCCTGGAGACGATGCCCGCCGACCTGTCCTCGCTGCGCGTGGACGGCGGCGCGTCGGCCAACGACCTGCTCTGCCAGATCCAGGCCGACCAGATCGGCGTCCCCGTCGAGCGGCCGCGGCTGGTCGAGACGACCGCGCTCGGGGCGGCGTTCCTCGCCGGCCTCGGCACCGGCGTCTGGGGCTCCACCGACGACCTGCGCGAGACCTGGCAGCTGGACCGGTCGTTCACGCCGGGCCCCGACCGGGCGGGCGCGGACGCGGCGCACGCCCGGTGGAGCGCCGCCGTCGACCGCTCGCGCGGCTGGGCGCAGGTCTAGCCCTCGAGCTTGTCGAGCGCAGCGCGCGCGGCGTCGCGCGCCCGGGTCGCCTCGGCGAGGGCGTCCTCGGCCTCGCTCCGGCCGTCCTCGGCCTCGGCGAGCTCGTCGTCGACCTCCTCGGCGGCGGTCTCGAGCTCGGCCAGCCGGCGCCGCAGCTCGTCGGCCTCGGCCTGCACCTGCATGGTGCGCGCCTCGAGCTCCTTGACCGAGGCGACCACCTCGTCGAGCGCCGCCCGGGCGGCGGCGACCTCCTCCTCGGCGCCCTCGAGGACCTCCTCGGCGGCGGCGCGCGCCTTCGCGTCCGCGTCGGGGTCGGGCACGACCTTGAGGTCGGGCCGGGCCGGCGCCTCGACCTCGCGCGGGGTGGCGCTGAACCCGAGCGCGTCGGGCACCGCCACCGCGCCGGCGAGGTCGACCTCGTCGACGCCGGTCGCCGCCAGCGCGGTGACCAGCAGCCCGCTGCGCACCGCGGCACCGCACCGCTCGTCGACCATCGCCGCCGTGAGCGTCGCCTCCACCTGGTCGGCCACCGCCTCGGTCACCTTGACGCCGCGGTCGCGGGCGACGCTGCGGGCCTGCGTCGTGATCGCCGCGGTCAGCTGGCGGCGCTGCCGGGTCAGCGCCCGCAGCTCCTCGCCCGACATGTCCGCCTGGGCCTGCCGGAGCGCGGCGCCGACGGCCAGCACCTGCTCGACCTGCTCGGTCTCGTGCCGCACCAGCACGTTGACCACCCAGGCCGCCGTCGACGCCTTGCGCAGCGCCTTGACCTGCTGGGCGAGGTCGGTGCCCCGGTGCTGCTTGGCCAGCGCGTCGCGGGCGGGCGTGAAGTCGGCGAGGGCGAGCCCGTAGAGCTCGTCGGCGATCTCGAGCAGCGCGCTCACCGCAGCTCGTCGTCCTCGTCGAGACCCTGCTCGATGGCGTAGCGGGTCAGCTCCACCCGGTTGTGCATCTGCAGCTTCCGCAGGGTGTTCTGCACGTGGTTCTGCACGGTGCGGTGGGAGAGCACGAGCCGCTCGGCGATCTGGCGGTACGAGAGCCCCTTGGCCACCATCTTGAGCACCTCGGTCTCGCGCTCGGTGAGCTCGGGGTTGGCGGGGCCGGACGCCGCGGGCTCGCTGAGCCGCCGGTACTCCCCCAGCACCAGGCCGGCCAGGCCCGGGGTGAACACGGTGTCGCCCGCGGCCACCCGGCGTACGGCGTCGAGCAGCTCCTCGCGCGACGCCGACTTCACCAGGTAGCCGGTCGCGCCCGCCTTGACCGCCTCGAGGACGTCGGCCTGCTCGCCCGACGCGGACAGGATCAGCACCCGCGCCGCGGGGTCCTGGCGCAGCACCTCCGCGGTCACCTCGACCCCGCCCGGCGCGGGGATCTGCAGGTCCAGCACCAGCACCTGCGGGCGCACCGCGGGGAACCGGGCGAGCGCCTCCGGCCCGTTCGCCGCCACCCCGACCACGTCGAAGCCGGCGGCCTGCAGGTCGCGCTCGACCGCGTCGCGCCACATCGGGTGGTCGTCGACGACCATCACCCGGATCGGCTCGTCCGTCATGGCCGGGACCCTAGTGGGTGCCGGGGCTGCCGGCGCGCACCCAGCGACCCCGCCGGTGGGCGAGCGGGTCGTCGTCGTCGCCGACGTGGACCTCCTCGACGACGCAGGTGAGCAGGTCCGACCAGCCCACGGACGCGGACGACTCGACGACGAGGCCGGCCCACACGGTGGTCCCGACGAGCCGCGGCCCCCAGGGCGTCTGCTCGAACGGCGCCGCGCGGAACGGTCCGCCGGGCGCCGGCGCGGTGCCCGCGAACGCCTCGGCCAGGTCGCGGTGCCTCCAGGACAGAAGCTGGACCACGCAGCGCCCGGTGTCGGCGACGACGTCGGCGAGGTCGGAGTCGGGGTCGACCAGCGCGAGCAGCCGAGCCGGCTCCCCGGCGGCCACCATGAGGGAGGTGACCGTCAGCCCGGCCCGGCCGTGCGGGTCGTCGAGCGCGCCAGCGGTCCACAGCGAGACCGCGCCGCCGAGCCGGCCCCGGAACCGGCGGACCGGGTCGGGCTCGGGGTCGGCGAACGGGTGGGTGTCGTGGATGGTCATCGGTCCTCCCGGGGCACGCAGAGCTCCCACTCGGTGCCGTCCGCGCCGGTGGTGAGGGTGGCGGTGCCGCCGAGGTCGAGCACCCGGCCGCGGACCGACTGGCTGACCCCGAGCCGGCCCTGGTCCTCGGCCGCCGCGAGCCGGCCCGCGGGGATGCCCGGGCCGTCGTCGCGCACCGCGACCTCCACCCGGTCGGGCAGCTCCTCGAGCAGCACCCACGCGGTCGAGCCGGGGGCGTGCCGCGTCACGTTGTCCAGGCAGGCGCTCACCGCGGCGGTCAGCTCGTCGACGACGTGCGCGTCGAGCTCGACCGGGGCGCCCGGCCCCACCACGACGACGCCCGGCCGCTCGAGGCGGGCGAGCTCGGCGGCGAGGTCGCGCCGGCCGCCCGGCACGCCGGCGCCGGAGGGTACGGCGTCCTGCGCGCGGATCAGTCGCCGCAGCTCGGCCTCCTGCTCGCCGGCCAGCCGCCCGAGCTCGGCCGCGTCGCCGCCGAGCTCCGCACCCCGGCGCTGCACGAGCGCGAGCACCTGGAGCACGCCGTCGTGGACCGCGCGGGCCAGCCGGGCGCGCTCCCTCGCGGCGGCCGCCTCGTGCTCGGCGCGGTCACGCTGCTCGGCCATCCGGTGCAGCGACTCGGCCATCCCGCCGATCACCACGCCGCCGATGACCAGCAGGTAGACGTTGCCGTAGTTGGTCTGGCTGACGTCCTCGCGCACCGACAGGTCGACGACGGCCAGCGCGAGGGCCGCGACCAGCCCGCCGCGCCAGCGCAGGTGGATCGCCCAGGCGAGCAGCGCGGCCATCACCCAGAACCCCGGCACGCTGGCGCTGAACCCGTCCCCCTTGACCAGGGGCGTGACCGCGAGCGCCCCCAGGGCGACCAGCAGGTCGAGCACCAGCACCGGCAGCGTGCGGCGGGCCGGGTCGGCGTACGCCCAGACGGTGAACGCCGTCCACGCGACCATGACCAGCACGACCAGCAGGCCCGCGACCGGGCGCTGGAAGTTCTCGGCGCGGTAGAGGTTCAGCCCCACCGCGTTGAGGAGCAGGACGACCCGCAGCACCGCCAGCGACCGGAACAGCCGGTCCTCGACGGTCGCCTCCGGACGGCGCCAGCCGACCGGTCGGGTCAGGACGCCTTCCTCTGGTCGACCGCGTCGCGCTCGTCGCGGGCGTCGCTCGCGGCCTTCTCGGCCTTGCGGGACTCCTCCTTGGCGCGGGAGGCGTACACGTCGACGTACTCCTGGCCGGAGAGCTTCATGATCTCGTACATGATCTCGTCGGTGATCGAGCGCAGGATGTAGCGGTCGTTCTCCATGCCCTCGTAGCGGGAGAAGTCCAGCGGCTTCCCGAAGCGCACGACGGGGCGGGTGAACCGGCCGAACTTCTTGCCCGGGGGCGCCACCACGTCGGTGCCGACCACGGCGACCGGGATGACCGGGACCCCGCTCTCGAGCGCGAGCCGGGCCACGCCGGTCTTGCCGCGGTAGAGTTTGCCGTCGTGGGAGCGGGTGCCCTCGGGGTAGATGCCGAACAGCTCGCCCTGGTCCAGGATCCGCTTGGCCGCCGACAGCGCGCCCTCGGCGGCGCTGGCGCCGCTGCGGTCGATCGGCACCTGGCCGGCGCCGGAGAAGAACAGCCGCTGCAGGCGGCCCTTGACGCCCGGCGTCGTGAAGTACTCGGCCTTCGCGACGAACGTGACCCGCCGCGGCAGGGTCAGCGGCATGAACAGCCAGTCGGCGTACGAGAGGTGGTTGCTGGCCAGGATCGCCGGCCCCTCGACGGGGACGTGGTCGGCGCCCTCGGCCTGGGGGCGGAAGACCACCCGCAGCACCGGGCCCAGCGCGATCCACTTCAGGAACCAGTAGAACACCGAGCAACCCACCCTCCACCGACCGACCGAGACACCGGAACTGTAGACCTAGAGTGCCGCCATGACGATCCACCCGCTCGCGTCCCCGCTCTCGGTCCCCGCCCGCCCCGAGCTCACCGACGGCCGACGGGTCGCCGTGCTGCTCAGCCACGGGTTCACCGGCCAGCCGGCGTCGGTCAAGCCGTGGGGCGAGCACCTCGCCGAGCGGGGGTACGCCGTGGAGGTGCCGCGGCTGCCCGGCCACGGCACCACCTGGCGGGAGATGAACGCCACCACCTGGGAGGACTGGTACGGCGAGCTGGCGCGGGTCTTCGACAAGCTCTGCCTCGACAACGACGCCGTGGTCGTCGGCGGGCTCTCCATGGGCGGCGCGCTGAGCCTGCGCCTGGCGGCCGAGCACCCCGACCGGGTCTCCGGCGTCGTGGTCGTGAACCCCGCCGTCGCCACCAAGCGCCTGGACGTCAAGCTGCTGCCGGTCCTCAAGCACCTCGTGCCCTCGCTGCCCGGCATCATCAACGACATCAAGAAGCCCGGCGTCGAGGAGCACGGCTACACCCGGACGCCGCTCAAGGCGGCGCACACGATGTTCCGCGCCTGGCCGACGCTCGCCGCCGACCTGCCGAACGTCACCGCGCCGCTGCTCTACTTCCGCTCCACGGTCGACAACGTCGTCGACGAGCTGTCCGAGCCGCTGATCACCCGCTCGGTCTCCTCCCGCGAGGTGCGCGTCGTGCGCCTGGAGGACAGCTACCACGTGGCGACCCTCGACCACGACGCCCCGCGGATCTTCGCGGACACCGCGGAGTTCGTCGCGCGGGTGAGCGCCCCCTAGCCAGCGGGAGGTACGGCGGGCTGGGGACTCCGCGTCCGACCGCCTACGCTCGCAGGGTGCAGCGGGACGAGGACGAGGACGCCGTCTGGCGCTCCATCGTCGACAACTACGGCGAGCGTCCGGCCCTGGACGGCGAGGCCGGCGCCGCTGCTGAGCCCGCAGCGGAGCCCGCGGCAGAGACCGCGGCGGAGCCCGTGCCGGACCCGGAGTCCACGCCCGAGCCGGAGCCGGACTGGTTCAGCTCGACCTCGGTCGACCCCGAGGACCGGTTCGTCCCGCCGCCCGCGCCGCCGCTCCCCCGGCCGACCCGCGACCGGCTGTTCGCCTGGCTGGGGGTCTTCGGCTCCCCGACGGTGCTGCTGGTGTGCCTGGTCGCCGGGATCTCGCTGCCGCGGCTGATCGCCTACCTGCTGGTCGCGTCGTTCGTCGGCGGCTTCCTCTACCTCGTCTGGCAGATGCCGCGCGGCCCCCGGGACCCCTGGGACGACGGCGCGCAGGTCTAGGCAGGTCCAGGCAGGTCCAGGCGCGGTCAGGCCAGGGAGTCGCGGGCCAGGTCGGCCGCACCCACGGCGCCGGCCTCCGGCCCGAACCGGGCCCGGACCACCGGCGGCACCGTCCGGTGTCCGCCGCCGACCAGCGACCGGGCCAGCGCGGTGCGGGCCGGCTCCAGCAGCCGGTCCCCCGCTGCGGACACCCCGCCGCCGATGACCACCAGCTCGGGGTCGAAGGCCGCGACCAGGTTGGCGAGGCCGACGCCGAGCCACTCACCCACCGAGGCGAAGGCGCCGCGCGCGACCAGGTCGCCGTCCTCGGCGGCCGCGGTCACCATCGGCCCGACCAGCAGGTCCGGGTCGCCGGAGCAGAGCTCCTCCAGCAGCGTGGGCTCGTGGCCGAGCCTCGCGCGGGCGTGCCGGACCAGCGCGTTGCCGCTGGAGTACTGCTCCCAGCAGCCGCGGCCCCCGCACTCGCAGGCCCGGCCGTCGGGGACGACCTGCATGTGGCCGAACTCCCCCGCCATGCCGTTGCGCCCCCGGTGCACCCGGCCGCCGAGCACCACGGCGCCGCCGATGCCGGTGCCCATCGTGACGACCAGGACGTCCCGCGCGTCCCGGGCCGCGCCGTACCGCAGCTCGGCGCGGGCGGTGCAGTTCGCGTCGTTGTCCAGCGCCACCGGGACGCCCCACAGGTCGGTGAGCCGGCGGCGTACCTCCTCGCCGCGCCAGGGCAGGTGCGGCGCGAACATCACCCGCTCGCCCGCGGCGTCGACGAACCCGGCCGCGGCCAGGCCGACCCCGTCCACCTCGCGACCGGCGGCGACCTCCTCGACGGCCTCGGTGAGCGCGGCCTCCAGGAGGCGTACGTCGACCCGGCGGCCCGGCGTCGAGCGGCGGGCCGTGCGCGCCACGGCGCCGGTCGCGTCGACCTCCGCGGCGAGCACCTTGGTACCGCCGACGTCGACCCCGACGAAGAGCCCCACCGCGCTACCGCCGCGCGAGGTCGGCGGCGCCGATCAGGCCCGCGCGGTTGCCGAGCCGGGCCTTGCGGATCTCCAGCGACGGACGGTGGCCGCGACCGGTGAGCTGCGCGGCGAACGCCGCCCGGGCCGGCCCGATCAGCAGGTCGCCCGCCTCGCTGACGCCGCCCCCGATCACCACGACCGCGGGGTCGAGGATGGCGGTGAGCGAGGCGATCCCCTCGCCGAGCCAGCGGCCGAGCTCGGCGAGCGCCTCGACCGCGAACGGGTCGCCGGCGCGGGCCGCCTCGGTGACCAGCGGGCCGGTGATCCGCTCCGGGTCGCCGCCGGCGAGGTCCAGGACGTGGCGGGCCAGCAGCGAGCCGCCGCGGGCCGAGGCACGCACCTCGCGCACCATGGCCGAGCCGCTGGCGTACTGCTCGAAGCACCCGTGGTTGCCGCAGCCGCAGAGGATCCCGCCCGGGACGACGCGCATGTGCCCGATCTCGGCGCCCACCCCGAACGCGCCGCGGTAGAGCGAGCCGTCGAGGACGACGCCGCCGCCCACGCCGGTGCCGACCGTGACCAGCAGCAGGTCGTCGACGTCGTGGCCGGCGCCGTACCGGAACTCGCCCCACGCGGCCGCGTTGGCGTCGTTCTCGACGACGACCGGGAGGTGCACGCGCTCCTCGAGCTCGGACTTCAGGTCGACGTTGCGCCAGGCGATGTTGGGGGCGAACATCACGACCGCCCGGGCCTTGTCGATGTAGCCGGCGGCGCCGACGCCGACCGCGGAGATGTCGTGGCGCGAGCGCAGCTCGAGGACCAGCCCGGCGATGGCGTCCTCGATGGCCTCGGCGTCGGTGGCCGGCGACACGACCCGCAGCTCCTCGAGGATGGCGCCGTCCTCGTCGACGACCCCGCCGGCGATCTTGGTGCCGCCGACGTCGACCCCGCAGGACAGGGTCATGCGTCCTCCGCCCACTCGTCCGCGTCGTCGAGGTCGATCGGCTCCACCCCCGCGCCCTGCGCGCGGGCGCGCGTCTCGTCGGGCACCGCGGTCGCCAGCAGGCCGGCGGCGGCCTGGGCCAGCGACGAGACCGCGGCGCTCAGGTGCGCCCGGACCTCGGGGCTGGTGCGGCGCAGCACGTGCACCGTCCGGCAGACCGGGCACAGGGTGCACTCGGGGCTGTCGGTGGCGACGTGCTCGCCGACGTCGTGGAGCGTGGCGGCGGCGCGGTCGGCGAGACCGGAGACCCCGGCACCCAGGTCGGCGCCCTGGTCGCGTGCGAGGTCGGCGAGCACGCCGAAGAGCTTGGCCGCCTCCTCCCCGACGCTTCCGGTCTCCTCGGTGCTCATCCGTGTCGCCTCTCTGCGGTGCCTGCGGTGCCTGCGGTGTCTGTCGTGTCTGTCGTGTCTGTGGTGGTCTCGGTGGTGGGTCCGGTGGCCGCCGGTGTCTCGCGGAACCGCACCTGCAGCTCGCCGTCCACGACCCGGGCGCCGGCCACCTGGAAGCGGGCCAGCCCGGCGGGCAGCGTCAGGAGCCGACGGTAGGACCCCACGGTGACGACCAGCTCCTCGCCGTTGCGCGCCAGGTCGACGTCGTCGCGCGAGACGCCGGGCAGCGCCAGGTGGAGCACCGCCCCCGTGGCGGTCCGCTGGACACGGAACGGCCCGTCCCCGGCCGGGGGCGCGAGCGGGTCGGTGCCGGCGTACACCTCGCGGGCCAGGGCGGTCAGCGCCTCGACCCCGATCGGCTCGCGCGGGCGGTAGACCGAGCGCCACACCGGCAGGTCGCCGAAGGACTGCTCGACCTGCGCGAGCACCTCGTCCTGGGCGAGCACCCAGCCGGCCCGCCAGTCGTCGGCGTCCTCGGCGGGGAAGACCCGGTTGGCGACCACGCCGTCGACGCGGTAGCCGTACAGCGAGAGCGTGGTGTGCGAGCGCCGGGCCTCGGCGAGGACGACGGACTCGGGCGTCAGCACGATCCGCACGCTCGAGCCGGGGCCGGACAGCAGCTGGCGCACCTCGTCGAGCTCGGCGTGCAGCCGCTCGACGGCGTCGAAGACGTCGTCGGCGGGCATCGGCACCCCGGCGGCGCGGGTCAGCACCGGGCGCAGCGCCTTGACGATCCGCCGCTCGGCGGGGAACACCCGCTGCATGTACCAGCCGAGCGCCTCGGGCAGGGCGAGCAGCCGCAGCGTCTCGGCGGTCGGGGCGCAGTCGACGACCACGACGTCCCAGGCGCCGGAGAGCGCGTGCAGCCGCAGCTCGAGAAGCGCCAGCACCTCCTCGGCGCCGGGGATGACCGTCAGCTCCTCGGCGGCCACCGGGTCGACGCCGGCGACGTCGAGCACCGAGAGCAGGTAGCCCTGGATCTCCGCCCAGGACTGCTGGAAGCGCAGCTGCGCGTCGACCTGCTGGACGAAGAGCCGGTCGGCGACCTGGGTGGGCTCGGCGCCGACGGGCACGCCGTACGCGTCGGCGAGGGAGTGCGCGGCGTCGGTGGAGAGCACGAGCGTGCGGTGCCCTCCGGCCGCCGCGAGCGCGGCCGTGCCGGCCGCGATCGTCGACTTGCCGACGCCGCCCTTGCCGGTGAAGAGGAGGATGCGCACGCGGGTCAGAGCGACTCGACGCGCTTCTTGAGCCCCTTCAGCGCGGTGTCGATGAGGATCTTCTCGCCCTTGCGCTTGAGCATGCCGATGAGCGGGATCGAGACGTCGAGCGCCAGCCGGTAGGTCACCTCGGTGGACCCGTCGCCGCGGTCGCGCAGGACGTAGGCGCCGTCGAGCGCCCGCAGCATCTTGCCCTCGACGAGGGTCCAGGTGACCTCGCGGTCGCCGTCCCAGTCGTAGGCGAGGGTGTACTCGTCCTTGATCGGCGAGACGTCGAGGGCGAAGAACACCTGCTCGGCGCGGCCGTCGACCCCCGCGGTGGTGACCTCGGCGACCGTGACGCCCTTGGCCCACTGGGGGTAGGACTTGAAGTCGGCGATCACCGCCATCACGTCGGCAGGGGGGGCGTCGACGACGATCGAGGAGGTGGTCTGCTCGGCCACGGGTGCCCCCAGTTCCGGTGCGGGTGTGCGGTGCGGTGTCGTGCGGGCGGCGCAGGGCCGGTCGGTCAGGCAGCGTACCGGATGAGGAGCCCCCCGCCACCCGGCGGTAACCTGCCCCGGGGCGCCGCTCGGGGCGGCTCCCGTGACCCGCGCCGTCGGCGCGACGAGGAGGAAGAGTGCGGGAGTACTCCACGCCCCTGACCATCGAGGTGCCGACCACCGGCAACCTCACCGACGACGTGGTGCGCAACGCCCGCGACGCCGGGGACGCGGTGGCCTTCAGCCGCCCGGTGGGCGAGGCCTGGCAGGACGTCACCTGCGCGGAGTTCCTCGTCGAGGTCAGCGGCGTCGCCAAGGGGCTCGTGGCCGCCGGCATCGAGCCCGGCGACCGGGTCGCGCTGATCTCCAAGACCCGCTACGAGTGGACGCTGCTCGACTACGCCATCTGGTTCGCCGGGGCGGTGACGGTGCCGGTCTACGAGACGTCCTCGACCGAGCAGATCGCCTGGATCCTCCAGGACTCCGGAGCGCGGGCGATCGTCGCCGAGACCCCCGACCACGTGTCCCGGGTCGCCGAGGTCCGCAGCGACCTCGAGCACCTCAACCACGTCTGGTCGATCACCGACAACGCGGTCGACGTGCTCCGCCGGCTCGGCGCCGACGTGAGCGACGAGGAGCTGGAGAAGCGGCGGACGACGGCCACGCCGCTCGACCTGGCGACGCTCATCTACACCTCGGGCACCACGGGGCGGCCCAAGGGCTGCATGCTCACCCACGGCAACTTCATGTTCGAGCTCGGCGTCGCGGTCGACGAGCTCGAGCGGCTCTTCGAGACCGAGGGCGCCTCGACGCTGCTGTTCCTCCCGCTCGCGCACGTCTTCGCGCGGATCATCCAGATCGGCTCCGTGCGGTCCCGGGCCCGGCTCGGGCACAGCGCCGACATCAAGAACCTCCTCGCGGACCTGCAGTCGTTCCGGCCGACGTTCATCCTCGCCGTCCCGCGGGTCTTCGAGAAGGTGTTCAACACCGCCTCGCAGAAGGCCACCGCCGACGGCCGCGGCAAGATCTTCGACCGGGCCGCCGAGACCGCCATCGCCTACTCCCGCGGGCTCGACAAGGGCCGGCCCTCGCTCGCCGTCCGCGCCCGGCACGCGGTGTTCTCGCGCCTGGTCTACGGCAAGCTCCGCGCCGCCCTGGGCGGCGAGTGCTCGTACGCCGTGTCCGGCGGCGCGCCGCTCGGCGAGCGGCTCGGCCACTTCTACCGCGGCATCGGCCTGACCGTGCTCGAGGGCTACGGGCTGACCGAGACCACGGCGGCGCTCACGGTGAACCTGCCCGACGCCGTGAAGATCGGCACCGTGGGCCGCCCGCTGCCCGGCACCGCCGTGCGCGTCGCCGACGACGGCGAGCTGCTGTTCCGCGGCGGCCAGGTCTTCGCGGGCTACTGGGACAACGAGACCGCCACGGCCGAGGCGCTGGAGCGCGACGGCTGGTTCCACACCGGCGACGTCGGCGAGGTCGACGACGAGGGCTTCGTCCGGATCACCGGGCGCAAGAAGGAGCTGATCGTGACCGCCGGCGGCAAGAACGTCGCCCCCGCCGTCCTCGAGGACCGGGTGCGCGCGCACGCGCTGGTCGACCAGTGCCTCGTGGTCGGGGACGGCCAGCCGTTCATCGCCGCGCTGGTCACCATCGACGCCGAGTCCTTCCCGGTCTGGGCCGTCGCGCACGGCAAGTCCGGCCCGGTCTCCGCCCACGTCGACGACTCCGACCTGCGGGCCGCGATCGAGCTCGCGATCGAGGACGCGAACAAGGCGGTCTCGCGGGCCGAGGCGATCCGGAAGTTCGTCATCCTGCCCGGTGGCTGGACCGAGGAGGGCGGCCAGCTCACCCCGAGCCTCAAGCTCAAGCGCCAGGTCGTCATGCGCGAGCACCGCGAGGACGTCGAGGCGCTCTACTCCTGACCGCTACTCCTGACCGCTGCCGACCCGCTCGGCGAGGGCGATCCGGACGAGCACGGTCGGGTGGCTCGCGAACCACAGCCGCTCCCAGGCCGGCGGCGTCGGGTCCGCGAGCGATCGGATGGCGAGCTGGCGCTGCAGCTCGATGAACGCCTCCGGGTCGCCGGTCGCCCGCAGCGCGTCGACGTCGGCCCGGAGCTCGAGCTGCCGGCTGATGCCGTTCTGCACCGGGCTGCTCACCAGCATCGCCAGCAGGTAGAGCGCGAGCACGAGCGGGACGACGGCCGGGCCGGTCGTCGCCACGCCGCGGCGACGGGCCGCACCCCAGGCCAGACCGAGCAGGCCGATCGCGAAGCAGGTGCCGGCGGCCCCGAGCACCGTGCCGATCACCACGTCCCCGTGCCGGGCGTGGGCCAGCTCGTGGGCGACGACGGAGAGGACCTGCTCCGGGGGCTGGTCGGCGACCAGGTTGTCGTAGACCACCACGCGGCGGGTGCCCCCGATCCCGGAGACGTAGGCGTTGAGCGTCGTCGTGCGCCGGGAGGCGTCGGACACCAGGATCTCGTCGACGTCGACGTCCTCCTCGTCGGCCAGCTGCAGGATCTGGGTGCGCAGCTCCCCGTCGGGCAGCGGCTCGAAGTCGTGGAAGAGCGGCTCGACCAGCAGCGGGTAGGCGATCGAGCCCACCACGACCAGCAGGGCCGCCACCGAGCCGGCGATCGCCGGCCAGGCCCGCTGCCAGCGCCGCGCGCACCCGATGAGCAGCAGCAGCGCCACCGACCCCACGGCGATGTCGACCGCCTCGCCCTTGACCAGGTCCAGCGCCCAGGTCGGCCACGACTGGGTGCTCAGCCCGTAGGCCAACAGCTGGCGGCGCACCAGCACCGCGAACGGCAGGGTCACCACCCGCAGCACGACCTCGAAGAGCGCGACCGCCAGGACCACCCCCGCCCACCAGGGACCGGGGAGCCGCGCGAACACCGCCCTCCCCCGCCGGGTCAGCCCCAGCAGGCAGGCGAGCAGCACCCGGACGGCGAGCGAGAGGTGCGACCAGGGGTCGGTGCGCGACGCGAACCGCTCGGCGCGCTCGATCTGCTCGGGGGTCAGGACGGCACCGGGGTCGACGGCGGGCAGCGGCCCGCCCGGCACCGGGTCCCACGGCACCAGGACGGCGGCCAGGACGGCGAGGACGAGCCCGCTGAGGACCGTCACCCCGAGGGCGACCCTGCGCTCGGGCGACGTCACGCGGCCAAGTCTGTCAGGCGCTCCCGCCACGCCGAGACCAGCGCCGCCTCGCTCAGCCCGGCGTGCCGGCGCAGCGCCGGCCCGAGCGGGCTGCCATCGGCGAGGTCGCGGTTCAGGGCGACCAGGGCGCGCTCCCCCGCACGCTCGACGATCACCTCGCACGCCAGCCAGGCGCTCTCGTAGACCGCACCGAGGTGCCCGGCGCGGACGTCGAACTCCGCGGGGCCGGGCAGCGCGTCGGGCGGCCCGTCGCGCCGGACCTGCTCGATGGCCTGGGCCGCGGTGCGGGTCACCGGGAGCGCGACGTCGCGCAGCGCGACGTGGTCGGCGAAGCCCTCGAGCAGCCACAGCGGGGTGCGGCTGGTCGGCGCCCCGGTCGCGACGTGGGTCGCCTCGTGGCTGATCACGACCTGCGCGCCGGTCGGCTGCAGTCGGCCGAGCTCCTCGGGGTTGACCAGGACGTGCACCGGGCTGCCGGGCGCGAAGGACCCGTCGACGCTGGTGGTGACCGCCGCGATGCCGGCGTACGTGCCCGGCTCGGCGCCCAGGGCGAGGTCCAGGTCACCGGCCGTGGCCGGGACCTCGACGACCAGGCGGGGCCGCCACCGGTCCAGGACCCGGCGCACCACCGGCACCGCGGCGGTCGCCAGGTCGGCGTAGCGCTCCGCGTCGGCCGCCTCGGCGGCGAGGACGAGCGTCCCCGGCGTACGGCGCACAGTGACCGGCGCGGTGAGCCACACCGGGGCGCGCGCCCCGCCGTCGCCGACCGAGACCAGGTGCACCTCGCCGGCCCCGGACCGCAGGCCGAAGCCGACCTCCGTCCGGGCGGGCCGGCGGTCGAAGCCGGCGAACCGCCAGGTGACGTCGGCCCGCGCCGTCCAGGTGCCGTCGGCGGCCACCGGCCCCGCCCGGTCGACGTAGCGCAGTGCGAGGTCGCGCACCCGCAGCTGCTCGGCGTTGGCGACCAGCGCCGCCAGCAGGTCCGCGGCGGCCGGGTCGTCCGGCGGGGCGAGCGCGCGGGCCGCGTCGGCGTCGCCGGTGGCGGCGGCGTCGGCGAACTGCGTCAGCAGGTCGCGGGCGGCCGCGGTGTCGACCTCGCCCGCCGGGGCGGCGGGCGGCGGCGCGGCGACGTACGGGTCGTCGTTGAGGACCTGCCAGGTGACCAGCCCGGCGACGAGCACCAGGGCGAGCGAAAGGCCGGCCGCCCACCGAGGTGGACGACCGGCCTTCGACGACGGGAGGTCAGCCAGGGCGGACGGCCCCGACGTACGGCATCGAGTGGAGCGGGGCCACCGTGACGCCGCTGCCGGGGTTGGCCGCGTGCACGATCATGCCGTCGCCGATGTACATGCCGACGTGGCTGATCGGGCTGTAGTAGAAGACCAGGTCGCCGGGCTGCAGGTCGCTCGTGCCGACGCGCGCGCCGGAGGAGTACTGGGCGCTCGAGGAGTGCGGGAGTGCGACGCCGGCCTGGGCCCAGGCCATCATCGTCAGGCCGGAGCAGTCGAACGCGCTGGGGCCGGCCGCGCCGTAGACGTAGGCGTCGCCGACCTGGGCCATGGCGTACTGGACGGCCGCGCCCGCGCGGCCGGACTCGGGCGCCGGGGCGGGCACCGAGTCCGGGACCCGCGGGGAGGAGTCACGCGACAGCAGCTGCTCGCGCTCCTCGTCCTCGAGACGGGAGAGCAGGGACTCGGCCTCGGCGAGCTTCTCCTCGGCGGTGGCCTTCTCCTCGGCCAGCGCCTCCTCGGTCTTCTCGACATCGTCGGCGCGCCGCTCGGTGGCCCCGCGACGGATCGCGAGCGCCTCGACCTCGGCGGTGTAGGTGCCGATCAGCTCGCCCTGGAGGTCGTTGTAGGAGGACACCGTGGAGAGCTGGGTGAGGAACGCGGACGGGTCTTCGGCGACGAGGACCTCGGCGGCCGCGGAGACGCCGCCGGAGCCGGAGTACTCGTGCACGAGGGAGTCCGCGACCTGCTCGCGGACGGACTCGAGCCGGTCGTCCTGGCGGCGCTCGTCGGCACGGAGCGCCGCGAGGTCGCGCTCGAGCTCGTCGAGCTCGATCCGGGCGTCGTTGTAGCGCTCCGAGGCCTGCTCGGCCTCGTGGTACAGCTTGTCGACGCGGGCCTTGACGTCGGCGATCTCGGGCTCCGCCTGGGCTGGCGAGGCCGGGACGAGCCCGACCGAACCTGCGAGGGCGAGGCCGACGAGGGCCGTGATGTATCGCTTCCGACCGTGGAGCAAGGCGGACGGTCTCCCTAGGGTGTCGTACGTCTACCAGGTCAGCTGACGGGTTCGGGCACGACTTGCCCTACTCCCGCTCCTCGTACGACGCCCGAGCGCCGCCGCCTTGCGGGAGATTCACCCCAGAATGTTGGGTCCCCGGCTCCCGGACCGCACGCGGTCCGGAACTCGACGCGGTGCTCGCGCGAACCTGGTCGGTCCACTTCCACGGGCACCTGAGTGCGACACGGTAGTCGTCCCCGTGGGGACCGGCCAAACCTTCGGTCCAGGTGGTGGTGGATTTAACTCCCGGGTCTCACGCGGACTCCACGATCGGGGGGTCCACCGGCCGGACGAGGCGCAGCGGCGGGACCAGCCCGCCCTCGGCGAGGACGTCGAAGGCGCGCTGCTCCTCGTCGTCGAAGGTGAGCTCGGGCGGCGGGCCCAGCAGGACGGTGACCACGCAGTCGTGGCACGCGAGGCCGCGCACCACGCAGCTGTCGCAGTCGATTCTCGTCGTCATGCGGCACACGCTGCCAGCGACCACCGACAGTCCCTCAGGACGAGCGGGCCAGCAGCGCGAGCAGCGCCTCGGACGCCACCGAGCGGGCACCCGCCCGGGCGACGTCGCGGGCGACCTCCCGGTCGCTGGAGACCACCACGACCACCCGCCCCCGGGGCTCCGCGGCGACCAGGTCGCGCAGCACGTCGTCGGCGATCACGCCCTCCGGGCTGAAGACGACCTTGACCCCCCGCGGGGTGTGCACCACCGGCCGGGTCGAGGAGGACGCGGCGTCGAAGACGACGGTGGTCTCGGCGCCGGTGCGCGCCACCACGGCCGCCAGGGCGGCCAGCAGCCGGGTGCGCTGCGCCTCCAGGGACGACTCCGGCCAGGCGGTCTTGCTCACGTTGTAGCCGTCGACGAGCAGCCGGGCCCGCGGGAGGCCGAGGAACTGCTCGAGCATCGTCGCCGTGGCCCCGCCCGGCACCGGGCCGGCGGTCGCGGAGGGGGCGCCGGCCGCCGCCAGCTCCTGTTCGACCCGGTCGCCGGGCGCGCCGGAGACCGGCGGGAGCGCCAGCTCGCGCTGCAGCCCCCCGGCGGCCTCGAGGACGGTGTCGAGCAGCATCCGGGCCCGCAGGGTCCCCTCGTCACGGTCGTGGCGCGCGGCGCGGCGCCCGGCCGCGAGCTCGGCCTCGGCCCGCTCCACCTGCGCCCGCAGCCGGCGTACCTCCTTGTCCTGGGCGGCGGCGAGCGCCTCCGCGCCCGTGCGCGCCTCGGCCGCCGCGCGCAGCGCGTCCTCGGCCTCGGCCCGGGCGGCGCGCTCGGAGGCGCGCGCCTCGCCCAGCTTGCGGCGGAGGGTCGCGATCTCGGCCTTCTGCTCCTCGACCTGCACCCGGTGCGCGGCCCGCTGCTCCCGGGCGGCCTGCTCGGCCTGGCCGAGGCGCTCGCGGAGGCGGGCGGTCTCGGCGACCGCGCGCTCGTCGGCGTCGGTGCGCTCGGCGAGGGCGGCGGTGGCCTCCTCCAGGGTCGCGGCCCAGTCCGCGGGCCGCACCAGCCAGGCGTACGCCGCCCGGTCGGCCGGCTCGGTCGTCGCCGGGTCCGTCGCCGCCGGGGTGGTGCGGGCGACCACCTGGGTGGCGACCCGCTCGCGCAGCTCGTCGTCGGCCAGGGCGGCGGCGATCGCGCCGGCCCCCAGCCGGGCCCGGCGGGAGGGCGCGAACTCCGCGACCCGCCGCAGGGCGGGCGGCAGCCGCACGACCTCCGGGAGCACGTCGGCGGTCAGCCCGACGACCCGCGCCCGCGCGGCCGCGGGCAGCGCCTCCAGCGCCGGGCCCGACGTCCCCTCCGGCATGTCGACCTCAGCCCACCGCCGGGTCGTCGGCGAGCGCGGCGTCGGTGCGGGAGACCAGCTCGATCGCGTCCGCGCGGCCGCACCAGCGGCAGGTCACCGAGGACACGGTCTCGTCGTCGACCGACATCTCCTCGACCCGGTGCTCGCCGGCGAGGTCGAAGTGCCAGTACTCCGTCGTGCGGCGGGTGCGCGTGACGTCGAAGCGGGTCAGGTTGCCACAGCCGGCGCAACGCCAGCGGTGGGCCGCGTCGGGGATCACGGTGCTCACAGGGGACTCCTCGCTCGGTGCCTCGGTCGTGCCGGCGGGCGTGCCGTCCGCCGCACCAACCCTAGGGCGGCGCCCCCCGGCCCAGGCGCGCCGCCCACCGATTGTCGGTGGCCGGACCTACGTTCGTCGCCATGAGCAGCGCCACCCACGGTGCGCGCTCCCGCTGGGAGTCGCAACGCACCTTCGACGAGCTGGGCCGGCGGCTGAGCGACCTGACCTTCTGCGTCGTCGACCTCGAGACGACCGGGGGCTCCGCGCAGGGCGGGTCGATGATCACCGAGATCGGGGCCGTGAAGGTCCGCGGCGGCGAGGTCCTCGGCGAGTTCCAGACCCTGGTCAACCCGCACACCGCGATCCCGCCGTTCATCGCGGTGCTCACCGGCATCAGCAACTCGATGGTCGCCGACGCCCCCTCGATCGAGTCCGCGCTGCCGGCGTTCCTGGAGTTCGCGGCCGGCTGCGTGCTGGTCGCCCACAACGCGCCGTTCGACGTCGGGTTCCTCCAGCACTTCGCCGCCCAGCAGGGCCGGCCCTGGCCGTCGTTCGAGGTCCTGGACACCGCCCGCCTGGCGCGCCGGGTGATCACCCGCGACGACGCACCCAACTGCAAGCTCTCCTCGCTCGCCCGCGTGTTCGGCTCCACCACCACCCCCAACCACCGCGCGCTCTCCGACGCCCGCGCCACCGTCGACGTCCTGCACGGCCTGATGGAGCGCCTCGGCGGGCTCGGCGTGCACACCCTCGAGGAGCTGCAGACGTTCTCGGCCCGGGTGAGCACCGCCCAGCGCCGTAAGCGCCACCTCGCGGAGGGCCTGCCGCACTCCCCCGGCGTCTACCTCTTCCGCGACGACGCCCGGCGCGTGCTCTACGTCGGCACCTCCCGCGACCTGCGCACCCGCGTCCGCTCCTACTTCACCGCCTCCGAGACCCGCTCCCGGATGGGCGAGATGGTCGGGGTGGCCACCGAGGTCACCGGCATCGAGTGCGCGACGGCGTTGGAGGCCGAGGTGCGCGAGCTGCGGCTGATCGCCGAGCACAAGCCGCGCTACAACCGACGCTCCCGGTTCCCGGAGAAGGTCCACTTCGTCAAGCTCACCCGGGAGACCTGGCCCCGGCTGTCCCTGGTCAAGCGGGTCCTCGACGACGACGCCGACTACCTCGGGCCGTTCGGGTCCCGCAAGACCGCCGAGAAGTGCCTCGCCGCGCTCCACGACACCTTCCCCCTGCGCCAGTGCTCGGACCGGATGGGCCGCGTGCCGTCCCGGGCGCCGTGCGTGCTCGCCGAGCTCGGTCGGTGCCTGTCCCCGTGCGACGGCAGCGTCGACGCCGCGACGTACGCCGAGGTCGTGCGCCGGCTCCGCGACACCCTGCTGCGCCGGCCCGACGAGGTGGTCGAGGCGATCAACGTCCGGATGGCCGCGCTGGCGGCCGACGAGCGCTTCGAGGAGGCGGGCGCCCACCGCGACCGGCTCGCGGCGTTCGTCCGGGCCGCGGCGCGCACCCAGCGGCTCTCCGCGCTGTCCCGGTGCGCCGAGGTGGTCGCCGCCCGGCGCGAGGACGACGGCCGCTGGGCGGTCCACGTCGTCCGGCACGGCCGGTTGGCGGCGGCCGGGGTGATCCCGCCCGGCGCCGACGCCCACCAGTTCGTCCGTGAGCTCCGCGCCAGCGCCGAGACGGTGGCCGACGCTCCCGGGCCGGTGCCGGCCGCGACCGCCGAGGAGACCGAGAAGGTGCTGCGCTGGCTGGAGTCGCCGGGCATCCGGCTGGTCGAGGTCGACGGCGAGTGGGTCTGCCCGGTGGCCGGCGCCACCCGGCACCTCGCGCTGCACGACGCCGTCGCCGAGTCGCGCCGCACCCTGGTGCCGTTCGCCGAGCGGCGCGACCTGGTCCCGGTCCACCAGCCCGCACGGTGAGTCGCGATAGGTTCGCCCCATGATCACCGCCATCGTCTTCGTCAAGGCAGACGTCGCCCGGATCCCCGAGGTGGCCGAGGCGATCGCCGCGCTCGACGGGGTCAGCGAGGTCTACTCCGTCACCGGGCAGATCGACCTGATCGCGCTGGTGCGGGTGCGCGACCACGACGACGTCGCCTCCGTGGTCGCCGACCGGCTCAACAAGGTCGCCGGCGTCACCGCGACCGAGACCCACATCGCCTTCCGCGCGTACTCCCGCCACGACCTGGAGTCGGCGTTCTCCCTCGGGCTCGACTGAGCTCGCGCGATGTGGCTCGACCTGCTCGGCTGGGGCGGGAGCGCGCTGCTGGTCTACTCCCTCCTCCAGGCGCGGGTGCTGCGGTTCCGCGCCCTGAACCTCCTCGGCTGCCTGGTGCTGCTGGTCTTCAACACGCTGATCGAGGTGTGGCCGATGGTCGGGATGAACGCCGTCCTGGTGGCCATCAACGTCTGGTTCCTCGTCAAGCTCCTCGGTGAGGCCCACGACCAGGCGGTCTTCGAGGTCCTCGAGGTCGGCACCGACGACGCCTACCTCGCCCACGTGCTGCGCGGGCACGCGGCGGACATCGCGCGCTTCCAGCCCGACTGGCACGGCGTGCGCCCGGGCGACCACGCCTTCGTGGTGCAGCGCGGGGACGAGACCGTGGGCGTGTTCGTGGTGCGCCCCGACGGGGACGTCGCCCGGGTCCGGCTCGACTACGTGACCCCGAGGTACCGCGACTTCACGCCCGGGGAGTTCGTCTGGCGGCGCAGCGGCGCGCTGGGCGAGCTGCACGAGGCCGGCTTCCGCCACGTCCTCACCTCGCCGCACATGGTCGGCGCGTACTACCAGCGGGTCGGCTTCCGCCCGCAGGGCCGCGAGTACGTCCTCGACCTCTGAGGCCGCTGGGAGGGCTGCGGACCCGGCTCAGGCCGAGGAGGCCGCCACCCAGCGGTCCAGCAGCGCCGCGGCCGCCCCGCTGTCGACCGCGGCCCGGGCCCGCTCGATGCCGGCCGCCAGCGCGGTCTCGACCGGCTCGCCGGGCGCACCGTGCACCGCGAGGGCCGCGCCGGCGTTGAGCAGCACCGCGTCGCGCACCGGTCCCTGCTCCCCCGCGAGCAGCCGGCGCACGACCTCGGCGTTGTGGGCGGCGTCGCCGCCGCGGAGGTCCTCGGTGGTCGCCGGCGCCAGGTCGTACGCCGCGGGGTCGACGCGCGCCGTCGTGACCTGGCCGTTGTGGACCACCCAGAGCGACGAGGTGGTCGTGGTGGTCAGCTCGTCGAGCCCGTCGTCGCCGCGGAAGACCCACGCGTCGACGCCGCGCGCGGCGAACACGCCGGCCATCACCGGCGCCATCCGCGGGTCGGCGCAGCCGATCGCCTGCGCGGCGGGTCGGGTGGGGTTGGTGAGCGGGCCGAGGAAGTTGAACGTGGTGCCGATGCCGAGCTCGCGCCGGGCGACCGCGGCATGCCGCATCGCCGGGTGGAAGGCCGCGGAGAAGCAGAAGGTGATGCCGGCCTCGACGGCGACCTCCGCGACCCGGTCGGCCGGCAGGTCGAGCCGGATGCCGAGCTGCTCGAGGACGTCGGCGGAGCCGGACTGGGAGGACGCGGAGCGGTTGCCGTGCTTGACCACCCGGGCCCCGGCACCGGCGGCCACGATCGCCGCCATCGTGGAGATGTTGACCGACATCGAGCGGTCGCCTCCGGTGCCGACCACGTCGAGGAGCCGGCCCTCGACCGAGATCGGCGTCGCGCGGGCGAGCATCGCGTCGGCGAGGCCGGTGACCTCCTCGATCGTCTCGCCCTTGGCGCGCAGCGCGACCGCGAGCCCGGCCACCTGCACCGGGGTGGCGGCGCCGGCGAGCAGCTCGCCCATCGCCCACGCCGTCTGGTCGGCGGACAGGTCGGAGCCCGCGACGAGCGCGCCCAGGACCTCGGGCCAGGTCGTCACCGTCAGCCGGTGGAGGACGTGGCGGCGGGGACCCGCGGGCGCAGCAGCGCGACCACGGTGTCCGCCAGCTGGATGGGGTCGATCGGGTGCGGCACGGCGGCCTCCGCGCGCGACCAGGTGGCCAGCCACGCGTCCTGCGGGCGGCCGGTCAGCACGACCACCGGCGGGCACTGGTAGATCTCGTCCTTGAGCTGCTTGGCGATGCCCATGCCGCCGGCCGGGACCGCCTCGCCGTCGAGGATCACCAGCGCGATCTGCCCGGCGTCCATGTTCTGGATGACGACCGGCTCGGTCGCGACCTCGACGTACTCCACCTCGGGCAGGTCGGGGTGCGGGCGCCGGCCCAGGGCCAGGATCACCTGCTGACGGGTGTTGACGTCGTCGCTGTAGACCAGCACCCGGAGAGGCTTCGTCGCGTCGCTCACGGCCGCGATGCTACCGCTCGGCCGGTACGTCGGGGGCCGGGGCTCGACTCGGGGCGGCCGCGCGCGCCTCCGCCAGGTCCAGGCGCCGGTCCTCCCGCTCGGCCTCCTTCATCGAGGAGCGGACCCACTGCACGAACAGCACGCCGAAGAACAGCAGGCCCACCAGGTCGCCGGAGGCCCAGAGGATCCCGCCGGCCAGGTGCTGGTTGTCGGCGATGTCCGGCAGCCACGACGCCATCGGCCCCTCGCGCAGGGCCAGGTAGTGCTCCTCGCCGATCAGCGTCTCCTGGCCCATGATCGTGACGCCGAGGAAGGCGTGGAACGGCAGCGTGAGCACCGTCAGCGCCACCCGGAAGGGGTAGCCGACGCGGCCGGGCACCGGGTCCACGCCCATCAGCGGCCAGAAGAACAGCGCGCCCACCATCACCAGGTGCAGGTGCATCATCTCGTGGACGTACGTCGAGCTGAGCGAGGCGTCGTACCAGCCGGTGAAGTAGAGCGCCCACGGGGAGATCACGTAGAGCCCGAAGGTCAGGGGCGGGAAGGACAGCACCCGCGCCACCCGCGAGTGCAGCACCGCGAGCAGCCACCGGCGGGGACGCACCGGGAGGGTCCGCAGCGCCAGGGTCACCGGCGCGCCCAGGGCGAGGGCCATCGGCACGACCATCGACAGCACCATGTGCTGGATCATGTGCATGCTCAGCAACGTCGTGTCGTACGCCGCGAACCCGGACGAGGTGGCGAGGTGGAAGGCCCCGAGGCCGATCCCGACGAAGGCCAGCGTGCGGCCCACCGGCCACCGGTCGCCGCGGCGGTGCAGGACCCGGACGCCGAGCAGGTAGAGACCGCCGAGCCAGACGGTGACGACGAACGGGAGCGGGGGCAGCGACCACTCGCTCAGGAAGGCTCCGAAGGAGGGCTCAGGAAGCGTCGCGGCGGCCTCCAGCACAGTGGTGGTGAGGGCGCTGGGCATGGTGGAAAGTTTAAGACCCCCCTGGACGAGGGGGGCGTGGTGGTGGTCGGGGCGGGTCGGGACATAATGGCCCGGTGGCGACAGCAGCAGTCATTCCGGCATCCCGTCTGCACGGGCATCACGACCGGCCGAGCATGGTCAGCGTGGGGACGATCATCTGGCTCGCAAGCGAGCTGATGTTCTTCGCGGCGCTGTTCGCCGCCTACTTCACGATCCGGTCCGTCAGCCCCGACCTGTGGGCGGCGAACACCGAGATCCTCAACGTCCCGTTCGCGGCGGTGAACACCACGATCCTGGTGCTCTCCTCGCTCACCTGCCAGCTCGGCGTGTTCGCCGCCGAGCGCGGCCAGGTCGGGCGCACCGGGTCGGTCTTCGCCGTCAAGGGCTGGGGCCTGCGCGAGTGGTTCGTGCTCACCTACGTCATGGGGGCGATCTTCATCGCCGGCCAGGTCGTCGAGTACGCCACGCTCGTGCAGGAGGACATGACCATCCAGAGCTCGGCGTACGGCTCGATGTTCTACCTCACCACCGGGTTCCACGGCATCCACGTCACCGGCGGTCTGATCGCGTTCCTCTTCGTCCTCGGACGCACCTACCTCGCACGCCGCTTCACCCACGAGCAGGCGGTCAGCGCGATCGTCGTCTCCTACTACTGGCACTTCGTCGACGTCGTGTGGATCGGGCTCTTCGCCACGATCTACCTCGTCAAGTAGCCCGCCCGCCGACACCGCCAAGGACTCCCACGTGCGTCTCCTCAACCGCTCCGCCGGTCGACTCTCGCGGTACCGCCGCAGCCGCCTCGCCGGACTGGTACTTCTCCTGCTCGGCCTCGTGATCACCGGCGGCCTCACCTACGCGGTGATGCCGACCTCCCAGGCCGACTCCGCCCAGACCAACGCCGTCGAGGTCGAGGAGGGTCGCAAGCTCTTCCTCCAGGGCTGCTCCTTCTGCCACGGACAGAACGGCGAGGGCGTCCGCACGATCAACGGCGACAACCTCGGCCCCTCCGTCGTGGGCGCCGGCGCCGCCTCGGTGCACTTCCAGGTCGGCACCGGCCGGATGCCGATGACGCGTCCCGGCGTGCAGAGCCAGACCAAGCCGCAGGTCTACAACGAGGAGGAGATCCGGCAGCTCGCCGCGTACGTCGCGTCGCTGGCTCCGGGCCCCGCCATCCCCGAGGAGCAGGACTACACCTTCGAGGGCCTCGACGAGGAGGAGCGGGAGGCCGCGATCGCCCGCGGCGGCCAGATCTTCCTCACCAACTGCACCGCGTGCCACAACTTCGCCGGCAAGGGCGGCGCGATGCCGCGCGGCGGCTACGCGCCCTCTCTCGATGGCACCAGCGCCATCCACATCTACGAGGCGATGCTCACCGGCCCCGGCCAGATGGACACCTTCTCCAACGGCAACCTCTCCCCTGACGACAAGCGCGACGTCATCGGCTACCTCTACTCGCTGCGCGAGCAGCCGGCGTACGGCGGGTTCACCCTCGGGTCCCTCGGTCCGGTCACCGAGGGCCTGTTCGCCTGGCTCGTCGGGATCGGCGGTCTGGTGGCGTTCGCCGTCTGGATCGCCGCCCACACCACCCGTACGTCGAAGAAGAAGAAGGTGGAAGCGTGAGCGGCCACGGCGACAACCTCCCCGCACTGCCGGAGGAGGAGCCGATCCCGAACCCCGGCCTGCCGGAGCACACCTGGCGTCCGACCGACGTCGACCCGAAGGCCGCGAAGCGCGCCGAGCGGCAGGTCGCGGCCCTCTTCGGCCTCTCCGCCGTCTTCACGGTGCTCTTCGTGGTCGCCTACTTCGCCTTCGAGATCGGCGACAACCACGACACGATCCTGGGCCTCGGCGCCTCGACCGTCGCCCTGGGGACCACGCTGGGCATGGCGCTGCTCCTCATCGGCATCGGCATCATCCAGTGGGCCCGCAAGCTGATGGCCGACCACGAGATGGTCGAGATGCGCCACCCCGCGGCCTCGAGCGACGAGGACCGCGCGGAAGCGGTCGCCGCGCTGCAGGCCGGTCTCGAGGAGTCCGGCATCGGCCGGCGCCCCCTGGTCCGCAACTCGCTGCTCGGTGCCGTCGCCCTCCTCGGCGCGCCCGCCGTCGTGATGCTGCGCGACCTCGGTCCCACGCCCCAGCAGGTCGCCGACAGCGGCGGGATCGGCGCCGGCCTGGAGCGCACCGTCTGGGAGCCCGGCATGCGCGTCGTCCGCGACGTCGTCGGCACCCCGATCCGGCCCTCGGACCTCGAGATCGGCGACCTCGTCAACGCCGAGCCGGCGATCATCTTCGAGACCGACGAGGACGGCGAGCCGATCCTGAACGGCATCGAGATCCAGGTCGCCAAGGCCAAGGCCGCGGCGCTCCTGCTCCGGATGGAGCCCTCCGACATCATCCCCGGCCCGGGCCGGGAGAACTGGACGATCGAGGGCATCACCGCCTACTCCAAGATCTGCACCCACGTGGGGTGCCCGATCTCGCTGAACGAGCGCAAGACCCACCACCTGCTCTGCCCGTGCCACCAGTCCACCTTCGACCTGGCCGATTCGGGCCGGGTCATCTTCGGGCCCGCCGCCCGAGCCCTGCCGCAGCTGCCCATCGAGGTCGACGCCGAGGGGTACATCGTCGCCCAGAGCGACTTCACCGAACCCGTCGGACCGAGCTACTGGGAGCGTGACTCCGAATGAGCATCGACACGAGCAAGGTCGCGCGGACCAACAGCTCCGCCGCGACCGCCTCGAAGCCCGGCCGTGCCGGTGCCGTCGCGACCTGGGCCGACGAGCGCCTGGGCCTCGCGTCCGCGATGAAGAAGAACCTGCGCAAGGTCTTCCCCGACCACTGGTCCTTCATGCTGGGCGAGATCGCCCTGTGGAGCTTCGTGGTGCTGCTGCTCAGCGGCGTCTTCCTCACCTTGTGGTTCAACCCGAGCATGGGCGAGATCCACTACGAGGGCTCCTACGACCAGCTCCGCGGCGTCGCCATGTCGGAGGCCTTCGCCTCCAGCCTGGACCTCTCCTTCGACGTCCGTGGCGGCCTGCTCATGCGGCAGATGCACCACTGGGCGGCGATGCTCTTCATCGCCTCGATGATGATCCACCTGCTGCGCGTCTACTTCACGGGCGCGCACCGCAAGCCGCGTGAGCTCAACTGGGTGATCGGCTCGCTGCTGCTGCTCCTCGGCACCCTCGAGGGCTTCACCGGCTACTCGCTCCCCGACGACCTGCTCTCCGGCACCGGCATCCGGGCCGCCGACGGCTTCATGAAGTCGATGCCCGTCGTGGGCACCTACATGTCGTTCTTCCTCTTCGGCGGCGAGTTCCCCGGTGACGCGATCATCCCGCGGCTCTACATCGTCCACGTGCTGCTGATCCCCGGCCTGCTGCTCGCGCTGATCGCGGCGCACATGCTGCTGCTCGTCTACCACAAGCACACCCAGTGGCCCGGTCCCGGCCGCACCGAGCAGAACGTCGTGGGCTTCCCGATGCTGCCGGTGTACGCCGCCAAGGCCGGCGGGTTCTTCTTCATCGTCTTCGGCGCCTCCGCGCTCATGGGCGGCCTGATGACGATCAACCCGGTCTGGATGTACGGCCCCTACGACCCGTCCAAGGTGACCGCGGGCTCCCAGCCCGACTGGTACATGGGCTGGCCCGACGGCGCGCTGCGGATCATCCCGGGCTGGGAGTCGCACTTCCTCGGCGTGACGCTCTCCTGGAACATCTTCCTGCCGATCATCGTGCTCCCGGGCCTGATGTTCACGATCCTGATGCTGCTGCCGTTCCTGGAGTCCTGGATCACCGGCGACAAGCGCGACCACCACCTGCTCCAGCGGCCGCGCGACGCTCCGACGCGCACCGCGGTCATGGTCGCCCTGATGACGTTCTACGGCCTGCTCTGGGCCGCCGGCGGCAACGACATCATCGCCATCACCTTCGACCTCTCGATCAACCAGATCACCTACTTCATGCGGGCGGCTGTGTTCATCGGACCGGTGATCGCGTTCTTCATCACCCGTCGTTGGTGCATCTCGCTGCAGCGTCACGACAACGAGAAGCTGCTGCACGGCTACGAGACCGGCGTGATCATGCGCTCCCCGGAGGGCGGCTACTCCGAGAAGCACCTGCCGCTCGACCCGAACGAGGCGTACACGCTGACCGCTCGGGACCGCGACGAGGTCTACACGCCCGACGCGGAGACCGACAGCAACGGCGTCCCGGCGCCGAGCAGCCGCAAGAAGGCACTGCGGGCCCGGCTCTCCCGGCTGTGGTTCGGCGACAACGAGCAGAAGCCCACGGCCCAGGAGCTCGAGGAGGCCCGGCACCACCTCGAGCACGACCAGGCCGAGCTCGCCCCGCTCGAGGGTCACCCCGCTGACGGCCACCAGTTCGACGGCCTCCACGAGGTGGAGAGCGAGACGCTCCGCGGCGACAAGCACTGAGCGATCGGCACACCACGAGGGCCCCGGGATGATCCCGGGGCCCTCGTGCGTTGTCCGGCCGTGACCACCCTCCAGCTCGGCCTCGACACCTTCGGCGACGTCACCGTCGCCCACGACGGCTCCCCGATCCCCCACGCCCAGGTGGTCCGCGACGTCGTGGAGCAGGGGGTGCTGGCGGACCGGGTCGGCGTCGACGCGTTCGGCGTCGGCGAGCACCACCGCGACGACTACGCGGTCTCCGCCCCCGAGGTCGTGCTCGCCGCCATCGCCGCCCGCACCACCCGGATCCGGCTCGGCAGCGCGGTGACCGTGCTCAGCTCCGACGACCCGGTGCGGGTCTTCGAGCGGTTCGCCACCCTCGACGCGATCTCGGGGGGCCGGGCGGAGGTCACGCTGGGCCGGGGCTCGTTCACCGAGTCCTTCCCGCTCTTCGGCTTCGACCTCGCCGACTACGAGGTGCTGTTCAGCGAGAAGCTCGACCTCTTCGCGCGGCTGCGCGCCGAGGGCCCGGTGACGTGGGAGGGCACCGTCCGCGGGCCGCTCCGCGGTGCCGAGGTGTTCCCCCGGACGGCGTCCGGCGCGCTGCCGACCTGGGTCGGGGTCGGCGGGTCACCGGAGTCGGTCGTCCGCACCGCGCGCCACGGCCTGCCGATGATGCTGGCGATCATCGGCGGCGAGCCGACCCGGTTCGCGCCGTACGCCGACCTGTACCGCCGGGCGCTCGCCGAGCTCGGGCAGCCGGACCAGCCGATCGGGGTGCACTCCCCCGGCTTCGTCGCAGAGACCGACGCCGAGGCGCGCGAGCTGCTCTGGCCGCACTTCCGGGCCAACCGCGACCGGATCGGGCGGGAGCGCGGCTGGCCGCCGGCGACCCGGCAGCAGTTCGACGCCGAGGCCGACCACGGGTCCCTGTACGTCGGGTCGCCCGAGACCGTGGCCGGACGGATCGCGGCGACCGTGCGGGCGCTGGGCGTCCAGCGCTTCGACCTCAAGTACAGCAACGGGCCGATGCCGCACGACCACCTGATGCGGGCGGTCGAGCTCTACGGCACCGAGGTGGCGCCGCGGGTGCGCGAGCTGGTCAGCGGGCGCTGAGCGCCGAGCCCTGCCGGTAGTCCGCGAACGAGGTGTTCCAGTCGCCGTACCCGTTGTCGAGCGTCATCGGGCGGTCGGTGCCGGTGTACTCGACGACGTCCCCGCGGCGGGTCATCGCGTAGAGCCACGCGGCGTTCTCGGTGCTCATGCCGGTGCAGCCGTGGCTGACGTTGGCGTACCCCTGGGAGCCCTCGGACCAGGGCGCGGCGTGGATGAACTCACCGGAGTAGGTCAGCCGCATCGCGTAGCGCACGTCGTTGATGTCGTAGGCCTCCGAGCTGCCCGCGGGGATGCCGACGGTCTCGGAGTTCATCCGCCGGGTCTCGAACTTCTCGACGATCACCTTGGTGCCCGAGCGGGTGGTGAAGCCGGACTTGCCCAGCGTGATCGGGATGGAGCGCAGCAGCTCCCCGTCGGAGAACACGCGCATCTGGTGGGTGCGGGCGTCGACGCGGTAGACGTGGGCGGCGCCGACCTCGAACTCCACCTGGCGGCTCTCCTGGCCGTAGACCCCGCCACCGGCGTGCACGGAGTTGATGTCGACGTCGACGTCGACCTCGGTGCCGGCCTCCCAGTAGCGCTTCGGGCGCCAGTGCACCTCGGTGTCGCTGAGCCAGTGCCAAGCGCCGGCCTGCTTCGGCGTGGAGGTCACCGTGAGGTTCTCCTCGATCGCCGCGCGGTCGGTCACCGGCACGTCGAAGCCCACGACCACCGGCATGCCGACGCCCACGGTCTCCCCGTCGAGCGGGGCCACGGACGGGTAGGTCTGCTGGTCGAGGCTGAGGTCCTGGGTCTGGAACCGGGTCGTCTGCCGGGCCGGCGTGCCGTCGGAACCCTCGGCGCGCACCCGCACGGCGTACGACGTGCCGGGCTCGAGGCGCGCGGACGCGGTCCAGGTGGTGCCGTCGGCACCGAGCTCCCCGGGGACCGGTCCGGACCCGGAGGAGACGTCGACGCCGCGGAGGGTGCCGCCCGCGGCGCGCACCTCGACGACCTTGTCGACGGGCACGTCCTGGGCGCCGGCCCGCACGTTGGTGACCAGCCGGGGCGGCTCAGCGGCCTCGGCCGCACCGTCGCTCTCGGCCCCCGGGGCGGCGGACGAACCCGGATCGGAGCCCGGCGTGGCCGAGCCGGCGTCGCAGGCCGTCAGGGTGGCGGCCAGGGCGAGCGCGGTCGCGGCGGCGAACGCCGAGCGCGTACGGCTCAGGGTCATGCGGTACTCCCAGGATCTCGGATCATCCGCACGACGAGCCGTCGACGAACACCTGAGAGCCTAACCGCGCCCGCCCGTCGAATCCGAAACCACGGCCGGAGCCGCGGCGTGCCTCAGTGCGCGTGCTCCCCGCGGTAGTACTCGAAGACCAGCCCGCTCAGCGCCACCGCGCCCAGGACGCCGCCCATGATCACGAGCCACCAGGCACCCATCGCGATGCCGTAGACCATGAAGCCGAGGGTGGCGGCGCACCACAGCGGCCACCACGAGTACGGCGGGAAGAACCCGAGCTCGCCGGCACCGTCGGCGATCTCGGCCTCCTTGAGGTCCTCCGGCCGCGGGTCCATCTTCCGCGCGTGGAAGCCCAGGTAGAGGGTCACCATCGCGGTCAGCAGGGTCGTCATCGCCAGCGCCGAGGTTCCGGTCCAGTCGCCGCCGCTGCTGCCGGCCTCGGTCACGAGCCAGTACGCCGGGGTCACCAGCACCAGGAAGATGGTGCAGGCCCCGAAGATCCACGCCTCGGCCTTCATCAGGACTTGCCCTCCGTGGTGTCGGTCGTGCCGTCAGCGGTGCGGTCGTCGATCATCCCGGCGCGGCCCTTCATGTCGGGCGCGTCCGCGAGCCCGCCCTCGGCGGCCGTCTGGTTCTGCTCGAGCTCGATGGCGACGATCTCCGGGTGGTGGAGGTCGAAGGCCGGCGACTCCGAGCGGATCCGCGGGAGGGAGACGAAGTTGTGCCGCGGCGGCGGGCAGCTGGTGGCCCACTCCAGGGACCGGCCCCAGCCCCACGGGTCATCGACGAGCACCTTCGGCCCGCGCCGGGACACGTAGACGTTGTAGAAGAACGGCAGCGTCGACGCGCTCAGCAGGAAGGCACCGATGGTGGAGACCTGGTTGAGCGTGGTGAAGCCGTCGCCGGGCAGGTAGTCGGCGTACCGGCGCGGCATGCCCTCGACACCCAGCCAGTGCTGGACGAGGAACGTCGTGTGGAAGCCGACGAAGGTCAGCCAGAAGTGCAGCTTGCCGAGCCGCTCGTCGAGCATCCGGCCGGTCATCTTCGGCCACCAGAAGTAGAACCCGGCGAACATCGCGAACACCACCGTGCCGAACACGACGTAGTGGAAGTGCGCGACCACGAAGTAGGAGTCGGTGACGTGGAAGTCCAGCGGGGGGCTGGCCAGGATGACGCCGGTCAGGCCGCCGAAGAGGAACGTGGTGAGGAAGCCGATCGACCACAGCATCGGGGTGTCGAAGGACAGGGACCCGCCCCACATCGTCCCGATCCAGTTGAAGAACTTCACTCCTGTTGGCACCGCGATCAGGAATGTCATGCCCGAGAAGAACGGTAGATCGACTGCTCCCGTCGGGAACATGTGGTGCGCCCACACCGCCACGGACAGGATCGCGATGCCGAGCGTGGCGCCGACCAGGCCGACGTACCCGAAGATCGGCTTGCGGCTGAACACCGGCAGGATCTCGGTGACGATGCCGAAGAACGGCAGCGCGATGATGTAGACCTCGGGGTGCCCGAAGAACCAGAACAGGTGCTGCCACAGGATCGGTCCGCCGTGGGCGGTGTCGAAGACGTGGGCGCCGAGCTGTCGGTCGGCCTCCAGCATCAGCAGCGCGCCGGCCAGCGTCGGGAACGCGATCAGCACCAGCAGGCTGGTGATCAGCGCGTTCCAGGTGAACAGCGGCATCCGGAACATGGTCATGCCGGGGGCGCGCATGCAGATGATCGTGGTGATGAAGTTGACCGCACCCAGGATGGTGCCGAGACCGGCCATCCACAGACCCATGATCCACAGGTCGCCGCCCGCGCCCGGCGAGCGCACGGCGTCGCTGAGCGGGGTGTAGGCGAACCAGCCGAAGCTGGCGGCGCCGGAGTGGGTCAGGAAGCCCGAGGCGGCGATCAGTCCACCGAACAGGAACAGCCAGTAGCTGAACATGTTCAGGCGGGGGAAGGCCACGTCGGGCGCGCCGATCTGGATCGGCATGATCACGTTGGCGAACCCGAAGAACAGGGGGGTCGCGAACAGCAGCAGCATGATCGTGCCGTGCATGGTGAAGAGCTGGTTGTACAGCTCGTCGTTGACGACCTGGTTGCCCGGGAACGCCAGCTCGGACCGGATGAGCAGCGCCATCAGTCCGCCGATCAGGAACCAGGCGAACGACGTGATCAGGTACATCTTGCCGATCAGCTTGTGATCGGTCGTGGTCATGATCCGGACCAGCTGCTGGCCCAGGGACTTGCGCGTCGACCCGACGGGGCCGGCTGCGACGGCGGCGCTCACTCTTGCGCTCCCTCGGAGTCGTCTTCTTCGGGGCCGGAGTCGAGTCCGACCTGGCTGTCCGCGTACTCGCCGCCGAGGAGCGGGGTCGGCGAGACCTGCCCCTCCTCGACCAGAGTCTCGACGTACGCGTCGTACTTCTCGGGGCTGACGATGTCGACGTTGAACAGCATGCGCGAGTGGTAGACCCCGCACAGCTCGAAGCACTTGCCCGCGTAGAAGCCCTCTTCCTTGGTGGTGATCTCGAAGGAGTTCACGCGACCCGGGATGACGTCCATCTTGAACAGGAACGTCGGGACACCGAAGTTGTGGATGACGTCGGGCGAGTGCAGGTTGAACCGGATGGTCTCCCCCACCGGCAGGACCAGGGTCGGGATGTCGGACCCGGTGCCGGCGACGTAGGCGTACTCGGCGTAGGGGAACTCGTCGTCCGCGGACTCCTCGTCGGCGGCGTAGTCGACCTCGCCGACGCCGTGGTTGAAGGTCCAGCTCCACTGCTGCGCCGTGACCTCGATGATCTGGTCCGGGTCGTCGGTGCGCTCCAGCAGGACGTTCTGGGTCTCGACGGTCTGCTGGAAGAAGACGATCACCATCATGATCGGGGCGATCGTGTAGAAGATCTCCAGCGGCAGGTTGTAGCGCGTCTGGATCGGGATCTCGTCGTCGCTGCGGCGGCGGTAGCGCACGACGACCCAGAAGATCAGCCCCCACACGACGAGACCGGTGACCAGGGCCGCGACCCAGGCGCCCTGCCACAGGTCAAGCGTCTGCTTGCCCTGGACGGTCACCGGGTCCGGCATCGCCAACTGCTTCCAGTCGTCGCTGTTCTCCGAGCCGCAACCAGCCAGGACCACGACGCTGACACCGAGCACGGGGAGCAGGAGCAGACGGCGGATGGCTCCGCGGCCCCCTGTCGCGTGCCGGGGGAGTTGCAGACTCAACGCTGGAGCCTTCCTCTTGGGCGATCACAAAGTACTCGTGAACAGTATCCGAATCGCCCCCCGGCGTCGGGGCCGGGTCGCCCGGTAGGTTCCCCGTGTGACAAATGCCGCGGACCGGTCCGGGGTACCCCCCCGCACCTACCTGGACACCGCCTCCGGGGAGCCGCTCCACCCCGCGGCCCGGGACGTCCTGATGGCGGCGCTCGACCGCGGCTGGGCCGATCCGCGGCGGCTGCACTCCCCCGGCCGCGACGCCCGGCTCGTGCTCGACAACGCGCGCGCCGTGGTGGCGGAGTGCCTCGGGGTCCGGCCCGACGAGGTCTCGTTCACCGCCTCCGGCACCGACGCGGTGCACCGCGGGGTGCTGGGCCTGCTCGCCGCGCGCCCCGAGCGTGGTTCCCGCGTGGTGATGACCGCCGTCGAGCACTCCGCGGTCGCGCACGCGGCCGCGTGGGCGCGCGGCGCCGACCACGCGGACCGGCCCGAGAGCCCCGTCGAGGTCGCCGTCGACCGGCACGGCCGCGTGGCCCCGGACGAGGTGGTCCGGGCCGCGGGGCAGCCGGGGGTCGGGGCGGTCGCCGTCCAGTCCGCCAACCACGAGGTGGGCACCGTGCAGCCGGTCGCCGAGGTGGCGGCCGCGCTGGCCGGTTCGGGCGTGCCCCTCTTCGTCGACGCCTGCGCGTCGATGGGCCGGCTCCCGCTGCCGGCGGGCTGGTCGACCGCGGCGGGGTCGGCGCACAAGTGGGGCGGCCCCGCCGGCGTCGGCGTGCTGCTGGTCCGCAAGGGCACCCGGTGGACGACGCCGTTCCCGCTCGACGACCGGGTCGACGAGCGGGTGGCCGGGTTCGAGAACGTGCCGGCCGCGCTCGCCGCGGCCGCGGCGCTGCGTGCCGTGCTCGCCGACGGCGAGGCCGTGGCGTCGCGGCAGGCGGCGCTCGTCGACCGGCTCCGCGCCGGCGTCGGGGCGGTGCCGGACGTCGAGGTGGTCGGTGACCCGGTCGACCGGCTCCCCCACCTGCTGACCTTCTCCTGCCTCTACGTCGACGGCGAGGCCCTCGTCGAGGGCCTGTCGCGTCGGGGGTACGCCGTGGCGAGCGGCTCGGCCTGCACCGCCTCCACGCTCGAGCCGAGCCGGGTGCTCGCCGCGATGGGCGCGCTGACGCACGGCAACGTGCGGGTCTCCCTGGGACGGGACGCGACCGAGGCCGAGGTCGACGGGTTCCTCGCCGCGCTCCCCGAGGTGGTCGCCGGGATCCGGGCGGACGCGGGCCTGTGAGCGCCGAGCACGTCGACCTCGAGCTGGACTGCCGCGGGATGCTCTGCCCGCTGCCGATCATCGAGCTCGGCCGCCGGGTGGGCGAGGTGCCGCTCGGCGGGGTGGTCGCCGTCGTCGCGACCGACCTGGCCGCGCGCCACGACGTACCGGCCTGGTGCCGGATGCGGCAGCAGGAGTACGTCGGCGAGGACGCCGCCGCCGACGGGGTGCCGCGCTACCTGGTGCGGCGGCTCAGCTGAGCGTCACTTCACCAGGCTGAGGTGCGGCTGGAGGTCCTTGGCGGCCTCCGGCCCGTAGGACTCCTCGATCCGACCGAGGAACTGGTCGGCGGTGAAGGAGTACTCCTGGGTGCCGATCGTCTCCACGACGTACGCCGCGAGCACGCAGCCGACCTGGGCCGCGCGCTCCAGCGAGACGTCCCAGGCGAGGCCGGCGAGGAAGCCGGAGCGGAACGCGTCGCCGACGCCGGTCGGCTCGACGGCGGTGACGTTCGTGGCCGCGGGCAGGACGATGTCCGGCTCGCCGCGGCGGCTGATCCGGACGCCCTGCGCGCCGAGCGTCGTGACCTGGGTGCCGACCCGGGAGAGGACCTCCTCGGCGGACCAGCCGGTCTTCTGCTCGATCAGGTGCGACTCGTACTCGTTGGAGAACAGGATCGTCGCCCCGTCGACCAGGTCGCGGATCAGCTCGCCGCCGCTGAACGCGAGCTGCTGGCTCGGGTCGGCGATGAACGGGTAGCCGCGCTGGCGGCACTCCTCGGTGTGGCGCAGCATCCCGTCGGGGTCGTCGGCGCCGATGAGGACGTACGTCGGCTCGCCGACCCGCTCCGCGATCGGGCCGAGCTCGATCAGCCGCGCCTCGCTCATCGCTCCGGGGTAGAAGGACGCGATCTGGGCGCCGGTCGGGTCGGTGGTGCAGACGAACCGGGCGGTGTGCCGGGTCTCGGAGATCCGCACCGACGAGCAGTCGACGCCGTGCCGCTCCAGCCAGGAGCGGTAGTCGGCGAAGTCCTCGCCGGCGGACCCGACCAGCACCGGTCGCAGGCCGAGCCGGCCCAGGCCGAAGCACATGTTCGCGGCGACGCCGCCACGGCGGATCTCGAGGTCGTCGACGAGGAAGGAGAGGGAGATCTTGTCCAGCTGCTCGACCACCAGGGAGTCGGAGAACTTCCCCCCGTAGCCCATCAGGTGGTCGGTGGCGATGGAACCCGCGATGAGCAGCGACATGTCAGCGAACACTACCGGTCGGTACTGGTGGGGCTACCCCGCAGTAGCCCCTAGCGTCGTCCGCATGAGCCGCGACGCGTACGACGACCTGGGCCCGCTCGTGCAGATGCACGCCGACTGCGAGGCCGCCGCCCGGCGCCTGGACCTGACCGCTCCCTCGCTGCGGTACGACGACTACCCGCGCGAGGTCGTCAAGCGCGACATCGAGATCACCGAGGCCGCGGCCCGGATCGCGAACGCGCTGCACCTGCACCTCGACTGACCCCGCCCGATTCCCGCCTGACCGGTCGTCGCCGGGCCCTGCTCCTCCCAGCGGAGCCCGGCGGCGACCGCCCACCCGGGCCCTTCCCGCAGCTTCGTCCGGGTGCTGCAGCAGCCGGCGGCTGGGCGGTGGCGGTTTCCCCGGTGAACCGGGGAAACCTGATGTTCCCGGCCATCGCGATGCCCCCGAACGTCAGGAAAACCCTGAGAAGTGGCCGCACCCGGGGGCCCGGGCCGCACTCCGAGCCTCCCGCGCAACCACCCAGGCACCGCAGCAGCCGGGACGGCGCAGTTTCCCCGGTGAACCGGGGAAACCTGATGTTCCCAGCCAACGCCTCCAGGCCGGCAGCACCAGACCCCCGCGCCGATCGGCGCGGGGGTCTGGGTGGTGCAGTGGTGCGGAGCGACTCAGTGGAAGGAGTCACCGCACGCGCACGAGCCCGTGGCGTTGGGGTTGTCGATGGTGAAGCCCTGCTTCTCGATGGAGTCGACGAAGTCGATCATCGCGCCGTTGAGGTAGGGGACGCTCATCCGGTCGACGACGACAGCCACGCCGTCGAAGTCGGTGACGACGTCACCGTCGAGGGTGCGCTCGTCGAAGAAGAGCTGGTAGCGCAGGCCCGAGCAGCCGCCCGGCTGCACGGAGATCCGCAGCTGGAGGTCGTCGCGACCCTCCTGGTCCAGGAGGCTCCTGATCTTCCCCGCGGCCACAGGGCTCAGGTTGATCTGGTCGGTGCGCCGCTCCGTGGTGGTGTCAACCTGCTCGCTCATGTGTGCTCCCAGATAGGTGCGGGGGGTGTCGGTACTGGCTCAATGGTCGCACACCGGGGGTTATTCCCGGGCCCCCGTGCGGCTCAGTGCGACCAGGTGCGGGCGACCCGCGCGGCGAGGTCGGCGAGGGCGCCGGCGGGATCGGCGAACGCGCGCTCGGTGCCGACCAGGTCGACCATCGCGTACGCCGACTCGACGCCGAGCGCCCGCATCTCCCGGGCACCGACCAGCACCTGCCCGGCGAGCGCCACGCACGGGCGGAGCGCGGACTCGGCGACCTGCGCGACGCCGTACGGCACCTTGCCGGAGCGGCTGGAGAAGTCGAAGGCGCCCTCCCCCGTCAGCACCAGGTCGACGGCGCGCGCCCGGGCGGCGAGCCCGACGGCGTCGGCGACCAGCTCGATGCCCGGGGCCCGGGTCGCCCCGAGGGCGAGGAGCGCGAAGCCGAGCCCGCCCGCGGCGCCCGCCCCCTTCTCCAGGGAGGTACGCCGGTCGGTCGCCGCGGCGAGCTGCTGGAGCCAGCCGTCGACGAGGGCCATCCGCTCCTCGGGGATGCCCTTCTGCGGACCGAAGGTCTTGGTGGCGCCGAAGAGGCCGGTGAGCGTCGCGTCGACGTCGCTGGCCGCGACCAGGCGGACCGGGACCTCCGGCAGCACCACCTCGGTGATGCCGTCCAGCCCGGCCGCACCCCGGTCGAGCGGGCGGTCGGCGGTCGCGCCGAGCGCGGCGAGCAGCCCCGCGCCGCCGTCGTTGGTGCCGCTGCCGCCGAGCCCGACGACGACCGTCCGCGCGCCGGCGTCCGCGGCGGAGAGCACCAGCTCCCCCACGCCGTACGTCGTGGCCTCCTCGGCCCGCTCCGCGCCGGTCAGGTGCAGCCCGCAGGCCTGCGCGCTCTCGACGTACGCCGTGTCGCCGACCAGCAGGACGGTGGCCGGCACGGCGACGCCGAGCGGCCCGCGCACCGTGACCGCGAGCAGCGAGCCGCCGAGGGCGGCGTGCAGGACGTCGACGAACCCCGGCCCCCCGTCGGACATCGGCGCCAGGTCGAGCTCGTCCCCGGGCGCGTGCCGTCGCCAGCCGGTCGCGATCGCGTCCGCCGCCTCGACGGCGGTGAGCGTGCCCGCGAACTTGTCCGGGGCGACGAGGATGCGCATGTGCCCATCCTGGCCGGTCCCTAGGGTCGAGGCATGGGCGACCTCCTGATCCGGCCGATGACCCTCGACGACGTCGAGGACGCCGAGCGCGTCAGCGACGAGGGGTTCTTCGAGCTCGAGACCCGGATGCGCCGGGTGGGCGACCCCGCGCCCGAGCACCGGTCCGCGGCGCACCGCCGGCGCTGGCTGGAGCGCACGAGCCACCTCGTGCGCACCGACCCGGGCGGGTGCTGGGCGGCCGAGGACGGCACCGGGACGGTCGGGATGGCCACGTCGCTGCGCCGCGAGACGCTCTGGTGCCTGGCGACGTACGCCGTGCTGCCGCAGCGCCAGGGGCAGGGCATCGGCAAGCCGCTGCTGGCCGCGGCGATGACCCACGGGCAGGCCTGCACCCGCGCGATGCTCTCGGCCTCGATGGACCCGCGGGCGGCGCGGGTCTACCACCAGGCGGGGTTCGCGCTGCACCCGCAGATGCACTTCACCGGGACCCTCGACCGGTCCGTGCTCCCCGTGATCGAGAAGGTCCGGGAGGGCAGCGGCGGCGACGTCGACCTGATGGACTCCCTCGACCGCGCGACGCGGGGCGCCGGCCACGGCGTCGACCACGAGCTGATGCTGCGCGAGCAGCGGTTGCTGGTCTCCGACACCTCCACCGGGTCGGGCTACGCCTACCTCGACGAGCGCGGCCGGGTGGCCCTGCTGGCGGCGTCCAACCGGCGCACGGCGACCCGGCTGCTCTGGGCCGCGCTGGCCGAGGGACCGGACGAGGTGGTGCTCCGGCACCTCACCGGAGCCAACCAGTGGGCGCTCGACGTCGGGTTCGCCGCGCGGCTCCAGCTGCACCAGGCGGGCTATCTCGCGCTGCGCGGGATGAATCCGCCGGCGCCGTACGTTCACAGCGGTGCCCTGCTGTGACGTTTGCGGCCCCGCCCGAGCACAGGAATACGATGCGACCATGACGACCGTCGACCTGCCGCTGCTGCCCCTGGGGCGCGGCGTGGACCCCGCCTCCGAGCGGGGCGTGGAGTGCCCGGGCGACCTGCCCGCCGCCTCCGACCCCGCGCTCGTCGAGCGCGCCCGGGCCGCGAAGGCGGCCCTCGGCGACCGGGTCTTCGTGCTCGGCCACCACTACCAGCGCGACGAGGTCATCCAGTTCGCCGACGTCACCGGCGACTCCTTCAAGCTCGCCCGCGACGCCGCGGGCCGCCCGGACGCCGAGTTCATCGTCTTCTGCGGCGTGCACTTCATGGCGGAGTCGGCCGACATCCTCACCGCGCCGGACCAGAAGGTGATCCTCCCCGACCTCGCCGCCGGCTGCTCGATGGCCGACATGGCCCGGCTCGGCCAGGTCGAGAGCGCGTGGGACGCGCTGACGGCGGCCGGGGTCGCCGACTCGGTCGTGCCGGTGACGTACATGAACTCCAGCGCCGACATCAAGGCGTTCTGCGGCCGCAACGGCGGGGTCGTCTGCACCTCCAGCAACGCCGAGGTCGCGCTGGAGTGGGCCTACGCGCAGAAGCCGGACGCGAAGGTCCTCTTCCTCCCCGACCAGCACCTCGGGCGCAACACCGCCGTGCTCAAGATGGGGCTCTCGCTCGACGACTGCGTCGTGTGGAACCCGCTCAAGCCGAACGGCGGGCTCACCGCCGAGGAGCTGCGCGACGCGAAGATGATCCTCTGGCGCGGCCACTGCTCCGTGCACGGGCGCTTCTCCCCCGACGTCGTCGACGAGCTGCGGGCGAGCATCCCCGACGTCCAGATCCTCGTGCACCCCGAGTGCCAGCACGAGGTCGTGCTCAAGGCCGACCTCGTCGGCTCCACCGAGTTCATCATCAAGACGATCGAGGCCGCCCCCGCCGGGTCGAGCTGGGCGATCGGCACCGAGCTGAACCTGGTGAAGCGGCTCGCCGCCGCCCACCCGGACAAGCGGATCACGTTCCTCGACAAGACCGTCTGCTACTGCTCGACGATGAACCGGATCGACCTGCCGCACCTGGTGTGGGCGATGGAGAACCTGGTCGCCGGCACCGTCGTCAACCAGATCCAGGTCGACCCCGAGACGGAGAAGTGGGCGCTGGTCGCCCTGCAGCGGATGCTCGACCTGCCCGGCCGGTCCCACAAGGACTGACGGGCCGCCACCGCGGCCGGGTACGGCTAGTCGCCGACCCGGGCGACGGTCAGCAGGTCGTCGATGAGCAGCTGCATCCGGCGGGTGCCGTTGCGGGCTCGGTCGAGGAGGAAGCGCCGCCCGGCGTCCTCGTCCGCGCCCTCCTCGTCGAGCATCGACAGCGCCATGGTCAGCGCGGTGAGCGGGTTGCGCAGGTCGTGGCTGACCTGCCCGGCGAAGGCCGCGAGCGCTGCGTTCGAGCGCTCCAGCTCAGCCTGGGCACGCCGGAGGTCCTCGACCGTGGCGGTCAGCTCGCGGGTGCGCAGCTCGAGCTCGAGCAGGTCGACGACCCGGTCGGCCAGCCCGGCCAGGGCGCGGGCCTGTCCCGAGGTCAGCTCGCGGGCGCGGGTGTCGAAGACGCAGAGCGCGCCGATCGCCGTGCCGTCCGGCGTGACCAGCGGGTGGCCGGCGTAGCTGCGGACCGCGCCGAGCGCGCCGGCGACGGACGGGTCGTCGCGGAACCGCGGGTCGGCGACGGCGTCGGCCACCACGACCGGCTCGCCACCGGCGAGGACGACGTCGCACATCGAGCCCGCGCGGGCGCAGACCGACCCGTCGAACCCGACCGCCGCGACCTGGTGCTGCTCGGTGTCGGTGACCAGGGTGATGGCGGCCATCGGGACGTCGGCGGCCAGGGCGGCGATCTCGACGAGGGCGACCAGGTCGGCGCGCGGCGGCCGGTCGAGGACCTGGTACCGGCCGATCCGGGCGATCCGATCCCCGTCGCTGTCTGCGAGCAGGCTCACCGGGCGCCCCCGGGCCGGAGCCCGGGCGCACCCCAGATCGCCAGCCAGCGGGAGAGGTCCTGCTCGACGGGCAGCTCCTCGGCCAGCTCGTTGCGCACCTGGATCTCCATCAGGTTGTCGCGCTGCTGGGGGCCGGTCGGCACGAACGGGTAGAACGTGCCCTGCTTGTAGAGGTAGACCAGTCCCAGGGTGCGCCCCGTGGGGTCCTCGAACGTCACCACCGTGCAGAGCAGCCCGGGCCCGAACCCCTGCGCCTCCAGCGCCGTGTTCACGGCGTGCAGCGCGGTGCACAGCCCCTCGACGCCGGAGCCCGGCTCCCGGTCGACCTCGACCCAGGTGTAGCCGAACTCGTCGCGGGTCACCCGCACGTCCGGCGCGTCCCCGGTGCTGCGCAGCAGCTCGACGACCTCGTCCTCGGTCTCCGCGAACGCGACCCCGGCGGCGCCGCGGTAGCAGACCGAGCCGTCCCCGGTGGGCACCAGGCCCAGGGTCGTCTGCAGCGTGATCGCCGCGCTCGGCACCAGGAACAGCGAGTCCAGGTTGGCCTGGCGCGGCCGCGAGCGCCCCATCAGCGAGTCCCAGAGACCCATCAGCGGAGGCCCATCAGGGGGCGCGGCGTCCGAGGTCGGCCTGGATCTGCGCGAGCTGCTCGAGCCGCTGCTCGAGGCTCGGGTGCGTCGAGGTCAGCGTGCGCAGCGAGACGCCGCGGATCGCGGGGGCGATGAAGAACGCGTTCATCGACTGCGAGGCGCGCAGGTCGCGCTGCGGGATGGTGTTCATCTCGCCGGTGATCTTCTGCAGCGCGGAGGCCAGGGCCTGCGGCTTCATGGTGAGGTACGCGCCGGCGCGGTCGGCGGCCAGCTCGCGGTAGCGCGAGAGCACCTTGAGCAGCACGAAGCTGACCGCGTAGGTCACCATGCTGATCAGCAGCACGACCAGCCACACCGGCAGCGCGCTGTTGTTGTCGCGCCGGCCGCCGCCGAGGAACGCGCCGTACTGCGCTCCCTGGGTGAGCATCCCGGCGACGATGCCGGCCGAGGACGCCACGGTCATCACCAGCACGTCGCGGTGGGCGACGTGGGAGAGCTCGTGGGCGAGCACGCCCTCGAGCTCCTCGGCGGTCAGCGTGCCGAGGATGCCGGTCGTCACGCAGACCACGGACCTGCTCGGGGAGCGACCGGTGGCGAACGCGTTGGGGATCGCCATGTCCGCGATGCCGACCCGCGGCTTGGGCATGTCGGCCATCGCGCAGAGCCGGTCGATCATGCCGTGCAGCTCGGGGGCCTGCTGGGGGGTGACCTCCCGGGCCCGCATCGCGCGCATCGCCACCGTGTCGGAGGAGTACCACTGGTACCACGCGATGCCGAGGCCGGCGACCCCGATGAGCAGCGCGAGCGGCGAGCCGCTGAACGCGTACATCAGGCCCACGATGAGCGCGACGAACAGCGCGCCCAGCAGGAACATCACCAGCGTCATCCGGGCGGTGAGACCCCGGTCAGGGGCGAAGCGGCTGTGGGCCATACGTCAGCGGGGCTCCTCGGTCGGTCGTTCCGTGGCCGGCTGCTCGTAGCGCACGCCGTTCTCGCCGGCACCGGGCTCGATCGCCGCGGGCTGGGCGGACCCGCCCTTGAGCCGGCGCAGCTCGTCCTCGACCTCGGACTGGGAGCTCATCGACTCCAGCTCGCGGGCGATGTCGTCGCCGCGGCCGACCGCGCTGACGTCGTCGAGCGCGCCCGAGGCGATCAGCTCGTCGATGGCGCCGGCCCGCGCCTGCATCTGCGCGGTCTTGTCCTCGGCCCGCTCCACGGCCTGCCCGACGTCGCCCATCTCGTCGCCGATGCCCGACATCGCCTCGTTGATCCGGGTCTGGGCCTCGGCGGCGGTGTACGTCGCCTTGATCGTCTCCTTGCGGGTGCGGAAGGCCTCGACCTTCGCCTGCAGCCGCTGCTGGGCCAAGGTGAGCTTCTCCTCCTCGCCCTGGAGCTGGGCGTGCTGGGCACGCAGGTCGTTGATCTGGGTGGTCAGCGCCGACTTGCGGGTGAGCGCCTCGCGAGCGAGGTCCTCGCGCTCCATGTCGATGGCCTTCTGCGCCTGGCCCTGGAGCTTGGCCGCCTGCTGCTCGAGCTGGGTGACCTGGAGCTCCACGCGCTTGCGGCTGGTCGCCACGTCGGCCACCCCGCGGCGTACCTTCGACAGCAGCTCGATCTGCCGCTGGTAGCTGTAGTCGAGCGTCTCGCGCGGGTCCTCGGCGCGGTCGAGGGCCTTGCTGGCCTTCGACTTGAAGATCAGGCTGATGCGCTTCATCAGGCTCATGGGGGTCCCTCTCGGTGGTGATGCGGTGCGGCTGCCCCGTTGTCCTCACCCTAGAGCCGGTCGCCAAGGCCTGGCGACCGGCGTCGGTGTGGTGCTCGCGCGGACGCTCCGATCCGGGCCGGTAGGCTGGGCGAGCCCGCCGTCAGCCCGTCCGAAGGCCCCCGTTGTTACGTCGCAGCAAGACCGAGACCCCCTCGCCCGAGGCCGTCACCACGAAGCCGGGCGGCAAGGGCCGCCCCACGCCGAGCCGCAAGGAGGCCGAGGCGGCCGCCCGGGCGCGCGCCAAGACCCCGCGCAACCGCAAGGAGCTGGCCAAGGCCCAGCGGCAGGCGCGGGCGGAGTCGAGCCAGAAGGTCCGCGCGGCGATGAAGTCCGGCGACGAGCGCTACTACCTGCCGCGCGACAAGGGCCCGGTGCGCCGCTTCGTGCGCGACTTCGTGGACTCGCGCTTCTCCTTCATCGAGCTGATGATCCCGCTGCTGATCTTCTCGATGGTCCTCGGCTACTCCGGCAACGAGCAGCTGATGAGCCTCGGCAGCGTGATGCTGCTGGCGACCTTCGTGCTCATCGTGCTCGACATGGTCTTCCTGCGGATCCGGCTGCGCCGCGAGCTCGGCCGGCGGTTCCCCGACGAGAGCCACAAGGGGACGACCTACTACGCGATCACCCGCGCCCTGCAGATGAAGTTCATGCGGATGCCCAAGTCCCAGGTCAAGATCGGGCAGCGCCTCCCCGACACCTACCGCTGACCGCGCCGTGACCAGCGACCAGGTCTACGGCCTGGTGGCCGGTCTGCTCAGCGCCGCCGTCTTCGGCGTCGCCGCGGTCGCCCAGGCCCACGGCGTACGACGCACCGGTGCGGCGCCGGACCGGCTGGTCGCCTTCGTGGCGCGCTCGGTGCGCGACCCGTGGACGTGGGCGGTCCTGGTCGCCTACCTGGTCGGGTTCCTGCTGCACGCCGTCGCCATCTGGCTGCTGCCGCTCTACCTCGCGCAGGCGACGATCGCGATGTCCCTGCCGGTCACCGCGTTCACCTCGCGCCGCCTCGCCGAGCGCCTCGACGCGCGCCAGTGGTCGGCGATCGGGCTGGTCACGGGCGGCCTGGTGCTGCTCTCCCTCGGCGCGGGCGACGCGGGCGAGGTCGTCACCACCACCGCCTTCGTCGCGTCCCTCTGGGCGGGCGTCGCCCTGCTCACGGTCGCCTCCCTGCTGGCCGGTCGCCTGCACGGCGCCGGCCTGGGCGCGCTCGCCGGCCTGGGGTACGCCGGCTCCGCGATCGCCGTCCGCGGCGTCACCACCCCGATCGACACCGGCGTGGTGCTCGCCGCGCTCGCCGTACCGTCCCTGAGCCTGATCGCGTTCTGGCTCTACTCGCGCGGCATGCACGGCGACGGCATCACGACCACCACCGCGCCGATGATCGTCATGCAGACCTTCGTGCCGGCGCTGCTGGGCGTGGTGCTGCTCGGCGACGGGGTCCGCGACGGCTGGTGGTGGTCGGTCGTCCTCGGGCTGGTGCTCTCGACGGCCGGGGCCGTCGCGCTCACCCACGCCCAGGCGGTGCCCGCGAGGGCGTCCGAGGTGTCCTGAGTCAGTCGCGGGGCGGCGACTGGGTCTTCGCCGGGTCACGCTCGACCACCGGGCCGACGGCGTCGTCGATCGCCGCGAGGACGTCGGCGTCCAGGCGCACCCCGGCGGCCTTGACGTTGTCGGTGACCTGCTCGGGACGGCTGGCGCCGATGATCGCGCTGGAGACGTTGTCGTTCTGCAGCACCCACGCGACGGCGAGCTGGGCCATGCTCAGCCCGGCGTCGGCGGCGATCGGCTGGAGCCGCTGCACCCGCTCGAGGACGTCGTCGCGCAGCCACCGGCTGATCATGTCGGCGCCGCCCTTCTCGTCGGTCGCCCGCGAGCCGCTCGGCGGCTGCTCCCCCGGCCGGTACTTGCCGGTCAGCACGCCCTGCGCGATCGGCGACCAGACGACCTGGCCGAGCCCGAGCTCCTCGGAGGTGGGGACCACCTCGGCCTCGATGACCCGCCACAGCATGCTGTACTGCGGCTGGTTGGAGACGAGCGGGACGCGCAGCTCGCGGGCCAGCGCGTACGCCGCGCGGATCTCCTCGGCGCGCCACTCCGAGACGCCGATGTAGAGCGCCTTGCCGGCGCGGACGACGTCGGCGAAGGCCTCCATCGTCTCCTCGAGCGGGGTGCCGTGGTCGTAGCGGTGCGCCTGGTAGAGGTCGACGTGGTCGGTGCCGAGGCGACGCAGGGACCCGTCGATGCCCTCCAGGACGTGCTTGCGCGACAGGCCCTGGTCGTTGGGTCCGCCCGGCCCGGTCGGCCAGTAGACCTTGGTGAAGATCTCCAGGCTCTCGCGGCGCTCGCCCTTCAGCGCCTTGCCGAGCACGGTCTCCGCCGCGGTGTTGGCGTAGACGTCGGCGGTGTCGAAGGTGGTGATGCCCTCCTCCAGCGCCTGCCGGACGCACGCGAGTGCGGCGTCCTCCTCGACCTGCGAGCCGTGGGTGAGCCAGTTGCCGTACGAGATGGCCGAGACCTTCAGGCCACTCCTGCCGAGATTGCGGAACTCCATGCCCTGACCCTAGCCAGCCGGTCCACGCCGGCGCCGCGGCTGCGAGGATGGGGCCATGAGCAGCCCGACCGCCGACGTCTCCGTGCGTGTCGCCTGGGCCGAGGACGCCCCCGCGATCGCCGCGCTCCAGCTGCGCGCCTGGCCGCAACTGTACGGCGGGCTGGTCCCGGCCGAGGCGTTCCCGACCGGGCCGGAGGCCGTGGCCGCCGCGACCGAGGCATGGCGCGCCGCGCTCACGAAGCCCGTGGACGCCCGGAACCGGGTGCTCGTCGCGCTCGAGCGCAACCGGGTGTGCGGGTTCGCGATCACCGGACCGGCCTCGGACCCGGACCTCGACCCGGTCGCCGACGGCGAGCTCGCCGAGGTGACCGTGGACGCCGCCGAGCGCGGCAAGGGGCACGGCTCACGGCTGCTGCAGGCCGCCGCCGACACCATGGTCGCCGACCGGTTCACCCGCGCCGTCACCTGGACCGTCGCCAGCGACGACGCGCTGCGCGCGTTCCTGGTCGCGGCCGGCTGGGGCGCCGACGGGGCGCACCGCGAGCTCGACCTCGACGGCGAGGGCTCCACGCTGGTCAAGCAGGTGCGCCTGCACACCGCCCTGGTCTAGGCGCCGGTGTCGGCCGTGGTGCGGCAGCCGGACCCGGAGCGCGCCGGGATCGTCCGCGACAGCCTCGGCGTCGGCATCGCGACCGGCCTGTACGGCGTGTCCTTCGGCGCGGTCTCGGTCGCCTCGGGCCTCAGCGTCGCGCAGACCTGCGTGCTGTCACTGGTGATGTTCACCGGGGCGTCGCAGTTCGCGCTGGTCGGCGTCCTGGCCGGGGGCGGCTCCCCCGTCTCCGGCGCGGCGACGGCACTGCTGCTCGGCACCCGCAACACCCTCTACGGCCTGCGCCTCGCTCCCCTGCTGGCGTGGACCGGCGTCCGCCGGCTCGGGGCCGCCCACCTCGTCATCGACGAGTCCACGGCGATGTCGGTCACGCGCGGGACGACCGCGCACGCCCGCACCGGCTTCCTGGTGACGGGCTGGTCGGTGTTCCTGCTCTGGAACCTGTTCACCCTCGCCGGCGCCGTCGGTGGCCAGGCGCTCGGGGACCCGCGCACCTACGGGCTGGACGCCGCGGTCGGCGGGGCCTTCCTCGCGCTGCTCTGGCCGCGGCTCGGCGAGCCGCGCACCCGCCTGGTGGCGCTGCTCGCCGTCGCGGTCGCCCTCGGCGCGGTGCCGCTGACCCCCGCCGGCGTCCCCGTGCTCGCGGCCGGCGGGGTCGCGTTGCTGGTGGGCGTCCTGTCCCGGAGCGAGCGATGACCTGGGCGGCGGTGCTGGTCGCCGGGATCGGGTGCTACCTGCTCAAGCTCGCCGGCCTGTCGGTGCCGACCGCCGTGCTCGAGCGGCCCGTCGTACGCCGGGTGGCCGCGCTGATCCCCGTCGCCCTGCTCGCCGCGCTGGTCGCCGTCCAGGTCGTCGCGGACGGCCAGCGGCTCGTGCTCGACGCCCGGGCCGCCGGCCTCGGGGCCGCGGTGGTCCTGCTGCTGCTGCGGGCGCCGTTCCTGCTCGTGGTCTTCGGCGCCGCCGCCACCGCGGCCCTGGTCCGGCTCTAGCCGGGCCCGGTCAGCGCTTGACCTTCGCGGTCTTGGCGCTGGCGCGCGCGAGCGTCGCGAAGCCCGGCTTGGTGCCGGTGACCCGGACCGAGATCCGCCGCCCGACGTCCTTGCGGGTGAGCTTGTAGCGCGCCGAGATCGCGCCCTTGACCGGCTTGCCGCCCCGCAGCCAGGTGTAGCGCAGCTTCACCGGCGCCGGCCCCCACGCGGGCGTGCGGGCGGAGAGGGCCTTCCCGACGCGCGCCTTGCCGGTGACGACCGGCTTCGTGGCGCTCAGCCGGCCGACGTCGAGGCGGACGGTGATCTCGCGAAGCATCTCGACGCCCCGGGGGAAGGTCAGGACGCGGGCGTCCTTGGCGGTGTAGGCGTCCTGCCACCACTCGCCGACGGCGGCCGGCCCGTCGTACCCGGCCGGGAGCCCGACGTGGAACCTGGCCGCGTCGAAGTTGTCGATGAACCGGTAGCGGCCACGCGCGTCGGTCTCGTTCGGTCCGTACCGGATGGGGCCCCAGTCGCCATTGTCGAAGTCCGGGTGCTTGACCTGGATGTCGAGCGGCGCCGACTCCAGCGGCGTGCCGTCCGGCCCCAGCACCGTCACCAGCACGCGCGGCCGCTCGGTCAGCTTGAAGTTGTGGGTGTGCACCTCACCGGCGGCGAGAGTGATCTGGGCGGAATCGGCCAGGTAGACCGCGTCGTCGAGGTCGCCCCACCGGTTCGCCTCGGCGTGGTAGGTGCCGGGCGTCAGGGTGATCCCGGCGGCGGCGGTGTCGTACTGGCCGTTCGCGTCGGTCTCCACGGTCTCGCCTGCGGCGCTCGAGCTGGTGGCGACCTTGACCGACGCGCCCGCGACCGGGCGCCCCTGGGCGTCGGTGACCTGACCGGCCACGGCGCCCGACTTCTCCAGCACCACGTTCTTCGGGAGGGCCACGGCGCCGCCGCGCACCTCGACCGGGGTCGCGTCGTGGTAGCCGTTGGAGCTGTCGTAGTACTCGCTGGCGTAGCCGGCGGTGCCGAAGCGCAGCCAGTACCACCCGTTGTCGAGGCCGGTGAACCTGAAGGTCCCGTCTGCTGCGACCTGGAACTGGTCAAGATCGGTGTCGCTGTGCTCGGAGGAGGAGGCGCTGTACTCGACCTGGACCCAGACGCCGTTCGGGGGCGCGGTGGCCGTGCCTCCGGTGGGCTGGACGAGCACGCGGCCGGTGAGCGAGCCGGTGCCGGCGGCGGAGGCCGGGGACGCGACCAGCAGCGGCGTCAGGAGCGAGAGCAGCAGGGCGAGAGCGAGGCCGACACCGGTGGTGCGGCGGGGAGCGTGGCGCATGGGGACCTTTCCAGGCGTGCCCGGGCGGTCACCCGGCGGGGCACAGCGTGCCGCCCGAGCGGCGCGATGTCGAAACCATCGCACCGCTCGGGCGGCACACCGCGGCCCTGGTCCGGCTCGGGGCCGGACCAGGGCCGGGCGTCATGCGGGCTGGACGGCCCCGAGGACGTCCATCACCTCGGCGGTCGATCCCGCCGCCTCGAGGCGGGCGACCTGCTCCTTGTCGAGGAAGACCTCGGCGATCCGCCCCAGCAGCTTGAGGTGGTCGTCCCCGACGGCGGCGATGCCGACGACGAACCGCACCTGCTTGCCCTTCCACTCGATGGGCTCGGGGTAGCGCACGAACGAGATCGCCGTGCGGCGCACCGAGGGCTTGGCCTCGTTGGTGCCGTGCGGGATGGCGAGCCCGTTGCCCATGAACGTCGAGACCGAGGCCTCCCGGGTGTGCATCGCCTCGACGTACGACGCGTCGACCGCGCCGGTCGCCACCAGGAGCTCGCCGGCCCGGGTGATGGCGGCGTCCCGGTCCTCGACCGGGGCGTCGAGGACGACGGACTCCGGGTCGAGCAGCCCCCCGGCGTCCATCCCCGCCGACGTGACGGTCGGAGCCACCTCAGCAGTGGCGCCGTCCCCGTTGCGCTCGCGCACCAGCTCCACGATCTCGTCGTAGCGGGGGCTGGCCATGAAGTTGTCGACCGAGACGTGCACCGCCGACCCCGTGCGCTGCTGCGCCCGGCTGGTCAGGTCCTGGTGGGTCACCACCAGGTCGTAGTCGTCGGCGAGGTTGGAGATCGCCTTGTTCACGACCGTCACGTCCGGGAAGCCCGCACCGTGGATCTTCTTGCGGAGCACCGAGGCGCCCATCGCCGAGGACCCCATGCCGGCGTCGCACGCGAACACGATCGAGCGGATCGGCCCGGAGTGGGCAGCGGCGTCGTTGCCGGTGAGCATCCCCGCGACCGAGGAGCGCTTGCCCTTGCGGGACTCCATGTCGGCCGTGGCGGCGCCGAGGTCGCCCTCGTCGGCCGAGCGGTCGATCTTGAGCAGGAACGCGGCGACGACGAACGTGACCGCGGCGCTGACGATCACGGAGAGGGTGACCCCGAGCAGGCTGCTCGGCGGCGCGGCCGCCCAGACCGCGATGATCGAGCCCGGGGAGGCCGGCGAGCGGAGGCCGGAGTCGAAGATCAGGTTCACCGTGATGCCCGACATGCCGCCGGCGATCATCGCGAGGATCAGGATCGGCTTCATCAGGACGTACGGGAAGTAGATCTCGTGGATGCCGCCGATGAACTGGATGACCGCGGCGCCCGGGGCGGAGGCACGGGCCGCGCCCTTGCCGAAGAACATGAACGCCAGGAGCAGACCCAGGCCGGGGCCCGGGTTGGCCTCGAGGAGGAACAGGATCGACTTGCCGGTCTCGGCGGCCTCGCTGGTGCCGAGCGGGGTGAGGATCCCCTGGTTGACGGCGTTGTTGAGGAAGAGCACCTTCGCCGGCTCGATGAACACCGAGGTGAGCGGGAGGATGTTGTTCTCGACCAGGAAGTCGATGACGTTGGAGGCCAGGTCGCTGAACGCCTGCACGAAGGGGCCGGCGACCAGGAACCCGAGGACGGCGAGGAAGCCGCCCCAGATGCCGGCGGAGAAGTTGTTGACCAGCATCTCGAAGCCGGGCCGGATCCGGTGTGACCACAGGCCGTCGAGCTTCCGCATCGACCAGCCCGCGAGCGGACCCATGATCATGGCGCCGAGGAACATCGGCACGTCGGCGCCGGCGATGGCGCCCATGGTGGCGATGGCGCCGACGACGCCGCCGCGGATGTTGTCGTCGTACATCATCCGGCCGCCGGTGTAGCCGATGAGCAGCGGCAGCAGGTAGGTGATCATCGGGCCGACGATCCCGGCGTCCTCGCCGTTCCAGCCGCCGAGAGCGGAGACGAAGCCGTAGTCGTACTGACCGGCGTCGAGTCCCGGCGCGTAGCCGAAGAGGTCCTTGCCGATCAGGGTGATCCAGCCGGTCTGGATGAACAGCGCGGTGATCAGGCCCCAGGCGATGAACGCGCCGATGTTGGGCAGCACCATGTTGGAGAGGAACGTGCCGAACCGCTGCACGTGGAGCCGCATGCCGCCCCCGCTGGCGGCCTTCTGTGTCGTGGTGGCCATGAGACCTTCCTTCGCCGGGTCGTGCCGCGCGGGGGTGTGGCCCCCGTCACGATCTGTGTATGTCTTTATATCTGCGGGTTTACGCCCGGTCAAGTAGGCCAAACCAACACGTCCAGAAAGATAACCACACACTTGCGGTACGATCGCGACCCACCCGTGCACCCCGTCACCAGGAGGACAGATGAAGGCCCTGCGCTTCTACGCACCCGAGGACGTCCGGCTCGAGGACGTGCCCGAGCCCGAGTGCGGGCCCGGCGAGGTCAAGCTGCGGGTCCGTAACTGCTCGACCTGCGGCACCGACGTCAAGATCTTCCACAACGGCCACCAGAACCTCACGCCCCCGCGCACCATCGGCCACGAGATCGCCGGCGACGTCGTCGAGGTCGGCGCCGACGTGAACGCGACGTACGGCTCGAGCTGGCAGGTGGGCGACCGCGCCCAGGTCATCGCGGCCGTGCCGTGCGGCGAGTGCCACGAGTGCCGCAAGGGCTGGATGGCGGTCTGCCAGAACCAGACCTCGGTCGGCTACCAGTACGACGGCGGGTTCGCCGAGTACATGATCGTGCCGCAGCAGGTGCTCAAGGTCGACGGCCTCAACCGGATCCCCGACAACGTGGGGTACGACGAGGCCTCGGCCGCCGAGCCGTTCGCCTGCGCGATCAACGCCCAGGAGCTGCTCGGCATCGAGGAGGGCGACACCGTCGTCGTCTTCGGCGCCGGCCCGATCGGCTGCATGCACATTCGGATCGCCCGCGGCGTGCACAAGTGCGGGCCGGTCTACCTCGTCGACGTGAACGCCGACCGGCTGAAGATGTCCGCCGACGCCGTGCAGCCCGAGGAGACCATCGACGCCTCGCAGGTCGACGTGGTGGAGCGGGTGATGGAGCTGACCGGCGGCCGCGGCGCGGACGTGGTCATCACCGCCACCGCCGCCAACGTCACCCAGGAGCAGGCCATCGCGATGGCTGCCCGCAACGGCCGGATCTCGTTCTTCGGCGGGCTGCCCAAGAACGACCCGACGATCACCTGCGACTCCAACGTCGTGCACTACCGCCAGCTGCACATCCACGGCGCCAACGGCTCGGCGCCCGAGCACAACAAGCGGGCGCTGGAGTACATCTCCTCCGGCCAGGTGCCGGTCAAGGACCTGATCACCGAGCACATCCCGCTGGACCGCGTCCTCGACGCCTTCGCCATCGTCAAGGCCGGCGAGGCGATCAAGGTCACCGTCGAGCCGTGACCGACGAAGGAGGTCACGGCGTCCGACGGTGAGGTCGAGCAAGCCCACGGCCGAGCTTGCGAGGCCGTGACGGCGCGTCGAGACCCCATCACCGTCTCGCGGACACGAGAGCGCACCCGCCGGACGGGGGCCGTCGTGCCGGCCGGCGCGAACACAAGCGCCGACTCGGCGGGAAAGGGCGTACGACGGGCGCCGCGGACGCCGTCAGGCCAGGTCGAGGAAGTGCTCCAGCCCGACCGTGAGGCCGGGGTGGTCGGCGATCGCGCGCAGCCCGGTGAGCACGCCCGGGGTGAAGGACGCGCGGTCGAGCGAGTCGTGCCGGATGGTGAGGGTCTCCCCCACGCCGCCGAGCAGCACCTCCTGGTGGGCCACCAGGCCGCGGATCCGCAGCGCGTGCACGCGGACGCCTTCGATGTCGGCGCCCCGGGCCCCGTCGAGCGACGTCGTCGTGGCGTCGGGCGTCCCGCCGAGCCCGGCGTCACGGCGCGCGGCGGCGATGAGCTCCGCCGTACGCCGGGCGGTGCCGGAGGGCGCGTCGGCCTTGTCGGGGTGGTGCAGCTCGACGACCTCGACGGACTCGTAGAACGGCGCGGCGGCGGCCGCGAAGCGCATCATCAGGATCGCGCCGATGGAGAAGTTGGGCGCGACCAGCACGCCGGTGCCCGGCGAGTCGGCCAGCCAGCCGCGCAGGGTGGCGAGCCGGTCGTCGTCGAACCCGGTGGTGCCGACCACCGCGTGGATGCCGTGGCGGATGCAGAACTCCAGGTTGTCCATCACGACGTCGGGGTGGGTGAAGTCGACGACGGCGCGGACGCCGGCCGCGGCCAGGAGCTCGATGTCGTCGCCGGCGTCGACCTCGGCGGCGAGCTCGAGATCGGGCGCCTCCGCGACGGCCCGGCAGACCTCCGCACCGACCTTCCCGCGGGCGCCGAGCACCCCCACCTTCGTGCTGTCGGTCCTCGTGTCGGTCACGTCACCACCGTAGTGGGAGAACCGGTCCACCATGTCGCGGCCCGTTCTGGCAGGGTGGACCCCATGGTGGTGCAGGCGATCCCCGCCCGGATCCGGTGGGCTGTTGACTTCATGGACGTCCAGCCGTCCGACCACGTCCTCGAGATCGGCTGCGGGCCAGGCGCGGGGGCCGAGGCGATCTGCGGCAAGCTCGAGACCGGCAAGCTCTTCGCCATCGACCGCTCGGAGTCGGGGGTCGACCGCACCAAGCGCCGCTGCGCGCGGTACGTCGAGTCCGGCCGGCTCACGGTCCGGCAGATCGACCTCGCGACGCTGCGGGTCCCGGTGAAGCGGCTGAACAAGGTCTTCGCCTTCAACGTCAACCTGTTCTGGGTCCGCGACTGCGCGGAGGAGATCGCCCTGCTGCACGAGCGGGTGCTGCCCGGGGGCGCGGTGTTCCTCTTCTACGAGGTGCGCTTCCCCCAGCAGGTGCCGATGATGCTGGAGCGCGCCTCGGCGGCGCTGAGCGAGGGCGGCTTCCGGGTCTCGGTCGTGGAGCAGAAGTCGCCCGCGGTCGTGGGCGTCGTCGGCCGACGCTGAAGGCTGTGACCTGATACCGTCTCCTCATTAGGTAATTTCCTGATGCCGTATCGGCAACAGGTCCTGACCGAGGAGGCGGCATGGCCGTCCTGGTGCTCACCATCGACCAGCGCGCGAGCCGGACGGGGCCCGACCGCGTGCCGGAGGCGCTCGCCGCGCTCGCCGGCGTCCCCGCGCTGGGGGGCTTCGAGCGCACGGCCGGCGACGAGGTCCAGGGGGTCCTCGACGACCCGGCGACGCTCCCCCGCGCCGTCGAGGTGCTGCTGCGCGCGCAGGCGTGGAGCATCGGGATCGGCGTCGGCGAGGTCTCGCTGCCCCTCCCGGACCACGCCCGAGCCGGGACCGGCGCGGCGTACCTGCACGCGCGGGAGGCGGTCACCGCCGCCAAGAGCAGCCCCTGGCACCTGCGGGTCGCGGGCGAGCCTCCCGCCGCGCGCCAGCTGGAGTCGGCCCTGTGGCTGTGGGCGGCGGTGCTGGCGCGGCGTACGACCCGGGGGTGGGAGGTCGCCGACCTCGTCGACGAGGGCCTCACCTACGAGCAGGTGGGCCGCCGGCTCGGCATCAGCCAGTCGGCGGTGAGCCAGCGCGCCCAGGCGGCCGGGATCGTCGAGGGGCGGCGGGCCCGCGAGCTCGTCACCCACCTCGCTGTCGGTGCCCTGGGCCAGGATGGGACCCGATGAGCACCGACACCGCCGGCCTGGTCGTCCTCGTCCTGCTGGGCGCGGGCGTGGTCGCGGCGGCCCTCGCCTGGACCCGCGCGGGCCGCGCCGTCTGGGCGCCGTTCTCGGCCGTCCTGCTCGCGGCGGCGGCCGTCACCGCCGCGGCCGCGCCGGACGCGGTGGTCTCCGGCGGTGGCGGCACCACCCTGCTCGTCGCGCTGGCCGGTGGCGTCGCGGTGCTCGGCGGTGGTCCGGTGACCGCCCTGGTCTTCGCCTGGGTCGACCGCCACGACCACCCGCCCGCCGGCGACCAGGAGCCGCTCCGCACGGCCGGAGAGGTGCTGCGGGGCGGCGCCTGGATCGGCGCGCTGGAGCGCACGGCGGTGTACGCCTCGCTGGCGGCCGGCTTCCCCGGCGGCGTGGCCGTCGCCCTCGCGGTCAAGGGCCTCGGCCGCTACCCCGAGCTGCGCACCGGCAGCTCGGCCGGGGCCGCGGAGCGCTTCATCATCGGCACCTTCACCAGCGTGCTCTGGGCGTGCGCGTGCGCCGGGGTCGTCTGGCTGCTCCAGCCCCGCTGACGCCCGTACGTCAGGAGGGGCCGACGACCGCCAGGATCTCGCGCCGGCCGAACACCTGGGCGGCCACGGAGCGGACGTCGTCCAGGGTGACCGCCTCGATCCGGGCCATCACCTCGTCGATGCTGAGCAGCTCGTCGTGCACCAGCTCGGCCTTGCCGATCCGCGACATCCGCGAGCCGGAGTCCTCCAGGCCCAGCACCAGCCCGCCGCGGAGCTGACCCTTGCCGCGGGACAGCTCCTCCTCGCTGATCCCCTCGGCCGCGACGCGCCGCAGCTCGGCGCGCACCACGTCGAGGACGTCGTCCAGCTTGCTCGGGAGGCAGCCGACCGCGACCCCCACCAGGCCGGAGTCGGCGTGGTGGCTGGCGAAGGAGTAGACCGAGTACGCCAGGCCGCGGCGCTCCCTGACCTCCTGGAAGAGTCGGCTCGACGTCCCGCCGCCGAGAGCGGTGTTGAGCACGCCGAGGGCGAAGCGCCGGTCGTCGTCACGCGGGACGCCCTGCATGCCGAGCACCACGTTGACCTGCTCGAAGGGCCGGGAGGCCGTCACGGTGCCCGGGTGCACGCGGCGCGCGACGGCGCCGGAGCGCGGCGGCACGGGGGCCTCCTCGCCGTCCAGGAAGCCCTCCCGGCCGAAGGCGGCGCGCACCTGGTCCACGAGCGCGGCGTGGTCGACGCTGCCGGCGGCCGAGACGACCATGTTCGCGGCGCGGTAGTGCTTGCGGTAGAACCGCGCGACCTGGGCGCGGCTGAGGGCCGCGATCGACTCGGCGGTGCCGGCGATGCCGCGACCGAGGGGCGTGTCCGGCCCCCAGGCCTGCTCGGCGAAGAGGTTGTGGACGACGTCGTCGGGGTCGTCGTCGTGCATCGCGATCTCGTCGAGGATCACGTCGCGCTCGGCCTCGACGTCGTCCTCGGAGAGCAACGAGGCGGTGATCATGTCGCCGAGCACGTCGACGGCCAGCGGCAGGTCCTCGTCGAGGACCCGCGCGTGGAAGCAGGTGTACTCCTTGGCGGTGAAGGCGTTGAACTCCCCGCCCACCGCGTCCAGCGCGATCGAGATGTCGAGCGCGGAGCGCTCCCGCGTGCCCTTGAACAGCAGGTGCTCGAGGAAGTGCGAGCAGCCGTGCAGGGACGCCGACTCGTCGCGCGAGCCGACGCCGACCCAGACGCCGATCGCGGCGGAGCGCACCCCGGCCATCTGCTCGGAGATCACCCGCAGGCCGCTGGGCAGGACCGTGCGGCGGATCGTCGAGGTCACCTGGCCGTCGGCGTCACGCACCGTCTGCAGGGTCTCGGTCCGGCCGCTCAGGTCGTCAGAACGGGACGACCGGCCGGCAGCGGGCTGCCGGCCGGTCGTCGTGGTCCGTGGGGACACAGGGAGGTCAGGCCTCCTCGGCGCCCTCGGCGTCGGCGTCGACGTCTGCGTCGACGTCCGACCCGGCCTCGGGCTCCTCCACGACGGGGATCAGCGACAGCTTGCCGCGGTCGTCGATCTCGCCGATCTGGACCTGGATCTTCTGGCCGACCGACAGCACGTCCTCGACGGCCTCGACGCGCTTGCCACCGGCGAGCGGGCGCAGCTTGCTGATGTGCAGCAGGCCGTCCTTGCCGGGCAGCAGCGAGACGAACGCACCGAAGTTAGTCGTCTTCACGACCGTGCCGAGGTAGCGCTCGCCGACCTCGGGCATCGTCGGGTTGGCGATCGCGTTGACGGCGGCGCGCGCGGCGTCGGCCGCCTCGCCGTTCGTCGCACCGATGTAGATGGTGCCGTCGTCCTCGATCGAGATCGACGCGCCGGTGTCGTCCTGGATCTGGTTGATCACCTTGCCCTTCGGGCCGATGACCTCGCCGATCTTGTCGACGGGGATCTTCACGGTGATGATCCGCGGCGCGGTGGCCGCCATCTCCTCGGGAGCGTCGATCGCCTCGGTCATCACGTCGAGGATCGCCAGGCGGGCGTCCTTGGCCTGGTTCAGCGCGGCGGCCAGCACCTCGGCGGGGATGCCGTCGAGCTTGGTGTCGAGCTGGAGGGCGGTGACGAACTGGCGGGTGCCGGCGACCTTGAAGTCCATGTCGCCGAACGCGTCCTCGGCGCCGAGGATGTCGGTCAGCGCGACGTACGACGTCTGGCCGTCGACCTCACCGGAGATGAGGCCCATCGCGATGCCCGCGACGGGCGCCTTGAGCGGCACGCCGGCCTGGAGCAGCGACATCGTCGAGGCGCAGACCGAGCCCATCGAGGTGGAGCCGTTGGAGCCCATCGCCTCGGAGAGCTGGCGGATGGAGTAGGGGAACTCCTCGCGGCTCGGGAGCACCGGCAGCAGGGCACGGCGCGCGAGCGCACCGTGGCCGACCTCGCGGCGCTTCGGGGAGCCGACCCGGCCGGTCTCGCCGGTGGAGAACGGCGGGAAGACGTACTTGTGCATGTAGCGGCGGTGCTTCTCCGGGGAGAGCGTGTCGAGCTGCTGCTCCATCTTGAGCATGTCCAGCGTGGTGACGCCCAGGATCTGGGTCTCGCCGCGCTCGAACAGCGCCGAGCCGTGGACGCGCGGGATCACGTCGACCTCGGCGTGCAGCGGACGGATGTCGGCGAGGCCGCGGCCGTCCATGCGGATCTTGTCGCGCAGCACGCGCTCGCGCATGACCTGCTTGCTGACCGAGCGGAACGCCGCGCCGATCTCCTTCTCGCGGCCCTCGAACTGGCCGCCGAGCTTCTCCAGCAGCGCGGCCTTCAGCTCGTCGAGCTTGGCCTCACGCTCCAGCTTGTCCACGATCGTCATCGCGGAGGTCAGGTCGGCCGCGGAGGCCGCCTCGACCGCGGCGTACACGTCGTCCTCGTAGTCGAGGAAGACCGGGAAGTCCTGGACCGGCTTGGCGGCCACGTTGGCGAGCTCGGACTGCGCCTCGCAGAGCTGCTTGATGAACGGCTTCGCGGCGTCGAGGCCGCTGGCCACGATCTCCTCGGTCGGCGCCTGGACGCCGCCCTGGATGAGGTTCCAGGCGTGCTCGGGAGCCTCGGCCTCGACCATCATGATCGCGACGTCGCCGGTCTCGGTCACGCGGCCCGCGACGACCATGTCGAAGACGGCGTCCTCGAGCTGGCTGTGCGTCGGGAACGCGACCCACTGGCCCTCGATGAGGGCGACGCGGACGCCGCCGACGGGGCCGGAGAACGGCAGGCCGGAGAGCTGGGTCGACAGCGAGGCGGCGTTGATCGCCAGCACGTCGTACGGCGCGTCGGGGTTCAGCGCCATCACCGTGATGACGACCTGGACCTCGTTGCGCAGGCCCTTCTTGAACGTCGGGCGCAGCGGGCGGTCGATGAGGCGGCAGGTGAGGATCGCGTCCTCGCCGGGCCGACCCTCGGACCGGAAGAACGAGCCGGGGATCTTGCCCGCGGCGTACATCCGCTCCTCGACGTCGATCGTCAGGGGGAAGAAGTCGAAGTGGTCCTTGGGGTGCTTCCCGGCGGTCGTCGCCGAGAGCAGCATGGTGTCGTCATCGAGGTAGGCGGTCACCGAGCCGGCGGCCTGCCGGGCAAGGAACCCGGTCTCGAACTTGATGGTGCGGGTGCCGAAGGTGCCGTTGTCGAGAACAGTCTCGACGGCGTGAATGACGGGGTCGGTCAAGGATTCGTCCTTGTCATGCTCGCGGAGCGATCCACGGCGTACCGCCGGGGGCGAGGCCGATCTTCGATCGAGGCCCGCAGCACGGAGCCGAGTCGTCGGCGTCCTGAGGGCCACTACCGAGGACCGGGCCAGAACGGGCGGGTCGCTCCTGTGGTGGAGGGTGTTCAGTTAGGGAATCTAGCGCAGCGCCCCGGGACGCCGCGAAATGTGTGAAGGGCCCACCGCGGTGGACCCTTCACGACGTGTCAGCGGCGCAGGCCGAGACGCTCGACGATCGAGCGGTAGCGCGCGATCTCCGTCTTCTGCAGGTAGTTCAGCAGGCGACGGCGCTGGCCGACCAGCAGCAGCAGGCCGCGCCGGCTGTGGTGGTCGTGCTTGTGCTGCTTGAGGTGGTCGGTCAGGTGACTGATCCGGTAGCTCAGCAGCGCGATCTGGACCTCGGGCGAACCGGTGTCGCCCTCGGTCGTGGCGTACTCGGCGATGATCTTCTTCTTGGTCTCCGCGTCGGTACCGATCGACATGGGGCTCCCTCTCTGGTTCGCTGCGCGGCGCGCCGGGGCCTGTTCACCCGGGCACTCTGGATCCGCGGCCGTTGCACGGCGGTCATCTGGTGCTTCGTCGCCCGGAAGGGCAACCTCCCCAGGTTATCGCGGAGAGGCGCGGCCCCCCAATTCGCCGGGAAGCACGACTCCGCCCGTCCGGCGGACCGGAGCGGGCGGAGCGGTGGTGCGTGCCGGGTGCGGGGTCGTGCCTCAGACCGCCGGCGGGTCGTTGTGCACGCGCCGCTCGGTGGAGGTCTGCGTGCCGTCGGCGTGGGTGGTCGTCGCGACCGCGCGGGTCCGGCGGGCGGAGTTGGCGGTGAAGGCGGTGAGCGCGATCGCGAGGAGCCCGACGGCCGCCAGGATCCAGCCCACCATGGTGAGGTCGACGCTATTGATGGCGTCGTTGACGGCGAGCGCCAGGATCAAGCCGAGGGCGAGGAGGAAGATCCCCAGTCCGTAGCCCATGACGTTTCCTTTCGTCCGGCCGCCACAGAGTGGGGCGGTCCAGGGGGGAGGGTCACCGTTCACCGACCTGCGCAAACGTCGCGGGGTACGCCGGGGAATCCCCCGCGGCGGGCTCACCGGACCCCGCTGCCTGCCCCGCCGGGCGGCGCGGCCACCAGACCCGGTCGCCCAGGAGCACCAGCGCCGCGGGCAGCAGCACCAGCCGCACCAGCGTCGCGTCCAGCAGGATCGCGGCCGAGAGGCCGACGCCCATCATCTTCATCTCCAGCATGCTGAGGGTCGCGAAGATCGCAAAGACCGAGACCATCACCGCCGCCGCGCTGGTCACCACGCCGGCCGTGTCGGCGACCCCGCGCTCCACCGCGAGCCGGGTCGGCAGGCCGAGGTCGACGTGCTCTCGGATCCGGCTGACCACGAAGACGTGGTAGTCCATCGAGAGCCCGACGAGGATGACGAGCACGAACAGCGGGATCCAGTCGATGACGAAGCCGGAGCTCTCGAAGCCCAGCAGGGACTCCAGCCAGCCGTGCTGGAAGACCAGCGTGATCAGCCCGAACGCCACGCCGACCGACCCGAGGTTGAGCACGGTGGAGAGCAGCGCCACCGGCAGGCTCCGGAACGTCGCGGCCATGATCAGCAGCGTCAGCAGCAGCACGAACCCGACGACCAGCGGCAGCCGCTCGCGCTGGCGCTCGACGAAGTCGAGGGACTCCGCGGTCCCGCCGCCCACGACCACCTCGGCGCCCGGGAGGTCCCCGGCGGCCGGCACCAGGTCGTCGCGCAGCAGGTGCAGCGCGTCGTCCACCCGGTCGTCGGACTCCTCGAACGGCATCCCCATCTCCAGCACCGACGTCCGACCGTCGGCGGAGGTCTCGACGGGCTCCCCGGTGGCGACGAAGGACCCGGTCGCCACGGCGTCGCGGTCCAGCCGCTCCAGCGCGGTGCGGACGGCGTCCTGCTGCGCCGCCGGCGCGCGGACCACGACCTCGGCGACCGCGCCCTCGGACGGGAACGTCGCGGTCACCTCGCGCATCGTCTGCACCTCCGGGATCGAGGCGGGGAGGGTCTCGAGGTTGGCGGTGTGGGTCGTCATGCCGAGGGCGGGGACGCACAGGACCCCGACCACGGACCCGGCGAGCACCAGCGCCAGCCCCGGCCGGCGTACGACGGGGGCCAGCACGCGGCGGCTGATCCCGCCCCGCCCGATCCGGGCGTTGAGGCGCCACAGCAGCGGGACCCGGGGGCGGTCGACGCGGCGGCCGAGACCGGCCAGCAGGGCGGGCAGGACGGTGATCGAGCCGAGGACCGCGACCGCGACGACGACGATCGCGCCGACGGCGAGGGAGTTGAAGGTGCTGTCGCCGACCAGGAACAGGCCCGCCATGGAGGCGATCACCGCGCCGCCGGAGACCAGGATGGAGTGGCCGGAGGTCTGGGCCGCGATCTCGACGGCGTCGAGGGTGGAGCGGCCGCGGGCCCGCTCCTCGCGCTCGCGCTTGAGGTAGAACAGCGAGTAGTCGACCCCGACCGCCATGCCGATCAGCACGATCATGCTGGTCACGGTCGGGTCGGCCGGGACCAGGTGGGAGAGCGGCGCGCTGATCCCGATCGTGGCGCCGACGCTCGCGGCGGCCAGCAGCACCGGCAGCCCGGCGGCGACCACGGCCCCGAAGGCGACCAGCATCAGCAGAAGCGTGATCGGCAGGCTGATCACCTCCGCCGAGGCGAGGTCGTCGGCGACCCGGTCGTCGATGGCCGCGTCCAGGGTGAGGTCGCCGGCCTGCCGGACCTCGACCCCGGGGTGCTCGGCAGCGACCCGCTCGGTCACCGCGCGCATCGGGCCCGCGTCCTCGTGGTCGCGGGCCAGGCGCACGGCGACCAGGAGCGCCGTGCCGTCGGGGTCCCGCTGCGGCTCGGCCACCTCGTCGACGCCGACGAGGGGACGCAGGCCGTCGACCAGGGCGGCCGCGGCGGACTCCGCCTCGTCGGCCCGGTCGGGGTCGCCGGTGACCAGGAAGACCTCCGACGGCGGGTCGTCGAGGCCGGCCTCGTCCAGCAGTTGGTCGGCCCGGCCGGACTCCCCCATCCGGTGGTCGGCGTCGCTCGCCTCCTGGGTCGGCACCGCGACGGCGAGGCCGACGGCGACGGCGACCAGCGCCAGCCAGCCGAGCACGGCGAGCCAGGGGTGGGCGGCGCTCCAGCGCGCCGCGCGGATCGGGACGGCGGTGAGGGGGTTGCTCATGGCGGGCTCCTGTCGCTGCGCGGTCGGGATGCCGTCCAGCCTCGCGACGCCGCGGCCCGGCCGCGGGGGCGTGCGGACCCGGACCCGCGGTGGTGCCAGCACCACCGCACGAGCCGCCCGACTTCGGCGAGGATGGCGGGGTGAGCACCGCCCCTCCCCTCGACCCAGCGCCCTCGGCTGCACCTGCGCCGATGCCCGTGCCGGGCCGGCTGCGGGCGACGGGGTACGCCGCCGCGCAGGTGGTGCTGTTCGTGCCGGCGGCGCTCCTCGTCGTGCTCTGGGTCGTGGGCGGCGTGCTGATGGTCGTGTGGGTCGGTGCCCTCCTCCTCGCGCTCGCCGTGCCCGCGACCCGGGCGTTCGCCGACCTGCACCGGCGGATGGCCGCCCGGGTGCTGGAGGCGCCGCTGCCCGCGCCGTACGCCCCCCTCGACGGGCTCGGCCCGCTGGCCCGGCTGCGGACGGTCGCGCGGGACCCGATGACCTGGCGCGACCTGGGCTGGCTGCTGATGTCGCTGACGGCGGGGTTCGTGCTCTCGCTGCTGGTGGTGCTGCTGCTGGTCTCGGTCGTGACCTGGTGGGTGTGGTGGTACGCCGCGGGGCCGCTGATGCGGCTGCGCAGCAGCTTGGACCGGGCGTTCCTCTCCCCCGGCACGACCGAGCGGCTCGAGCAGCGGGTGCAGCAGCTGACCGAGACCCGCGCCGAGCTCGTCGACCACTCCGCCGCCGAGCTGCGCCGCCTCGAGCGCGACCTGCACGACGGCGCGCAGGCGCGCCTGGTCGCGCTGTCGATGAGCCTCGGGATGGCCGACTCGATGTTCGCCTCCGACCCGGCGGCGGCGCGCCGGCTGGTCAGCGACGCCCGGCAGACGACCACCGCGGCGCTCGGGGAGCTGCGCTCGGTCGTGCGCGGGATCCACCCGCCGGTGCTGGCCGACCGCGGCCTCGCCGGGGCCGTGGAGGCCCTCGCGCTGGACATGGCGCTGCCGGTCGAGGTGCACGCGCAGCTGCTCGGCCGGCCGCCGGCGCCCGTGGAGTCGGCGGTCTACTTCGCGGTCGCCGAGTGCCTGGCGAACACCGGCAAGCACGCCGACGCCCGGCACGCCTGGGTCCGGCTCGGGCACGCCGACGGGATGCTGCGCGCGGAGGTCGGGGACGACGGGCACGGCGGCGCCGACCCCGCTGCGGGCACCGGCCTGACCGGTGTGGGGCGTCGACTGGCGGCCTTCGACGGCACGATGATGGTCTCGAGCCCCGTCGGGGGGCCGACCGTCGTCGTCCTGGAGGTCCCGTGCGCCTTGTCCTGGCCGAGGACCACGCCCTCCTCCGGGCCGGGCTGACCCAGCTCCTCGAGGGCAACGGGTTCACGATCCGCGCCGCCGTCGACAACGCCGGCGACCTCGCGGTCGCGCTCCGCGACCCGGACGCGGACGCCGCGGTGCTCGACGTACGCCTGCCGCCGACGCACTCCGACGAGGGGCTGCGCGCGGCCATCGCCGTACGCGCCGAGCGGCCGGGGTTCCCCGTCATGGTGCTCTCCCAGTACGTCGAGCACCTCTACGCCCGCGAGCTGCTCGCCAGCGGCGAGGGAGCGGTGGGCTACCTGCTCAAGGACCGGGTCGCCGACGTCGAGGAGTTCGTCGAGGGGGTACGCCGCGTCGCCGCCGGCGGCACGGTCCTCGACCCCGAGGTGGTCGCCACGATCATGGCGCGCCGCCGCTCCGACCCCGTCGACCGGCTCAGCCCGCGCGAGCGGGAGGTGCTCGCGCTGATGGCCGAGGGCCGCTCGAACGCCGCCATCGCCACCGCGCTGGTGGTCACCGAGAAGGCGGTCGCCAAGCACATCAACAGCATCTTCACCAAGCTCGACCTGCCGCTCGACACCGACGACCACCGCCGGGTGCGCGCCGTGCTGACGTGGTTGCGCGCCTGAGCGCCCGCCGCCGTGCCCGGGACGTCATACGTCCTGGTCGCTATCGCCGCCGGTTCGCATGACGTCCCGCCGGACGTCATGCGAGGCGGTCGCCACGGCGACCACGTCGTACGACGTCACGCCGGCCGGGCGAGGCCGGTCCAGCCGGCGCGGCGGAGCGCGGTGAGGACCTGGTCGAAGAACTCGTCGGGGCAGACCCGCAGGCCCAGCACGGGCAGCCGCAGCACCGTGTCGCCGTCGAGGGCGATCGAGTTGTGGCGGAGCGCGTCGCCCACCACGTGCTGCGCCCACGCGTGCTGGATGCCGTCGACCTCGAGCGCGACCCGCCACCGGCTCCAGCGGAAGTCCAGGTAGTAGGTGCCGTTCGGGGTCCGACGCACCGCCTGCACGTCGGGCTCGGGCATGCCGCGCTCGCGGCAGCCGCGGAGCACGTCGAGCTCGGCGAGCGAGCCGACCCCGCCGTGCAGGTCGATCAGGGTCTGGTGGATCAGGGCGCGGCGGCGGTCGCGCCGGACCCGGAGCATCTCGGCGGCGATCGCCTCGACCGTGGCCAGTCCCTGCTGGACGGTCATGGTCAGCAGGAGCACCGCCTGTCGGTCGGACCGCGCCCAGAGCGCGGCGCGCACCGCGGCCACCGCCACCCGCACCCGGGGCGGTCCGGGACCGGGTTCGAGGTCGTCGGCCGACCACCTGCGCGTCTGCCGGATGTCGATCAACGACGGCCGGTGCCGGATGCGGGCGCCGCGCGGGACGCTGACCCGGATCTTGTCGACGGTGAAGTGCTCGAGGCCGGCGAGCACGAGCGCCGACTCACCGTCGATCACCGCGCGTGGACCGGCCTCGAGCACGGCGACCCAGTGCCGAGCGGGCACCGACAGCCGCCCCGTGGTGGTCGCGACGCAGTGCACCCCGATGCGCTGCCACCGCTCGGCCGCGACCTCGGCCCGGACCTCCGCACGGGTGACGCCGAGGGCGTAGACCTGGCGACGGGACACGACGCCGTCCTGCGCGCTCGCGGCCCGGGCGACCAGCCGGCGGCGGAGGGAACGGCGCGACGAGGGGGCGAGATCGGTCGGGATCGCTGCGGAGAGGTGCATGCGACGACCCTCGGCGGCCGGACCCCCTGCGCGGTCGCCACGAGGTCCCACCGGTGGACAGGCGTGGCTCGGGACGCGCCTGTGCGCAGTTTCCGGCCCGACCGGTCGCGCCTGCGGCGAGCGGACGTCATACGACGTGGTCGCTATCGCCGCCGACTCGTATGACGTCCCGCAGGACCGGGCCGGGCTCAGCCCCGGTCCAGCACCTCCAGCACGGCGGCGCGGGCGGCCATCGGGTCGGCGGCGGAGAGCGCGGCCTCGGCGACCTCCTCGCACACCGCCATCGAGACCGAGGCGAGCCGCGCGCCGACGGGGCGTACGGCGGCGGCGGCCATCGAGAGCGACGTGATGCCCATGCCGACGAGCGCGCAGGCGAGCAGCGGGTCGGCGGCCGCCTCGCCGCAGACGCCGACCGGCTTGCCGGCCTGCTGCCCGGCGTGGGCGGTGATCGCGATCAGCTGCAGCACGGCGGGCTGCCACGGGTCGGTGAGGTGGGCGAGGTCGGTGGCCATCCGGTCGGCGGCCATGGCGTACTGGGTGAGGTCGTTGGTGCCGATGGAGAGGAAGTCGACCGCCTCCAGCATCCGGTGCGCGAGCAGCGCGGCCGACGGGACCTCCACCATCACGCCGGCCTTGAGCCCGCGCGAGCGCACCTTCTCGGCGAACTCGCTCGCCTCGGCGACGGTGGCGACCATCGGCGCCATCACCCAGGTCTCGGTGCCGGTCGAGGCCGCGGCCGCCGCGATGCCGTCGAGCTGGCGGTCGAGCAGCCCCGGGTTGTCGAAGGAGAGCCGCAGGCCGCGGACGCCGAGGGCGGGGTTCTCCTCGCCCTGCATGGTCGCGAACGCCACCGGCTTGTCGGAGCCGGCGTCGAGCGTGCGGACCACGACGTACCGCCCCTGGAAGGGCTGCAGCACCCGCGCGTAGATCTCCGCCTGCTCCTCGGCGCTCGGCTCGTCCTGGCGGTCCAGGAAACACAGCTCGGTGCGGAACAGGCCGACCCCCTCGACCGGGCCGTCGGCGGCCTGCGCCGCGGACTCCCCGTCGGCGACGTTGGCGAGCACCTTCACGGCGGTGCCGTCGGCGGTCCGGCCCGGGCCGGTCCACTCGGAGAGGGCGGCCCGCGTCTCCTGGTCCGAGACCACCTTCCGCTCGGCCTCGGCCGGGTCGGCCCCGGTCTCCACGGTGCCGGCGGTGCCGTCGACGAGCAGCACGGTGCCGCCGGCCAGCTCCATCGCGCCGCCGACGCCGACCACGCAGGGGATCCCGAGCTGCCGGGCGATGATCGCGGTGTGGCTGGTCGGGCCGCCGCGCTCGGTGACCAGCGCGAGCACCAGCGCCGGGTCGAGGCCCGCGGTGTCGGACGGCGCGAGGTCCTCGGCGACCAGCACCGAGGGCTCCTCGGGGGTCGGGACGCCGGGCGCCGGCTCGCCGACGAGGTACGCCGTGACCCGGCGCTCGATGTCGCGCAGGTCGGTGACCCGCTCGGCCATCAGGCCGCCCATGCCGGTGAACACCCCGACGAACTGCTCGACGCCCGCCCGCACCGCGGCGAGGACGCCGTCGCCCGACCGGAGGTGCTTGCGGACCGCCCCGCGCAGGCCCTTGTCGCGCGCCAGCCCGGCGCTGGCGGTGAGCACCTCGGCGGCGGCGCCGGAGGCCTTCTCGGCCTTGCGGACGAACTCGTCGGCGACCGCGGCCACCGCCTCGTCGTACGCCGCGAGCGCGGCCTCCGCGTCGGCGTACGACCCGTCGCCGAAGGCCTCGACGGCGGCGGGCGAGACCTCGGCCCGGGCGAGGAGCGCGGGCCCGAAGGCCACGCCGGGGACGACCGGCGTGCCGGTCAGGACGGCTGCGGAGGTGCTCGACGCATCGTGGGTGCCAATGACCATGCTCCCCAGTAAACGCCCGGGCCGCCTTGACAGTCAACACAAACGGGGCTAAAACAACAGATACACAGAATTGCTCGGGAGAGGTGGCGACCAATGTACGCCGAGGAGCGCCAGCAGGCGATGGCCCAGCTCGTGGCCGAGCGCGGACGGCTGTCGGTCAACGCGCTCTCCGAGCGCTACGACGTCACGACCGAGACCGTCCGCCGCGACCTCTCCGCCCTCGAGCGGATGGGCCTGGTACGCCGCGTGCACGGCGGCGCCGTCCCCGCCAGCACCCTCGCGGTGATCGAGTCCGGGCTGCTGGAGCGCGACCAGGCGAACACGCCGCAGAAGGAGCGGATCGCCAAGGCCGCGCTCGACCTGCTGCCGCCCGCCGGTTCGACGGTGCTGCTCGACGCCGGCTCCACGACCAACCGGTTCGCGAGCATGCTCCCCCGCGACCACCGCCTCGTCGTCCTCACCCACGCGGTCCCCATCGCGGCGCGACTCGCCTCCCACGCGCAGGTCGAGCTGCACCTGCTGCCGGGGCGGGTCCGCTCCACCACCCAGGCCGCCGTCGGGGCCGACACCGTCGCGGCCCTCGAGCGGCTGCGCGCCGACGTCGTCTTCCTGGGCACCAACGGCGTGACCACCGAGCACGGGCTCTCCACGCCCGACCCCGACGAGGCCGCGGTCAAGCGCGCCATGGTGCACAGCGCCCGGCAGGTCGTCGTGCTCGCCGACGCGAGCAAGGTCGGCGTGGAGTCCCCGGTCCGCTTCGCCTCCCTCGCCGAGGTCGATGTCCTGGTGACCGACACCGGCATCGACGCCGACGACGAGCAGGAGCTCGTCGACGCCGGCGTGGAGGTCGTGTCCGCATGATCGTCACGCTGACCCCGAACCCCAGCCACGACCGCACCGTCACCCTCGGCGGCCCCCTGGAGCGCGGGGCGGTGCTGCGGGCGGAGTCGGTGCTCTCCCAGGCCGGCGGCAAGGGCGTGAACATCTCGCGCGCCTCCGTCGCCGCCGGGATCCCCTCGATCGCGGTGCTGCCCGCGGCCAAGGACGACCCCTACGTCCTCGAGCTGCTCTCCGCCGGCATCGACTGCCGGCCCGTGCCCACCGACGGCGTCCTGCGGGTCAACATCACCATCTCCGAGCCCGACGGCACGACCACCAAGCTCAACTCCCCCGGCCCGACCGTGACCCCCGAGGTCCTGCGCGAGCTGACGGCGTCCCTGCGCCGCCGCGCGGCCTCGGCGGACTGGGTCGTGCTCGCCGGCTCGCTGCCCCCCGGCGCGCCGGTCGGGTGGTACGCCGACCTGGTCGCCGCCCTGCGCGACACCGGCGCCCGCCTGGCCGTCGACACCAGCGACGCCCCGCTGCGCGCGCTGGTCGAGCGGCTCGGGGACGCCGCGCCCCACCTGATGAAGCCCAACGGCGAGGAGCTCGCCTCCTTCACCGGCGGCGACGCCGACCTGCTCGAGTCCGACCCGGCCGCCGCGGCCTCGGCGGCGGCGACGCTGGTCGAGCGGGGCGTCGAGACCGTGCTGGCGACCCTGGGCGCCCACGGCGCCGTCCTGGTCACCCGCGACGGCGCCTGGCACGCGACCCCGCCGCCGACCGAGGTGGTCAGCACCGTCGGAGCGGGTGACTCCAGCCTCTTCGGCTACCTCCTGGGGGAGATCCGCCGCCTCCCCCCCGCCCGCCGCCTCGCCCTCGCGGTCGCCTACGGCAGCGCCGCCGCCGGCCTCCCCGGAACGACCATCCCCCAGCCCACGCAGGTCCGCGACGAGCTCGTCGCGGTCCGCGAACTCCATCTCGTCTCGGGAGAGTAGATGTCCGACCTGATCACCACGGCCCTGGTCCGCCTCGACGCGGACCTCGGCACCGACAAGCACGCGGTCATCCGCGCGCTCGCGGGCGTCGTCGCCGACGCCGGCCGTACCAGCGACGTCGAGCAGCTCGTCGCCGACGCCCTCGCCCGCGAGGAGACCGCGCCGACCGGGCTTCCCGGCGGCATCGCGATCCCGCACTGCCGCACCGCCGCGGTCGAGGAGCCCACGCTCGTCTTCGCGCGGCTCTCCCCGCCCGTCGACTTCGGCGCCAAGGACGGCCCCGCCGACCTCGCCTTCCTCATCACCGCGCCCGCCGGCGGCGACGCGACCCACCTCCAGCTGCTCACCAAGCTGGCCCGGGCGCTGGTGAAGCCCGCCTTCACCGACTCGCTCCGCGCAGCCGAGACCGTCGAGGAGGTCGTCGCGGAGGTCGCGCACGTCCTCGGCGCCACGCCCCCGGCGAAGAAGACGGCTCCCGCACCCGCGTCCGCGCCGCAGGAGGCCGCCCCGCAGGACGCCGCTCCCCCGGCCGCCGCGCCCACGGCGGGGCGCCGGCTGGTGGCGGTGACCGCGTGCCCGACCGGCATCGCGCACACCTACATGGCGGCCGAGGCCCTCGAGGCCGCCGCGGAGCGCGCCGGCGTCGAGCTCGCCGTCGAGACCCAGGGGTCCGCGGGCGCCAAGCCGCTCGCGCCGGCCACCATCGAGGCGGCCGCCGCGGTGATCTTCGCCGTCGACGTCGGGGTCCGCGACCGGCACCGCTTCGCCGGCAAGCCGGTGGTCTCCTCGGGCGTAAAGCGCCCCATCGACGACGCCGACGCGATGATCGCCGAGGCGCTGCGGTACGCCGACGACCCCGGCGCCCCGCGCGTCGAGGGCTCCTCCTCGAGCGGCGGCGGCGGCGACGCGACCGCCGGTGCCGGCGAGTCGTGGGGCGGACGCACCCGCCGGGTGCTGATGACCGGCGTCTCCTACATGATCCCGTTCGTCGCGGCCGGCGGCCTGCTGATCGCGCTGGCCTTCCTGCTCGGCGGCTACGAGATCGTCGACCACGGCCGGGCGATCGTCATCGACAACTCCCTGTGGGACCTCCCCGACCCCGCCGCGCTGGGCCTGGACCACGCGCTCTTCGGGTCCGGGCTGCTCGCCTACATCGGCGCCCTGTTCCTGGTGATCGGGCAGACCGCCTTCGCCTTCTTCATCCCCGCGCTCGCGGGCTACATCGCCTACGCGATCGCGGACCGGCCCGGCATCGCGCCCGGCTTCGTGCTGGGTGGCCTCGCCGCCAACACCATCGGTGCGGAGGGCGGCAGCGCCTACCCCGCCACCGGGTTCCTCGGTGCCATCGTGGGCGGCGTGCTCGCCGGCCTGATCGCGCACTGGATCGCGAGCTGGCAGGTCCCGGCCTGGGCCCGCGGCCTGATGCCGGTGCTGGTCATCCCGCTGCTCGCCAGCGTGCTCGCCGGCGGCCTGATGCTGGTGCTGCTCGGCCGGCCGATCAGCTGGCTGATGGGCCAGCTCGAGGACGGGCTGAGCTCGATGTCCGGCAGCAGCGCGATCCTGCTCGGCGTCGTGCTCGGCCTGATGATGGCCTTCGACATGGGCGGCCCGCTCAACAAGGTCGCCTACAGCTTCGCCGCCGCGGGCGTCGGCGGCGCCTCGCTGGCGACCGACGCCCCCGAGCTCCGGATCATGGCCGCCGTGATGCTGGCCGGCATGGTCCCGCCGATCGCCCTGGCGCTCGCGACCGTCCTCCGCCCCGGGCTCTTCTCGGTGCCCGAGCGCGAGAACGGCAAGGCGGGCTGGCTGCTCGGGGCCTCGTTCATCACCGAGGGCGCCATCCCGTTCGCCGCGGCCGACCCGCTGCGCGTCATCCCGGCGATCATGGCCGGCAGCGCGGTCACCGGCGGGCTCTCGCAGGCGTTCGACGTCAGCGTGCGGGCGCCGCACGGCGGCATCTTCGTGCTGTTCGCGGTCGACGGCGTCCTGTGGTTCCTCGTCTCCCTGGCCGCCGGCGTGCTGGTCGGCGCCGCCGCCGTCATCGTCCTGAAGTCCATCGGCAGGAAGCCGGCCACCACCGACCCCGCCACCCGCGCCAGCACCGACTCCACCACCGCCGCCGCCTGAGCGGCGTACCGGACCCCCACCAGAAGGAGCACCATGCCCACCAAGTCCGTCGTCGTCGGCTCTGCCGTCGGCCTGCACGCCCGCCCCGCCGCGATCATCTCCGAGGCGGCCGGCGAGCTCGACTCCGAGGTCCTCATCGGGATCCCGGGAGACGAGCCCGTCGACGCCGCCTCGGCCCTGCTGATCATGACCCTCGGGGCCGGCCGCGGGGACACCGTCGAGGTCTCGGGCGAGGACCAGGCCGACGTCGACGCGATCGCGGCGCTCGTCGAGAAGGACCTCGACGCCTGAGGCCCGCCTGAGCCCTAGGCGACCGTGACGGGGTGCCGCACCACCGCGTCGAAGAAGTAGCCCTGGGAGTTGTACGGCGTGACGTCGGGCTGGGTGCGGCCGTGCACGTCGGTCGCGCGCGCCAGCAGGGTGTGGGCGCCCGGCGTCGGCCGGTCCCACGCCACCGACCAGCGGGTCCACGCCGCCCCGCGCGGGCGGTCCCGCAGCCGGGCGTGCGACCAGGTGCGGCCGCCGTCCAGGCTGACGTCGACCCGTGCGATCGGGCCGGCGCCGCTCCAGGACCGCCCCGTGAGCTCCAGCCGGCGGCGCCGCGGGAGCGTGGCGTCCCACGGCAGCTCCCACGCCGAGCGCACCGGGTTGAGGGTCAGCGGCGGCGCGTCGGCGGGGTAGGCGCCCCCGGACATCCGGTACCACCTGGTGTTCCACGGCGAGGTCAGCTCGGTCGTCGACACCTCCAGCGACCCGAGCCACTTGATGCTCGCGATGCCCACCCAGCCGGGCAGCACCAGCCGCAGCGGGTAGCCGTGGTCGGGCAGCAGCGGCCGGCCGTTCATCCCCCAGGCGAGCAGCGCGTCGTCGTACGCCTTGACGATCGGGAACGGCCGCCGCACCGGCCCGTGGTCGACTCCCCCGGAGACGAACGACGGGTCGAGCCCGGTCGCCTGCACCGAGACCGCGTCGCGGCGCACGCCGGCGGCCCGGAGCACGTCGGCGAGCCGGACGCCCTGCCAGGTGACGGTGCCGACCGCGCCGAGGGTCCAGGCGGTGCCGCTCACCGTCTCGCCCTGCTGGCTGCCGAAGAAGCTGCGCCCGTTGCCGGTGCACTCGTGCACGGTGGTCACCTCGACGGGCCGGAACCGGTGCAGGTCGCGCAGCGACAGCGAGCGCTCCCCCGCCACCGCGTCACCGAGGATGCGCAGGCGGTACGACGACGCGTCGATCGTCGGGGTCACCGTGTGGTTGCGGACGAAGAGGTGCGAGGGCGCGGTGAGGTAGCGGCGCGGGTCGACCGACTCCCAACGCATCTCGGCGTTCGTGCCGAAGTCGACGAACCACTCGGGTGGCAGCGGCTTGAGGATCGCGGGCGCCCCGGCGACGGCGCGCCAGGTGGTGCCGGCGAGGGTGCCGGCAGTGGAGGCCAGGGTCGCACCGGCGGCCGAGGCGGCCAGCAGGGTGCGTCGGGTGATGCCATCGCGGGACATGCCCGGATGCTAACATCAGTTAGTCGGTAGACTTAAGGGTTGAGTGTCGCAGGGCCAGGTAGATCGCGCGGACGCCGACCGCCCGCTCCAGCTCGTGCAGGACGCTGCCGAAGAACTGCTCGCGGTAGGTCTCGTCGGTCACCGTCGAGACCGTGAGGTAGAGGCTCGAGAACGCCGCCAGGAACACCGAGACCTGGACGAGCTCGACGGTCAGGCTGGGGGCCCAGCCGAGCGCGTGCACCTGGTCCGGACTGCCGGTCCAGGTGGCGACGATCGCCTCGTCCATGATGATGCCGCCGAAGATCATGAAGAACGCGAAGACCGTGACGGAGAGCAGCAGCACCTGGGTGGCCTGGATGATCACCAGGACCAGGATCAGGTTCCAGCGCTCGAAGCCGCTGACCTCGGCGTACGACGCGGGGTCGGCGTCCGGGTCGGCCACCAGCGCACGGGCGGCCTCCTCGAGCGGGGTGTCGGCGGTCGACTTCAGCAGCAGCTCCTCGTCGACGTGGTCGTCGGTGCGGTCGACCTCCTCGGGCAGCCGCACCAGCAGGAACGCGACGGCCAGGGTGCCGAAGAGCAGGGCGACCAGCCAGAGCTTGCCGCCGTCGAGGTACGCCGAGACCTGCCAGACCTCGGCGTTGATGAACAGGAAGGTCACGAAGACCAGCAGCAGCGGCAGTGCCCGCGTCATCATCGGCAGCAGGGTGCGCAGGCTGCCGAAGGTCCGGGACAGCGCCCAGGCGACGATCGGCCGGGCCTCCAGCGCGGTCAGGGCGTACCACGCGGCGACCAGCCCGAAGGCGGTCCACAGGATCGCCGGCAGGAAGCTGAGCTCGTCGGCCAGCAGCGAGACCGCCACCGCGATGGCGGCCGCGGCGAGCGCCGTGAGCGCCAGCAGCGGGACCAGCCGCCGGGGCCGCAGCGCCGCCCGGGCGCCGGCGCGCTGCTCGGGCACGAAGTAGGCCAGCCCGTGGTGCTGGAACCACGCCTCGGTCTCGGCGAGGACGTCCTCCCGGTGCGTGGACGTCACGGGACCAGCATCTCGCGCGCGCGGCGGACATCGTCGTCCATCTGCTCCACGAGCGCCTCGACGGAGTCGAAGGCGACCATGCCACGCAGCCGGTCGACGAAGGAGACCTCGACCTCCACGCCGTAGAGCTCCAGGTCGGTGCGGTCCAGCACGTAGCTCTCCACGCGCCGCGCCCGTACCCCGTCGAAGGTGGGGTTGGTGCCGACGCTGATCGCGGCGGGGAACCGCTCGCCGGTGTCCAGGCGCACCAGCCAGCCGGCGTACACGCCGTCGGCGGGCGCCGCCGTCAGGCCGTCGGTGGGCACGTTGGCCGTCGGGTAGCCGAGCTCGCGGCCCCGCTGGTCGCCGCGGACGACGACGCCGCGCACGGCGTACGGACGACCCAGGGCCTGGGCGGCGCCGGCGACGTCACCGGTGGCCAGGCAGGTCCGGACGTACGTCGAGGACCACACCATCGGTCCGCCGTCGAGCGGGATGCCCTCGGCGGTGAACCCGAGCCGCTCCCCCTCGGCGCGGAGCAGGGCGACGTCGCCCGCGGCCCGTGACCCGAACCGGAAGTTGGCGCCGACGACGACCGCGGCCGCACCCAGTGCGTCGACCACGACCCGCTGCACGAACTCCTCGGGGGTCCAGGTGGCGACGTCTCGGTCGAAGGGCACTGCCAGGACGGCGTCGGCGCCCGCCTCGGCGAGCAGCTCGGCGCGCAGCTCCATCGAGGTCAGCGTGCTCGGGGCGTGCTCGGGGCGCAGCACCGCCATCGGGTGCGGGTCGAAGGTGACCGCCACCAGCGTGAGCCCGCGCTCGTCGGCGAGCTCGCGCGCCCGCGACAGCACCTGACGGTGCCCGAGGTGGACGCCGTCGAAGTTGCCGATGACGACGGCGGTACGGCCGAGGCCGGGCGGCACGTCGTCGAGCGATCGCCAGATCTGCACGCGAGGAACCCTACTCAGCGCCGGCTCAGACGAAGACGGCGACCGGTCGAGCCCGGCCGTCCCGCGGCTCGTAGAGGGCGAGGAACTCCCCGTCGGGGGCGAAGACGCCGGCCAGCCCGTCCAGCGGCAGGTCCAGCGGGCGGCCCACCCGGACGTCGCCGGCCTGGTCCTCGTCGAGGTCGACGGCCGGGAACGCCGCGCGCGCCGCCGCGGCGATCGGCAGCACCGCGAAGTCCTCGGCGAGCTCGTCCAGGGTGCGCGCGACCCCGAGGTCGTAGGGGCCGACGGCGGTGCGGCGCAGGGCGGTCAGGTGGCCCCCGACGCCCAGCGCGGCGCCGACGTCGCGGGCGATCGCGCGGACGTAGGTGCCACTGGAGCAGCGCAGCGAGATGTCGACGTCGAGCACGCCGTCCCCCGGGCGGACGTCCCGCACCACCAGCTCGTGGACGGTGACCGGCCGCGCCTTCAGCTCGACCTCCTCGCCGTCGCGGACCCGCTGGTAGGCGCGCTTGCCGTCGACCTTGATCGCCGAGACCGCCGTCGGCACCTGCTCGATGTCGCCGACGAGCTCCGCGAACCTCGCGCGGACCGCCGCCTCGTCCAGGTGCGCGGCCGGCGTGGTCGCGACCACCTCGCCCTCGGCGTCGTCGGTCGTCGTGGCGACGCCGAGCCGCACCGTGGCGTCGTACCCCTTCTCGGTGAGCATCAGGTGCCCGAGGAGCCGGGTCGCCCGGTCCACGCCGAGGACCAGCACGCCGGTGGCCATCGGGTCGAGGGTGCCGGCGTGGCCGACCTTGCGGGTGCCGGCCAGCCGGCGCACCCGGGCCACCACGTCGTGGGAGGTGATGCCGCCCGGCTTGTCGACGACGACCAGGCCGGGGGTGGTCACGACTTCTCGACGTCCTCGGGGTCGACCGGGTCGATCGGCTCCGCCGGGCCGGCGGGGTCGCCGGGCTCCCCCGGCTCGTCGTCGGGCTCGCTGTCGGCGACGCGGGGCTTCTTGTACGGGTCGGGCTCGCCGGCGTAGGTCTCGCGGCGCCGGGCCGCGACCTCCTCGTCCAGCGCCCGGGCGCGCGCCAGCACCTCGTCAAGGTGGCGCGCGGTCTCCGGGAGCGCGTCGGCGACGAAGGTCAGCGTCGGGACGATCCGCATGCCGAGCTGCTTGGCGACCTCGGAGCGCAGCAGGCCCTTGGCGGACTCCAGCGCGGCAGCGGTGGCGGCCAGGGCCGCCTCGTCGTCCCCCGTGGCGTCGAGCACGGTGTAGAAGATCGTGGCCTGCTGGGAGTCGCCGGTGAGGCGGACGTCGGTGATGGTGACGAACCCGAGGCGCGGGTCCTTGACCCGTCGCTCCAGCATCTCGGCCACGATCACCTGGATGCGGTCGGCGATCTTGCGGACGCGTGGGCTGCTCATGTTCCTACCTTCTCAACGGGGACGAAATCGGACGTCGGCGGGACCCCGAGCGGGGCCCCGCCGACGTACGGGTGGATCAGGCGCGGGGGATCTCCCGCATCTCGAAGGCCTCGATGATGTCGCCCTCCTTGATGTCCTGGAAGTTCCGCAGGACCAGACCGCACTCGAAGCCCTCGCGGACCTCGGAGGCGTCGTCCCTCTCCCGCTTCAGCGAGGCGAGGTCGAGGTTGTCGGCCACGACGTTGCCGTCGCGGATGACCCGGACCTTGGCGTTGCGGCGGATCACGCCGCCGGTGACCATGCAGCCCGCGATGTTGCCGATCTTGGACGAGCGGAAGATCGCGCGGATCTCCGCCTGACCCAGGGTCGACTCCTCGAACTCGGGCTTGAGCATGCCCTTGAGCGCCGCCTCGATCTCCTCGATGGCCTGGTAGATCACCGAGTAGTACCGGATCTCCACGCCCTCCTTGTCGGCCATCTCGGTCGCCTTGCCCTGGGGCCGGACGTTGAAGCCGATGATGATGGCGTCGGAGGCGGCCGCCAGGTCGACGTTGGTCTCGGTGATCGCGCCCACACCGCGGTCGATGACCCGGATGTGGACCTCCTCGCCGACGTCGATCTGGGACAGCGAGTCCTCGAGGGCCTCGACCGAGCCCGACACGTCGCCCTTGAGGATCAGGTTGAGCTCCTGGCTCGCACCCTTCTCCATGGAGGCCATGAAGTCCTCGAGCGTGCGGCGGACGCGGCGCTTGGCCTGCATGGCCGCCCGCTCACGGGACTCACGCTTCTCGGCGATCTGGCGTGCCATCCGGTCGTCGTCGACCACGATGAAGTTCTGACCGGCGCCGGGGACGGCGGTCAGGCCCAGCACCATGGCGGGACGCGAGGGGTAGGCCTCGGTGATGTTCTCGCCGTGCTCGTCGAGCATGGCCCGGACCCGGCCGTACGCCGGACCCGCCACGAGCGAGTCGCCGACGCGCAGCGTGCCGCGCTGGACCAGCACCGTGGCCACCGGGCCGCGACCGCGGTCCAGGTGCGCCTCGACGACCAGGCCCTGGGCGTCCTGCGTGGGGTTGGCCCGCAGGTCCAGGGACGCGTCGGCCGTCAGGATGACCGCCTCGAGCAGCTTGTCGAGGTTGAGCCCCGACTTCGCCGAGACGTCGACGAACATCGAGTCGCCGCCGTACTCCTCGGGCACCAGGCCGTACTCGGTCAGCTGACCGCGGACCTTGGTCGGGTCGGCGTCCGGCTTGTCGATCTTGTTGACCGCCACGACGATCGGGACGCCCGCGGCCTTGGCGTGGTTGAGCGCCTCGACCGTCTGCGGCATCACGCCGTCGTCGGCCGCCACCACGAGGATCGCGATGTCGGTCGCCTGGGCACCACGGGCACGCATGGCGGTGAACGCCTCGTGACCGGGGGTGTCGATGAAGGTGATCCGACGCTCGGTGCCGTCGACCTCGGCCGCGACCTGGTAGGCACCGATGTGCTGGGTGATGCCACCGGCCTCCTTGTCGACGACGTTGGCGTTGCGCAGCGCGTCGAGGAGCTTGGTCTTGCCGTGGTCGACGTGACCCATGACCGTGACGACCGGGGGCCGCACGACCAAGTCGGACTCGTCGCCCTCGTCCTCACCGAACTCGAGGTCGAAGGACTCGAGCAGCTCGCGGTCCTCGTCCTCCGGGGAGACGATCTGCACGACGTAGTTGAGCTCCTCGCCGATCAGCTCAAGGGTCTCGTCGTTGACCGACTCGGTCGCGGTGACCATCTCGCCGAGGCTGAACAGCATCTGCACGAGCTGAGCCGCGTCGACGCCGATGCGCTCGGCGAAGTCGGTCAGCGAGGCGCCACGCGGCAGGCGGACGGTCTCGCCGTCGCCCTTGCGGACGCGCACGCCGCCGATCGTCGGGGCCTGCATCGCCTCGAACTCCTGACGACGCGCCCGCTTCGACTTGCGACCACGACGCGAGGGACCACCGGGGCGACCGAAGGCACCCTGGGTCTGACCGCGCTGGCCGGGACGAGAGGGACGACCACCGCTGGGGAAGCTGCCGGGACGACCCGGCGCACCCGCGCCGGCACCGCCGCCGGGGCCACCGCGACCGGGAGCACCCGGACGACCGGCACCGGGGCCACCGCGACCGGGAGCACCCGGACGACCGGCACCCGGACCACCGGGGCCACGACCGCCGGGGCCACCACCGAAGGCGGCCGGGGACTTGGGCATCATCGCCGGGTTGGGGCGGGGCATGCCGGGACGACCCGGAGCGCCACCCTCACGGGCGGCCGGGGGCCGCGGCGGACGCTGGTCGCCCGCGGCGGGCGGGGCTCCGGCGTCCGGGGCAGCAGCCGGGTCGCGCGGCGGAGCAGCGGGACGACGGCCCATGCCCTGGCTGGGCGCGAACGGGTTGTTGCCGGGGCGAGGCGCACCGGGGCGACCGACCGGGCGCGGAGCCGGGGTCGGGCCCTTGGGCGTCGCCGGGGCAGCCGGGGCGGCCGCGGCGGGAGCCTCGGGCTCCGCCGGCTTCTCGGCGGGCGGCGCGGGGGCCGGCTCGGGAGCCTTCTCGACCGGGGCCTGCGCAGCCGGGGCCTTCTCGGCAGGGGCCTGCGGGCCCGGCCGAGGACCGGGGCGACCGGCGGCCCGGGCGGGAGCCGGAGCGGCGGGGGCCTCGGCAGCGGGGGCCGGAGCGGCGGGGGCCTCGGCAGCGGGGGCCGGAGCAGCCTTCTCGGCGGGCTTGGCGGGCTTGGGGGCGGCGGGTGCCTCGGCGGGGGCGGCCGGGGCCGCAGCCTTCAGCGACGCGCCGACCTCCTTGCGGAAGCGCATCTCCGCCGGCAGCTCGACAGTGGAGCTCGCCGACTTGACGAACTCCCCCATCTCCTTGAACTTCTCGAGAACAAACTTGCTCTCGACGCCGAACTCCTTGGCGAGCTCGTGTACTCGGGTCTTGGCCACGTTTCTCCTTCTGGCCTCGAGACCCGCCAGGCTCTGGTGTCCGGGGGTGGTGATCGAGACCGTTAGTGGTTGTGCAAACTCATCGGGAAGTACTCATCGAGTGCTCATGAGCTGCTGCTCCAGTTTCTGTCGGTCGGTCCTGCTGGGTCGTGGTGCGCGGCGAGGTGCTCAGCTACCAGGGTGGTGGAGAGCCCCGGGCCCCCGGCTGCGGAGAACCGCAGCGCGCGGGCGAACGCCTTCCGCCGCACCGCGAGGTCGAAGCATCCGATCGTGGGGTGCAGGTGGGCACCCCGTCCCGGAGCGGTGCCGCGCGGATCGGGCGTGACGGCCGGGTGGCCGTGCGCGTCCGAGCCGACGGTCACCCGCAACAACTCGCGTCGCGTGGCCCGCTTCCGACACCCGATGCACGTCCGGATCGGCCCCAGCGAGGGGTCGGGGTCCGGGCATGCCGGTGAGGTGTGTTGGCGAGCCACTGCGCAACAACCCTACCGCGACTGGCGCCCGGGACCGAACCGGGAGCGCTGTCGGTGCCCGCGCCTAGCCTGGTTCGGTGGACTTCTCCCCGGATTTCTCACCGGACTTCAGCGACGACTTCCGCGGGCCGACGCTGGACACCGGCGTGTGGCTCCCCCACTACCTGCCTGCTTGGAGCTCCCGGGCCGAGTCGGCCGCGTCCTTCCGGATCGGGCAGGAGGGGCTCGTCCTCGACGTCCCCATCGACCATCCGCTCTGGTGCGCGGGCGACCACGAGCCCCCGATCCGGGTCTCAGGGCTGCAGACCGCGAGCTGGTCGGGTCCGGTGGGCTCGGCGCGCGGTCAGCAGCGTTTCCGCGAGGGCCAGGTCGTCCGCGAGGAGCAGCCGACCTTCGAAGGGCTGCTGGTGGGGCCCGGGCGCGTGGAGGTCCAGGCCCGGATGACGCTCTCGCCGCGATCGATGGCGGCGCTGTGGCTCACCGGGCTCGAGGACGACCGCGACCAGCTGCGCTCCGGTGAGCTGTGCGTCTTCGAGGTCTTCGGCGACGCCGTGGACCGGTCACCGGCCAGCGCCGAGGTCGGCGTGGGCGTCAAGGCGTTCCGCGACCCCGCGCTGACCCAGGACTTCGCGGCACCGCGCCTCGCCGTCGACGTCACCCGCCCGCACACCTACGCCGTCGACTGGGACGAGCGCGAGGCCGTCTTCACCGTCGACGGCCGCGAGGTACGTCGGTGCGCCGCCCCGCCGACGTACCCGATGCAGCTGATGGTGGCGGTCTTCGACTTCCCCGACCGCTCGACCGCCCTCGACGACCACCTGGTCCCCGAGCTGGTGGTCGAGCGGGTCGCCGCCACGCGGGCCCGCTGACCGCGATCAGGCGTCGGCGTCGGCCGGCTCCTCGTCGGAGCGGATGTCGATGCGCCAGCCGGTGAGGCGGGCGGCCAGGCGGGCGTTCTGCCCCTCCTTGCCGATCGCGAGCGAGAGCTGGAAGTCGGGGACGACCACCCGGGCGGAGCGCGCCTCGGCGTCGATGATCTCGACCGAGGTGGCCCGGGCGGGCGAGAGCGCGTGCGCCACCATCTCCGCGGGGTCCTCGGACCAGTCGACGATGTCGATCTTCTCGCCGTGCAGCTCGGCCATCACGTTGCGCACCCGCTGGCCCATCGGGCCGATGCACGCACCCTTGGGGTTCACGCCGGACGCCGTGGACTTGACCGCGATCTTCGTGCGGTGACCCGCCTCGCGGGCGATGGCGGCGATCTCGACGGTGCCGTCGGCGATCTCGGGCACCTCGAGCGCGAAGAGCTTCTTCACCAGGCTCGGGTGCGAGCGCGACAGGGTGATCTGCGGACCGCGCATGCCCTTGCGCACGGAGACGACGAGGCACTTGATCCGCGTGCCGTGGCTGTAGTCCTCGCCGGGAACCCGCTCGCTCACCGGCAGCATCGCCTCGAGCTTGCCGAGGTCGACCAGCACGTCGTCGGGGTTGCGGCCCTGCTGGATGACACCGGAGACGATGTCGCCCTCCTTGCCGGAGAACTCCCCGAAGCGGATGTCATCCTCGGCGTCGCGGAGCCGCTGCAGCATGATCTGCTTCGCGGTCGTCGCCGCGATCCGGCCGAACCCCTGCGGGGTGTCCTCGTACTCGTCGCCGACCAGCTGGCCGTCGTCGTCGGTCTCGCGGACCATCACGGTGACGTGGCCGGACTTGCGGTCCAGGGTGACCCGCGCGTGCTCCTGGGCGCCCGGCGTCTTGTGGTACGCCGTGAGCAGGGCCTGCTCGATCGCCTCGACGAGCACCTCGAAGGAGATCTCCTTCTCCCGCTCCAGCATCCGCAGGATGCTCAGGTCGATGTCCATCAGGTCTCCTCGGTCTTGCGGTTGAACTCGATCTGCACGAGCGCCTTGTCGACGTCGGCGTAGCCGACCTCGTGGTGGGCGCCCGCGACGTCGAGGGTGACGGTGCCGTCGGGGGCGTCCACGGAGGACACCACCCGTCCCGTGACGGTGGTGCCGTCGGTGAGGACGACGCGCACGAGGCGGTCGACGTTGCGGCGCCAGTGGCGCGGCAGGGTGAGCGGGCGGTCCACGCCGCGCGAGGTCACCTCGAGGGTGTAGGGGTGCTCCCCCATGACGTCGGAGGCGTCGAGCACGCGCTCGACCTCGCGGGTCGCGGCGGCGACGTCGTCGAGCGTCACGCCGCCGTCCTGGTCGACCGCGACGCGCAGCACGCGCCGCTTGCCGGCCGGGGTGATCTCGACGCCCTCGACGTCGATGCCCATGGCGCGGAGAGGGTCGGCGAGCTCCGCCTCGATCCGCTCACGGAGGGCGTCCTGCTGGGCACTGCTCACGGTCGTCGACCTCCCTGTTCTGTTGTCGTGCTGGTCCTCGTCGGGCCACCCTAGCCGCTGCGCGACGGCGCGCCACCCCGGCGGTAGGGTCGCGCCGTGCCCGCCCGACCACCCGCCGCCACCCGCCGTACGGCGGTCGGCGCGGCGCTCCTCGGGCTGGTCGCCGTCGGTGGTTGCGACCTCGACGACCTCGACCCGCGGTCCGACCCCGCGCCGGGCTCCGGGGAGCCGTCCGAGCCCCCCGCCGACGCCGACGCCGACCTGGTGGAGACGGTCGTCACGGCGCTCTCCACCGCTCTCGCCGCGACCTCGGCGGTGCCCCCGCGGGACCGGGCGGCGCTGCGGCCGCTCGCCCGCCTGCACCGCCGGCACCTCGCCGAGCTGGGCGCCGACGAGCCAGTCGAGGGCGGCGTCGCGTCGATGACCGCGGCGCAGGTGCGCAGCCGCGAGGAGCGGCTCCAGCGCCGGCTCGCGGACTGGTCGGTGCAGGCCGAGAGCGGCGAGCTGGCGCGCGTGCTCGCCTCGATGTCCGCGGCCGTGGCCCAGCAGCTCGCCCTGCCGGCACCCCGGCCCCGCGGGGCGGGGGGCGGATCGTGACCGCCGCCGCCGCGCTGCGGGCTGCGGTCCAGGCCGAGCACGCCGCGATCTACGTGTACGGCGTCCTCGGCGCGCAGACGTCGGCGACCGCGCAGCCCGAGCTGCACGCCGCGCTCGTGGCGGCGTACGCCCAGCACCGCGCCCGCCGCGACCAGCTGGTGGCCCGGATGCGCGACCTCGGCGAGACGCCGCCCGCGGCCGCCCCGGCGTACGACGTGCCGCCGCGGCTCGACGACGTCGCCGTCGTGCGCGAGCAGGCGCGCCGGGTCGAGGCGGCCTGCGCCGCGACGTACGCCCACCTCGTGGGCAGCAGCACCGGGTCGCTCCGCCGGTGGGCGATCGGCGCGCTGACCGACGCGGCGGTGCGGGGCCTGACGTTCGGCGCGGAGCCCGAGGTCCTGCCGGGCACCTGAGCCCGCCGGGTCAGGTCCGGGTCAGGCGCGGACCAGCCGGACCAGGTGGTCGATCGCGTGGTCGGCGACGACGGCCTCGCGCTCGCCGGTGCGGCGGTCGCGGACCTCGACGGTGCCGGACTCCGCCAGGCTCTTGCCGACCACGACGACGGTGGGGACGCCGATCAGCTCGGCGTCCTTGAACTTCACGCCGGGGCTGACCTTGCCGGCGCGGTCGTCGTAGAGCACCTCGACGCCCTGCTCGGCGAGGCCGTGGGCGATCCGCTCGGCCGCGGCGAAGATCGCCTCGTCCTTGCCGGCGGCGACCAGGTGCACGTCGGCGGGCGCGACGTTGCGCGGCCAGCACAGCCCGGACTCGTCGAGGGTGCCCTCGGCGATCGCCGCGACCGCGCGGGTGCAGCCGATGCCGTAGGAGCCCATGGTGACGGTGACGAGCTTGCCGTTCTCGTCGAGGACCTTGAGGTCCAGCGCCTCGGCGTACAGGCGGCCGAGCTGGAAGATGTGGCCCATCTCGATGCCGCGCGCGGTCTCGAGCACGCCGTCGGCGCAGGCGGGGCACGGGTCGCCGTCGCGGACCTCCGCGGCCTCGATGGTGCCGTCGGGGGTGAAGTCGCGGCCGGCGACCAGGTCGAGGACGTGGCTCCCGTCGACGTCGGCGCCGGTGACCCAGCGGGTGCCCTCGACGACGCGGGGGTCGACGAGGTAGCGGATGCCGGAGGCGTTCTCCTCCCCCAGCGCGCCGGGGCCGATGTAGCCCTTGACCAGGCTGGGGTGCTTGGCGAACTCGGTCTCGTCGAACGGCTCGACCTCGGTCGGCTCCAGCTGCCCCTCGAGCCGCTTCTGGTCGACCTCGCGGTCGCCGGGCACGCCGATGGCGACCGGCTCGCGGGTGCCGTCGGCGTGCTTGAGCATCACCAGGACGTTCTTCAGGGTGTCGCCGGCGTGCCAGGGCCGGTCGGCGCGGGGGTACGCCGCGTTCAGGTGGTCGACGAGCGTCTGGATCGTGGGGGTGTCGGGCGTCTTCTCCGCGTGGGCGACCGGCGCGTCGTCGTACGGCACGGGGCTGGGCGGGCGGACCTGGACCGCCTCGACGTTGGCGGCGTAGTCGCAGCTCGTGCAGCGCACGTAGGTGTCCTCGCCGACGGCGGCCTTGGCGAGGAACTCCTCGGACTTCGAGCCGCCCATCGCGCCCGACGTCGCTTTGACGATCGCGTAGTCGAAGCCCAGCCGGTCGAAGATCCGGACGTAGGCGTCGCGGTGCCTCTGGTAGCTCTCGTCGAGGCCGGCGTCGTCGATGTCGAAGGAGTAGGAGTCCTTCATCGTGAACTCGCGCCCGCGGAGCACGCCGGCGCGCGGCCGCGACTCGTCGCGGTACTTGGTCTGGATCTGGTAGATCGCGAGCGGCAGGTCCTTGTACGAGGAGTACAGGTCCTTCACCAGGAGGGTGAACATCTCCTCGTGGGTCGGGCCGAGCAGGTAGTCCCCGCCCTTGCGGTCCTTGAGGCGGAACAGGTTGTCGCCGTACTGGGTCCAGCGGTTGCTGGCCTCGTAGGGCTCGCGCGGCAGCAGCGCCGGGAAGGAGAGCTCCTGGGCGCCGATGCCGTCCATCTCATCGCGCACGATCGCCTCGATCTTGCGCAGCACCCTCAGGCCCAGCGGCAGCCAGGTGTAGATGCCGGGCGCCGCACGGCGGATGTAGCCCGCCCGGACGAGCAGCCGGTGGCTGGGCACCTCCGCGTCGGCCGGGTCGTCGCGCAGCGTCCGCACGAACAGGCTCGACATGCGCAGGATCCGGGAGGTGCTCATGGGCGGCAACGTTATCCCCTGCGATCACAACCATTTCGGGCGCGTCCGCGTCTTCCCCGCATGCGAATCCCCCTGAGCCTGCTGTCCGTCGTCCTGGCCGCGAGCGCCGCCGTCCTCGGCCCCGTCGCGCCCGCCGCCGCTGCCCCCGCTGCGGCCCCTGCGGTCGACGTCCGGCCCGGCGCCCTGGACCGCGGTCCGGCGCCGTCGGCGCCCCACGTCGTCGGCTCCACGATCGTCGACGGCGGCCGCCGGATCCCGGTCGCGGCCGAGGAGGTGCGACTCCTCGGCACGTCGGGTCGCGCGTACGTCGTGGCCGTCTCCAGCGGCCGGGGACCGGGCCCCCGGGTGCTGCGGGTGCGGCCCGACGGGTCCACCCGGGTGCTGGCCCGGCGCACGTACGGCGACGCGCTGCTCGGCGCCGACGGGGAGACGCTGGTGCACGTGCGACCCGCCGGCCGCGGCAGCCGGGTGACCGTCATCGACGCGCGCACCGGGCGGAGCGTCGCGACCCGCCGCGTCCGCGGGGACGCCGAGCTGCTCGACGTCGAGACCGGGCGGGTGCTGCTGACCACCTACGGCCCCGACCGGACCCTGGTGTGGCGCTCCGGCGCGGACCGGGTGCGCACCGTGCTGCGTCGCGCGGCCGGTCTCGGTGACCTCGGCTCCGACCGGCTCGCCTGGATCGCCGGCGACCCGTACGCCGGCGGCTGCACCCGGCTCGCACGGGTCTCCGACCCGAGCGACCTGGTCTGGCGCTCGTGCCGGGACGCGGTCGCCTCGATCTCGCCCGACGGCTCGCGGCTGCTGACGCTGCACAAGCTCACCGACGGCGTCGGGTCCCGCGAGCTGCGGATGCGGAGGGCCGACGGCACGCTGCTCGCGACGTACCGGGTGAAGGGGTGGTTCCGCGGCTGGTTCTGGGAGGACGACCGCACGATCGTGGCGGGCGCCAACGGCCGGTCGCGCTACGCGCTGGTGCGCTGCGCCGGCGACGACTGCGAGCGGGCCGGCGCGACCGAGCCGGCACACCAGGAGCGGGCGGCCTGACCAGGCCGACCGGTCAGGCGGTCCGGGCCGCCTCGAGCACGGCCCGGATCATCGGCACCTGCAGCGGGAGCCGCGCGTACGCCGCGGCCTGGAAGGTCCGGTTGCGGGTGCGGGAGGCGTCCTGGGCCATCTGGATGTTGCCCGGGAAGACGCCGAGCAGGAGCAGCGCGCTCGCGTAGCCCGCGACCTTGCGGGTGCGCGGCGCCACCATCCCGGCGGCGCAGAGCAGCTCCGCCACCCCGCTGGCGTAGATCAGCTCGCGGTGCGCCGGCACCCACGACGGCATGACCGTCTCGAAGACCTCGGGCTTCACGAGGTGGACGGTGCCGCTGACGGCGAAGGCGCCGACGACGACCTTGGCGCTGATGGGGAGGCTCACGCGGCCACCCTGTCAGAACATGATCGTGGAGAACCGGGCCGTCTCGCGGAAGCCGACGCTCTCGTAGGCCCGCCGCGCGGGGTTGTTCCAGTCGTTGACGTAGAGCGAGACGACCGGCGCGACCTCGCGGCGTACCAGCTCCACGACCGCGGCCATCCCCGCCACCGCGAGCCCCTCGCCGCGCCGGTCCTCCGGCACCCAGACGCCCTGCACCTGGGCGGCGTACGGCGAGGCGCAGGCGACCTCGGCCTTGAACACCAGCCGGCCGTCGTCGAAGCGCGCGAACGACCAGCCGCGGTTGACCAGCTGCGTGACGCGTGCGCGGTAGAGGTCCGTACCGCCGCCGTGCTCCGGGGAGACGCCGACCTCCTCGGTGTACATCGCCACGCACGCCGGGTAGAGCTCGTCCATGTCGGCGCGCGTGGTCCGGCGTACGGCGGGGTCGGGGGCGACGAGCGGGGCGTCCCGGATCTCCAGGTGCGGCTGCTCCCAGCGCGCCTCGCGGGGCCGGCCCCAGGACGCGGCGACGGCGTGCCACAGCTCGCGGACCGGCTCGTGCGGGCCCACGATCGTGGAGACGGTGCGGCCGCGGGTGAGTGCGCGCTCGGCGAAGGTGCGCGCGTCGTCGGCCGTCGCCTGCACCGGCACCAGGTTCGCGCCGACGTGGCAGGCGGCGACCAGCTCACCGCCGACGAAGCGGCCCCACATCTCGCCGCCCAGCCAGCGCGGCTCGAGGTTGGTGGTGCGGGCGCGGTAGTCGGCGAAGACGTTGACCACCGGGTCCAGCGCGACCAGCTCGAGGAACGCGTCGAGATCGCCCGCCGCCAGGGGGCGCACACCGTGACGCGTCGTCAGCACGGGCGAAGCCTACGACGCGGCCGTCGCACCGGCACGGCGTCAGCCGACCGTGACCTCGGCGCCGGCACCGTCGACGGCCTCCATGCCCTCGGCGATCCGCATCGCCTCCTCGATCAGCGTCTCCACGATCTGCGACTCCGGCACGGTCTTGATGACCTCGCCCTTGACGAAGATCTGGCCCTTGCCGTTGCCGGAGGCGACGCCCAGGTCGGCCTCGCGCGCCTCGCCGGGGCCGTTGACGACGCATCCCATGACGGCGACCCGCAGCGGGACCTCCATGCCCTCGAGCCCGGCGGTCACCTGCTCGGCCAGCGTGTAGACGTCGACCTGCGCGCGCCCGCAGGAGGGGCAGGAGACGATCTCGAGCTTGCGGGGCCGCAGGTTCAGCGACTGCAGGATCTGGATGCCGACCTTGACCTCCTCGACCGGAGGCGCGGAGAGCGAGACCCGGATGGTGTCGCCGATGCCCTTGCTGAGCAGCGCCCCGAAGGCGGTCGCGGACTTGATCGTGCCCTGGAACGCCGGGCCGGCCTCGGTCACGCCGAGGTGCAGCGGCCAGTCGCCCTCAGCGGCGAGCAGCTCGTAGGCGCGGACCATCACGACGGGGTCGTTGTGCTTGACCGAGATCTTGAAGTCGCGGAAGCCGTGCTCCTCGAAGAGGCCCGCCTCCCACTTGGCCGACTCCACGAGCGCCTCGGGCGTCGCCTTGCCGTACTTCTCCAGCAGCCGCTTGTCGAGCGAGCCGGCGTTGACGCCGATCCGGATCGAGGTGCCGTGGTCGCGGGCGGCCCGGGCGATCTCCTTGACCTGGTCGTCGAACTTGCGGATGTTGCCGGGGTTGACCCGGACGGCCGCGCAGCCCGCCTCGATCGCGGCGAAGACGTACTTGGGCTGGAAGTGGATGTCGGCGATGACCGGGATCTGGCTCTTGCGCGCGATGGCGGGCAGCGCCTCGGCGTCGTCCTGGCTCGGGCACGCGACGCGCACGATGTCGCAGCCGGACGCGGTCAGCTCGGCGATCTGCTGCAGGGTGGCGTTGACGTCGGAGGTGAGCGTCGTCGTCATCGACTGCACCGAGACCGGGTGGTCGCTGCCGACCCCGACCTTGCCGACCTGGATCTGACGGGTCGGGCGGCGCGGCGCGAGCACCGGCGGGGGCGCCGCGGGCATGCCGAGGCTGATGGCGGTCATGGGTCCCAGGCTACCGGCGGGTCGGTGCGCGCCCGATTCGGCGGCGGGCGGGCCCGTGGTCGAGTTGGGCCTACCTCACGGTCGAATCGGGGGTTCCTCACGGCACGGGGGTGAGGAGAGCCCAACTCGAGGGTGAGTCCTGCCCAACTCGACCGTGAGACGGCGCGCTCAGCCCTCGAGGTGCAGGGGTACGACGAGGTCGCCGACGATCAGCACCAGACCCATCACCAGCATCGCCGAGGCGACGACGTAGGCGACCGGGAGCAGCTTGGCGGCGTCGACGTACCCGGGGTCGGGACGACGGCGCAGCCGGGCGATCCGGCGCCGGATCGCCTCCCACGCGGCGCTGGCGATGTGGCCGCCGTCGAGCGGCAGCAGCGGGATGAAGTTGAACATCCCGATGAAGAAGTTGAAGCCGGCGATCAGCATCACCAGGAACACGGTCTTCTCGACGACCGGGAACTCCTCGTGGGAGACCGTCTCGCCGGCGAGCCGGCCGCCGCCGACGATGCTGACCGGGCTGTCGGCCGCGCGCTCCTCCAGGCCGACGATCGCCCGCCCGACGTCCCAGACCTTCACCGGCAGGGTGGCCAGCGCCTTGACCGTCTCGACGGTCATCGTGCCCATCCGGTCGAGGGTGAACAGCGGGCCGCCCGTGGTCACCTCGACGTGGGAGGTCGGGACGACGCCGAGGAAGCCGACCTCGCGCAGCGTCTGGTCGGGGTCGTCGTCGGGACGGGTCTCGACGGTGGTGCTCGTGGTGCCCGAGAGGGCCTGGCCGTCGCGCTCGTAGCCGATGACGGCCTCGCCGTCGGCGTTGCCGCGGATCAGGTCGCGCAGCTGGTCCCAGTCGGTGATCGCGACGCCGTTGAACGTGGTGATCGTGTCGCCGGGGCGCAGCCCGGCCTCGACGGCCGGGGAGGGCGGGTCGGCGGCGGTGCACTCGCGTCCCTCGTCCTCGAACGGGAGCACGCAGCGCGAGACCTGCTCGAGGACGGGCGCGCCGGAGTCGACCTCGACGGTGCGCTCGCCGTACGTGGAGAAGACGATGAGGAAGAGGAAGAACGCGATCAGCAGGTTGACGGTGGGCCCGCCGGCCATCACGACGATCTTCTTCCAGGACGGCATCCGGTAGAAGAGCCGGTCGTGGTCCTCGGGCCCGACGAGCTCCCACTCGGCGGCCCGGGCGTCGGAGATCAGCTGGGTGAACATGCCGGTGTTGGACTTGCGCACCCGGGTGACCTGGTTGCCGTGCTCGTCGACGGTGACCTCGTCGGCGAGCTGGTCGGCGCCCGGCGGGAGCATCCCGACGATCTTGACGTAGCCGCCGAGCGGGATCGCCTTGACGCCGTACTCGGTCTCGCCGACCTGCTTGCTCCACACGGTGGGGCCGAAGCCGATGAAGTACTGGGTGACCTTCCCGCCGAACTTCTTCGCGGGGATCATGTGGCCGAGCTCGTGCAGGCCGATCGAGGCCAGGATGGCGACCACGAAGATCACCACCCCGAGCAGGTAGAACAGCGCGCTCATGCAGGACCTCCGATCAGTCGCGTCGCCTCGGCACGGGCCCAGCCGTCCGCGGCGACGACGTCGTCGACGGTGAGCCCTCTCGTCGAGGGTACGTCGAGAACGTCGAGCACCGTACGGATCGTCGGCACGATCTCGGTGAACCTGAGCCGCCCGGCGCGGAACGCTGTGACGCACACCTCGTTCGCGGCGTTGTAGACGGCCGGCGCCGTGCTCCCGGCCTCGCCGGCGGCACGCGCCAGCGCGACCGCGGGGAACGCCTCGTTGTCGAGCGGGTGGAACTCCCAGGTCTCCGGGCGGGTCCAGTCGACCGGCGGGGCCGCGTCCGGCACCCGTTCGGGCCACGCGAGGCCGAGCGCGATCGGGATGAGCATCGTCGGGGGGCTGGCCTGGACGAGCGTCGAGCCGTCGACGAACTCCACCATCGAGTGCACGACGCTCGTCGGGTGGACGACGACCTCGATCCGGTCGAAGGGGATCCCGAAGAGCAGGTGCGCCTCGATCACCTCCAGCCCCTTGTTGACCAGCGTCGCGGAGTTGATCGTGATGACCGGCCCCATGTCCCAGGTCGGGTGGTTCATCGCCTGCTCGGGCGTCACCTCCGCCAGCTCCTCCCGGGTGCGGCCGCGGAACGGGCCGCCACTGGCGGTGAGCACCAGCCGTCGAACCTCCTCCGGCGCGCCGCCCCGCAGGCACTGCGCCAGCGCGGAGTGCTCGGAGTCGACGGGGACGATCTGGCCCGGCTTCGCCCGCTCCAGCACCAGCGGGCCGCCCATGATCAGCGACTCCTTGTTGGCGAGCGCGAGCGTGGTGCCGGCGTCCAGCGCGGCGAGCGTCGGGCGCAGGCCGACCGCCCCGGTGATGCCGTTGAGGACGACGTCGCAGGGGTGGGCGGCGGCCTCGACGGAGGCCTCCTCCCCCAGGCCGGCGTACGCCGGCGCGAACTCCTCGACCTGCTGCCGGAACAGGTCAGGGTTCGACCCGCCGGCGGTCAGCCCGACCACCCGGAACCGGTCGGGGTTGCGCCGGACCAGGTCGAGGGCCTGGGTGCCGATCGAGCCGGTGGAGCCGAGGACGACGACGTCGCGTGGGGTCACCGCCCCATCGTCCCAGAGGCGTCCCCGGTTCCGCCTACGCTGACCCCATGACCTCGATCCCCGCCACCGGCGGCCCGGCTCTCCCGCAGGAGCGCCGGCTCGTCACCGCGATCCCCGGCCCCGCCTCGCTCGCGCGGCTGGAGCGCAAGAAGGCCCACGTCGCCGACGGCGTCGGCACCACCCTGCCGGTCTTCGTGGTCGCGGCCGGCGGCGGCGTGCTGCTCGACGTCGACGGCAACTCGCTGATCGACCTCGGCTCGGGCATCGCGGTCACCACGGTCGGCAACAGCTCCACCGAGGTGGTCCGCCGGGTCACCGAGCAGGCGGCCGCGTTCACCCACACCTGCTTCATGGTCACGCCGTACGACGGGTACGTCGACGTCTGCGAGCAGCTCGCCGAGCTCACGCCCGGCGACCACGCGAAGAAGAGCGCGCTGTTCAACTCCGGCGCCGAGGCGGTCGAGAACGCCGTCAAGATCGCGCGCGTCGCGACCGGCCGTGACGCGGTCGTGGTCTTCGACCACGCCTACCACGGCCGCACCAACCTCACGATGGCGATGACGGCCAAGAACATGCCCTACAAGCACGGCTTCGGGCCGTTCGCCGGCGAGGTCTACCGCGCCCCGATGTCCTACCCGTTCCGCGACGGGCTCTCCGGCGAGGAGGCCGCGGCGCGCGCGATCGACGTCATCGAGAAGCAGGTCGGCGCGACCAACGTGGCCTGCGTCGTCATCGAACCGGTCCTCGGCGAGGGCGGGTTCGTCGTCCCGGCGCCCGGGTTCCTGCCCGCGCTCGCCGCGTGGTGCCGCACGAACGACGTCGTCCTGGTCGCCGACGAGATCCAGTCCGGCTTCTGCCGCACCGGCGACTGGTTCGCGTGCGACGACGAGGGCGTCGTCCCCGACCTGGTCACCACCGCCAAGGGGATCGCGGGCGGCCTGCCGCTCGCGGGGGTCACCGGCCGCGCGGACCTGATGGACTCCGTGCACGTCGGCGGGCTCGGCGGCACCTACGGCGGCAACCCGATCGCCTGTGCCGCCGCCCTCGGCGCGATCGAGGAGATGCGCGGCCAGGACCTCCCCGGCCGGGCGCGGGCCGTCGGCGAGCTGATGCGGTCGCGACTGGAGAAGCTGCAGGCCGAGCACCCGGTGATCGGCGACCTCCGCGGCCGCGGCGCGATGATGGCGATCGAGCTGTGCCACCCCGGCACGCTCGACCCCGACCCGGTCCGCACCGCCGCGGTCTCGGCGTACTGCCACCAGCAGGGCGTCGTGACCCTCACCTGCGGCACCTGGGGCAACGTCTTCCGGTTCCTGCCGCCGCTGTCGATCTCCGACGCGCTGCTCGACGAGGCGTTCGACGTGGTGGCGGAGGCCTTCGCCGCGACCGCCTGAGCGCGCATTGCGCCGTTTTGCTTGACGCGTGTCAACTGGCGCGGTTCGATGCCCTTGTGACCTATGACACCATCGTCCGCGACGGCCTGCTCTACGACGGGAGCGGCGCCGCGCCGGCGGTGCGTCACCTCGGCATCCGCGACGGCCGGGTCGCGGCGGTCTCCGCCGAGCCACTGGACGAGACCGGGTGCCCCGACGTCGTCGACGCCGGCGGCCGCTGGGTGCTCCCGGGCCTGGTCGACATCCACACGCACTACGACGTGGAGGTGCTCGACGGGCCGGCGCTCACCGAGTCCCTGCGGCACGGCGTCACCACGATCATGCTCGGGTCCTGCTCGCTCTCGACGGTCCACGTCGGCGGCGTCGACGCGGGCGACCTGTTCGGCCGGGTGGAGGCGATCCCCCGCCGGCACGTGATCCGCGCGGTCGACAAGCACCGCACCTGGCGCACCGCGAGCGAGTACGTCGCCGCGCTCGAGTCGCTGCCGCTCGGCCCCAACCTCGCGGCGTTCATCGGCCACTCCGACATGCGCACCGCGACCATGGGCCTGGACCGCGCCACCCGCGACGACGTCCGCCCGAGCCGCGCCGAGCAGGCCACGATGGAGCGGATGCTCACCGAGGCCCTCGACGCCGGCTTCGTCGGCCTCTCGGCCCAGCAGCTGCTCTTCGACAAGCTCGACGGCGACCTGTGCCGCTCGCGGACGCTGCCCTCGACGTACGCCTCGGGCAAGGAGATGCGCGGCCTGCGCCGGATCCTCCGCCGCCGCGGACGCGTGCTCCAGGCCGGCCCCGACGTCGGCCAGCCGCAAACCGTGGTCACCCAGGCGTTCGGGTCCATCGGCCTGTTCGGCCGGCCGCTCAAGACCAGCCTGCTCTCCGCCGCCGACATCAAGGCGATCCCGTTCGTGATCCACCTGCTGCGCGGGATGGCCGCCGTGGTCAACCGGCTCGGCGGCGACTTCCGCTGGCAGCACCTGCCGGTGCCGTTCGAGGTGTACGCCGACGGCATCGACCTGGTCATCTTCGAGGAGTTCGGCGCCGGCGCCTCCGCACTGCACCTGCAGGAGAAGCTCGCCCGCGACGAGCTGATGCGCGACCCGGCGTACCGCGCACGGTTCCGCAAGGACTACGAGAGCAAGTACGGCCCGCGCGTGTGGCACCGCGACTTCTTCGACGCCGAGATCGTCGCCTGCCCCGACGCCTCGGTCGTCGGCAAGTCCTTCGGCCAGGTCGGCCAGGAGCGCGGCGGGGCGCACCCCGTCGACGCCTTCCTCGACCTGGTCCTCGAGCACGGCACCGACATCCGGTGGCGCACCACGATCTCCAACCACCGCCCCGAGGTGCTCAAGAAGATCGCCCGCGAGCCCGGCGTCCAGATGGGCTTCTCCGACGCCGGCGCGCACCTGCGCAACATGGCCTTCTACAACTTCGGGCTGCGCCTGCTCCGGCACGTCACCGACGCCGAGAAGGCCGGGACGCCGTTCATGACCGTCGAGCACGCCGTGCACCGCCTGACCGGCGAGCTCGCCGACTGGTACGGCCTGGACGCGGGCCACCTCCGCGTCGGCGACCGCGCCGACCTGCTGGTGGTCGACCCCGAGCACCTCGACGCCACGCTCGAGGAGTACGCCGAGGCCCCCGTCGACCAGTACGACGGGCTCTCGCGGATGGTCAACCGCAACGACGCCACCGTGCCGCTGGTGATGGTCGGCGGCCGCGCGGTGTGGCGCGACGGGGAGGCGACCGAGGTGCTCGGCCGCGAGCGCACCGGCCGGTTCCTGCGCTCCGGGGAGCAGACCCGCGAGCCGCTCGCCCCGCAGGCCCGCACCACCGAGCTGGCCTCGTGACCCGCTCCTCCGAGGAGGCCGTGCGGGGGTTGTGGCAGACCCTGTCGGCGCGCGACTACGACGGCATCGCCGACTGGGTCACCGACGACTGCCTCTACATGGACATGCCCCTCGGGCCCGCGCTCTCCGCACGCGGGCCGGCCGACATCGCCAAGCGGCTGCGGGTCGGCTGGGGCGGGCTCGCGGCGTACGAGAACCACGACGGCGTGCTGGTCGCCGACGGCGAGCACGTGATGTACGAGCACTCCGAGACCTGGACCTTCTCCTCCGGCGAGGTCTTCACCCTGCCCTTCGCCACCGTCCACCGGGTGCGCGAGGGCCGGGTCTGCCTCTGGAAGGACTACTGGGACTACGGCGCGATCATGAACGCCGCCCCGGCGGCCTGGGTCGAGAGCCTGGGGACCGCCGACACCAGCTGGGTCTTCGACGCCACCGACCTGGTCTGAGGGCCCTGGGGACGCCCCCTACCCTCACCGGCATGGACGAAGCGCGCGACCGGCCCACGGTGCTGCCCACGCTGCTCCCCGGCGGGCGGACCGACGAGGTCGACCCCCGGGTGGCGGCGGTGCTGGAGGTGCTCGGCGGCCGCTCGGTCGCCGAGGTCGCCCTGCAGTGGGCGGTCGAGCCGGCGCTGCTGCACCGCTGGGTCCGCGCGTTCGTCGACGCGGGGACCGCCCAGGTCACCAACCGGCCGGACCCCGAGACCGCTGCCCAGCGGGACCGGTTCCTGGCCGCGTTCGCCCACGAGCTGCGCACCCCGCTCACCGTGGCGCAGGGCTGGCTGGCCGTGCTCGCCGAGGGCGACCTGCCGCCGTCCGCGCTGGAGCGCACGGTCGGCCGCCTCCAGGACGCGCTGGACCGGCTGGCGGCGCGGGTGCGCGACGTCCAGCTGCTCGCCACCGCCTCGCTCGGACGGATCGTCCCGGCGCGGGAGACCGTCCGGGTCGGCGACCTGGTGGCGGCGCTCGACGGCCTCGCGGGGGTGGCCGGCGAGGGCCCGGACGTCGAGGTGGACGTCGACCCCGAGCTCTTCGGGCTGGTGCTGCGCGACCTCTGGCAGGCGGCCGCGCTCCGGCCCGAGCCACGCTCGCGCCGGCTGGAGGTCGCCCACCGCGGTCCGTGGGTGGAGGTGCGGGTGGTGCGCGACGCCGACCCCATCGACCACGACGTCCTGCGCGCGCTCTTCGAGCCCTTCGACCTCAACGACGACGGCACCGGCGTCACGATCGGCCTCTATCTCGCCCGGGCCCTCGTGATCGCTCATGGCGGGACGCTGGGTGCCGATCAGGACGACACCAGCGCGGTGCTCTGGGTGCGGATCCCCGCACCGGAGCGCGGGCTGGCGCCCTGAGAGAGCGCGCGACCCGAGGTCGCGCCCACGAGAGGAACCCCATGTTCAAGCTCGCCTGCGGCGACGTCATGCCGGGCTGCAGCGCCCGGTTCGAGAACCCCGACCGCGACCTGCTGATGGCCGAGGTGGCCGCCCACGCGGCCGCCGACCACGGGATCACCGTGATCACGCCGGACGTCGCCGACGCCGTCGGCCAGAAGATCTCCTTCGCCGCCTGACCTCAGCGCTCCTGACCTCAGCGCTCCTGGATGGCCCAGGGGCTGCCGTACTCGGTGAGCAGGTCGAGGAACGGCACCGCGTCGAAGGCCTCCGGCCCCAGGACGCCGGTGCCGGACCAGGTGCCGCGCGCGAGCAGCTCCAGGGCGACGACCGGGTTCACCGCGGTCTGCCAGACCACGCACTGGTGGCCGTACTCGCGCATCGACCACGCGTTGTCGACCACGTGGTAGAGGTACGTCGACCGCGGCGCGCCGTCCACGCCCGTGCCGGTGACCCACAGGCCCGCACAGGTCTTGCCGGTCATCCGCGGCCCCACGGTGGCGGGGTCGGGCAGCACGGCCGCGACCACGTCGCGCGGGCTGACCTCGACGCCCTTCACCCGGACCTTCTCGGTGCGGTCCAGGCCGAGGGCGTGCAGCACCTTGAGGACGGTGATGAACTCGTCGCCGAGGCCGTACTTGAACGTCGCGCGCTTGCAGTCGATCCAGCGCGGCATCAGGAGCACCTCCTCGTGCTCGACGTTCACGCACTCGACCGGGCCGATCCCCTCGGGGAAGTCGAAGACCTCCGGCTCCGAGAACGGCGCGGTGGTGTGCCAGGCGCCGTCCTCCCAGACCACCGGCGGGTTGAGGCACTCCTCGATCGTGGTCCACATCGAGAACGACGGCGCGAAGACCTCGTGGCCGTCGTCGTCGGTGACGACCAGGTTGGCGCCGTCGCGCACGCCGAGCTCGTCGATCTCGCTGAACAGGTGGTCGGCGGCGTACCGCGCGAACACGTCGGAGAGCCCCGGCTCGACGCCGATGCCGACGAGCGCCAGCCGCCCGGCCGTCTCCCAGTCCCCGGCGACCGCGAACTGCTCGTCGCCGAGCTTCACCCCGGTCCGCTCGTACGGCGCCTCGGGGTGCGGCCGGGAGAGCGACATCGCCATGTCGAGGTAGTCGGCGCCGGCCGCGAGGGCGCCGGCGAAGACGCTCATCGTGAACAGCGGGTCGACGGCGTTCATCACGTGGGTGATCCGGTGCTCGCGGCACAGCGCGGCGACGTTCTCGGCACTTTCGGCGTCGACCTGCGCCGCGACGTACCGCTCGTCGGTGGCGGCGGCCCGCTCGGCCCGCGCCAGGTCGTAGTCGGCCACGACGACCGTCTCGAAGAAGTCGCGGCGGGCCGCGATCGCGGTGAACGCGCCGCCGACCCCGCCGGCGCCGACGAGCAGCACCCGCATGTCACTCACCTCATCCCTCGCCGCTCACTCGCCGATGTAGCTCATGACGTGCTTGATCCGGGTGTAGTCCTCCATGCCGTACATCGAGAGGTCCTTGCCGTACCCGGAGTGCTTGAAGCCGCCGTGCGGCATCTCGGAGACGAACGGGATGTGGGTGTTGATCCACACCGCGCCGAAGTCGAGGCGGCGCGACATCCGCAGCGCCCGGGCGTGGTCCTTGGTCCAGACGCTGGAGGACAGCCCGTACTCGACGCCGTTGGCCCAGCGCAGCGCCTCGACCTCGTCGCCGAACCGCTGCACGGTCATCACCGGGCCGAAGATCTCGGTCTGCACCTGCTCGTCGTCCTGGCGCAGCCCGGAGAGGACGGTGGGCTCGTAGAAGTAGCCGCGGTCGCCCTGGCGGGCGCCACCGGTCTGCACGGTGGCGTGGTCGGGCAGCCGGTCGACCATGCCGGAGACGTGCGCGAGCTGGTTGGCGTTGTTGAGGGGGCCGTAGTAGGTGGCCTCGTCGTCGGGCATGCCGGTCGGCATGCCCTTCGCGGCTTCCGCGAGCGCGGCGACGAACTCGTCGTGGATGCCGGCCTGGACCAGGACGCGGGTCGCGGCGGTGCAGTCCTGGCCGGCGTTGAAGAGCCCGGCGCCGGCGATGCCCTCGGCGGCGCTCGCGATGTCGGCGTCGTCGAAGACCACGACCGGCGCCTTGCCGCCGAGCTCGAGGTGGACCTTTTTCAGGTCGTGCGACGCCGCCTCGGCCACCTGCATGCCCGCGCGGACCGACCCGGTGATCGCCACCATCTGGGGCGTCGGGTGGGCGACCAGCGCCCGACCGGTGTCGCGGTCGCCGCACACGACGTTGAGGACGCCCGGGGGCAGGAACTCCTGGCACAGCTCCGCGAGCAGCGTCGAGCTCGCGGGCGTGGTGTCGCTGGGCTTGAGGACCACGGTGTTGCCGGCCGCGAGCGCCGGCGCGATCTTCCAGATCATCATCAGCAGCGGATAGTTCCACGGCGTCACCTGGCCGACGACGCCGATCGGCTCGCGGCGTACCCAGGAGGTGTGGTCGGCCATGTACTCCCCCGCCGACCGCCCCTCCAGCAGCCGGGCCGCGCCGGCGAAGAACTTGAAGTGGTCCGAGGCGTAGGGCATCTCCTCGGCCATCGTGACCTGCACCGGCTTCCCGGTGTCGCGGCACTCGACCGCGTTGATCTCCTCGACCCGCTCCTCGATGGCGGCGGCGACCTTGAGCAGCGCGTTCGAGCGGTCCTGGGGCGTCGCGTACGCCCAGCCCTCGAACGCGGCGTCCGCCGCGGCGTACGCGCGGTCGAGGTCCTCGGCGCGGGAGAGCGGCGCGTGGGCGTACACCTCGCCCGTGGTCGGGTCGATCACCTCGTAGGTCTCCCCCGAGGCGGAGTCGACGAGCTCACCGTTGACGACGTTCTGGAAGGTCTGGTCGGCCATGGCCGAAACACTAGTCATCCCGCGCCGCAATGGGGAGTATCACAACGAAATCCGCAAGGAAACACCCCTCCGCCCGACGGAATCGCTTGCTCCTGCCGTCTCGACAGCGCACCATGGACCCATGTACGCCGACAACGACCAGCTCCAGCAGGCAGCCCGGGACCACCTCTGGATGCACTTCACCCGGCACGGCTCCTACCAGGACGCCGACGTCCCGGTGATCGTGCGCGGCGAGGGCGCCTACATCTACGACTCCACCGGCAAGCGGTACCTCGACGGGCTCGCCGGACTCTTCGTCTCCCAGCTCGGGCACGGGCGCACCGACCTGGCCGAGGCGGGCGCGAAGCAGGCGGCCGAGCTGGCGTTCATGCCGCTGTGGTCCTACGCGCACCCCTCGGCGATCGAGCTGGCGGCGAAGGTCGCGTCGTACGCCCCGGGCGACCTGAACCGCGTCTTCTTCACCAGCGGCGGCGGCGAGGCCGTCGAGACCGCGTGGAAGCTCGCGAAGAACTACTTCAAGCTCACCGGCAAGCCGATGAAGCACAAGGTGATCAGCCGGGCGATCGCCTACCACGGCACCACCCAGGGCGCGCTGTCGATCACCGGGCTGCCGCTGCTCAAGCAGCAGTTCGAGCCGCTGGTGCCCTCGACGTTCCGGGTGCCGAACACCAACGTCTACCGCGCGTCGGAGTCCACCGGCGGGCTGCTCGACGGCAGCGACCCGGAGGCGTTCGGCCGCTGGGCCGCCGACCAGATCGCGGTCGCGATCGAGAACGAGGGGCCCGACACCGTCGCCGCGGTCTTCCTCGAGCCGGTGCAGAACGCCGGCGGCTGCTTCCCGCCGCCCCCCGGCTACTTCCAGCGGGTCCGCGAGATCTGCGACGAGTACGACGTGCTGCTGGTCAGCGACGAGGTCATCTGCGCCTTCGGGCGCCTGGGCCACATGTTCGGCGCGGAGCGCTACGGCTACCAGCCCGACATGATCACCTGCGCCAAGGGGATCACCTCCGGGTACGCCCCGCTCGGCGCGATGATCGCCTCCGACCGGCTGATGGAGCCGTTCCTGGCCGAGGGCGAGATGTTCGCGCACGGCTACACCTTCGGCGGCCACCCCGTCTCCACCGCGGTGGCGCTGCGCAACCTGCAGGTCTTCGAGGAGGAGAAGGTCCTCGAGAACGTCCGCGACAACGAGGCGACGTTCCGGTCCACGCTCGAGCGGCTCAAGGATCTCCCGATCGTCGGCGACGTCCGCGGCGAGGGGTACTTCTACGGCATCGAGCTGGTCAAGGACAAGGCCACCAAGGAGACCTTCACCGCCGAGGAGTGCGAGCGCCTGCTCTTCGGCTTCGTCTCCAAGCAGCTCTACGCCGAGGGCCTCTACTGCCGCGCCGACGACCGCGGCGACCCCGTCGTCCAGCTCGCTCCCCCGCTCATCTGCGGCCCCGAGCACTTCGACGAGATCGAGCAGATCCTCCGCGCCGTCCTCGACAAGGCCTCCTCCCTCCTCTGACTGTGGAGGAAATCGCCGAGTCGGCGTGAGCTGTACGCCGACTCGGCGTGAGTTGTACGCCGAGTCGGCGCGGGCTGTCGGTCAGTCGTCCCCAGAGCGCCGTCGGCGGGGCCTTGTCCACAGGCAGAGCACCCGCCGGGTACGTCGGACGGCGGGCCGGGCACGCCCTGCCGATGACGATCCCGCTCCCCGACGACTTCCCGTTCCGGCCCGACGAGCCGTTCACCCGGGCGCAAGCCCTGGAGGCCGGACTCTCGGACCGTCGACTCGGTCAGCTCACCAAGCAGCACGTCCTGCGACGCCCGATCCGCAACGTGTACGTCGGCGCCGCGACCCCCGACTCACTCGCGCTGAGGTGCCGGTCGCTCGGGCTCGTCGTCCCCAGCGACGGGTTCGTGTGCGACCTGACCGCCGCGTGGGTCCACGCGGGCGAGAAGGCGCTGCCGCCGGGCGCTCACGAGCGGGTCCCTCCCGTCTCGTTCTTCCGCCCCAGCGGCGGCAGACGCCTCCGCAACGTGCTCACCGAGAGCGGGGAGCGGAGGGTCGAGCCGCGGGACCTCGTCGAGATGCACGGTCTCGTCCTGACCACGCCGCTCCGTACGGCCCTCGACGGCGGCCGCCTGCAACGCGGACCGGACATGCGGCTGTGGACGATGTCCTGCATGCTCGCCCAGGGCTCGTTCACCCTCCCCGAGCTGTGCTCCGAGCTCGGGAGATTCGCCCGGCAGCGCGGGATCGTCCTCCAGCGCGAGCTCGTCGCTCGGGTGGACGCCGGCTTCCAGTCCTTCGGCGAGGCCGCGCTCGCCAACCGGTGGTGGGACGCCGCGCTGCCCCGCCCGCACACCCAGGTCGAGGTCGTCCGGGACTGCGGCTCGTCGTACTTCATCGACCTCGGGCTGCCCGGGGACCTCTTCGGTGGGGAGTACGACGGCGACGAGTTCCACTCGACCGACGACCAGCGTGCCCACGACCGCGGACGCCGCGACTGGCTGCGGCACCACCGGAGCTGGCGCATCGAGGTCTTCACCGCCACCAACACCTTCGGCTACCGCCAGGACGCAGAGCGGGTCCTGCGCGACGCGTGGGACTCCCACCGACGCATCCGGTACCTCTGACAACTCACGCCGACTCGGCGTACAACTCACGCCGACTCGGCGTACGACCCCGGATCAGGTGAGGGCGTTGCGGCGGCGGCGGTTGCCGAGCTCGCCGAGGACGACGATGGAGACCGAGATGACGAACATCAGGGTGCCGACCGCGTTGACCTGCATGGGTACGCCGCGCTGGTTGGCGCCCCAGACGTACATCGGGAACGTCGTGGTGGTGCCGGCGTTGAGGTTGGTGATGATGAAGTCGTCGAAGGACAGCGAGAACGCCAGCAGCGCGGCGCCGAGGATGCCCGGGAAGACCAGCGGGAAGGTGACCCGCCAGAACGTCTGGGCGGGGGTGGCGTAGAGGTCCATCGCCGCCTGCTCGAGGGTGTCGTCCATACCGGCCAGCCGGGCGCGGACGGTCACCACCACGAAGGACAGGCAGAACATGATGTGGGCGATCAGGATCGTCCAGAAGCCCAGCTGCCCGGCGAACCCGGAGGCCACGAACAGCGCCAGCAGCGAGGAGCCGAGCACGATCTCGGGCGCGGCCATCGGCAGGAAGATCAGCAGGTTCGTCGCGGAGCGGCCGCGGAAGTCGTGGCGCACCAGCGCGAACGCCATCAGCGTGCCGAGCACCGTGGCGACGAGCGTGGAGAGCCCGCCGATCGCCAGGCTGCGGCCGAGCGCGGCACACATGCCCTCGGCGTCGCAGAACCCGGTCCAGTTGTCGAGGGTGAACCCGTCGAAGCGGTAGACGTTGCGGCTGGCGGGGTCGTTGAAGCTCATCAGCACCACGATGAAGATCGGCACGAACGTGTAGACCAGCACGACGATCCCGAGCAGGAGCACCAGGTGCTCGCGGACCCACCTCACAGCAGCTCCTCCGTCCCGGCCCGGCGGACGTAGACCAGCACCATCACCACGATCAGGACCATCAGGACCATGGAGAGCGCCGCCGCCGACGGGTAGTTGTTGGCGTCCACGAACTGGCTCTGGATGACGCTGCCGATCATCCGCTGGTTGGGGCTGCCGAGCAGCACCTGGTTGATGTAGTCGCCGACCGCGGGGATGAAGGTCAGCAGCGTGCCGGAGACCACCCCGGGCAGCGACAGCGGCCAGGTGACCTTGAAGAACCCGACGACCGGGTTGGCGTAGAGGTCGGAGGACGCCTCGATCAGCCGCGGGTCGATCTTGTCGAGGCTGGCGAAGAGCGGCAGCACCATGAACGGCAGGAAGTTGTACGTCAGGCCGGCCACGACCGCGACCGGGGTCGCGAGCAGCCGCCCGTCGTCGCCCAGCAGCTGCAGGAACTGCAGCGTGCTCACCACGAACCCGTCGTCGGCGAGGATCAGCTTCCACGACAGCGTGCGGAGCAGGAAGCTGGTGAAGAACGGCGCGATCACCAGCACCAGCATCAGGTTCTTCCAGCGGCCGGCCTTGAACGCGATCGTGTACGCGAGGACGTAGCCGAGCACCAGGCAGATCAGCGTCGCGATCGCGCCGTACCCGAGCGAGCGCAGCAGCGGGACCTTGAACTCCGAGATCGCGTCCCAGTAGTTCGCCCAGTGGTAGGTCATGTCGTAGCCGCGGAAGTCCGACCCGGCGGGGTCGTACAGGCTGGTCGCCAGCAGGCTGTAGAACGGGATGACGAAGAAGACGATCAGCCACAGCAGGCCCGGGAGCAGCAGCAGGTAGCCGACCCTCCCCCGGCGCCGCCCGCTGCCGTCGGAGCCCGGGTCGGCGCCGGTGTCGACGCCCGGCCCGGAGCCCGGTCCGGAGCCCGGGTCTGGGTCCGTGACCGCGACCGGGGCGACGCCCGCCGTGCTCGACATCAGTGGTCGTCCCTCTGCGCCCCCGCCGACGCGTCCTGGGAGATGTCGAGGACGAAGGCGTACTCGGGCCGCCACGAGAGCTCGACCTGCTCGCCGGTGCGGAACATCCGGACCCGGCCGGTGTTCTGCTGGAAGACCTGCAGTTCCTGGCCCCACGGCATCCGGACGAGGTACTGGGTGCTGACGCCGTTGAAGCTGACGTCGCTGACCACGCCGCCCGGGATCGCGTTGCCGGGGGCGTCGAGCGCCTCGCCGACCTCGCCGATCAGCACCTTCTCCGGCCGGATGCCGATCCAGCCCTTGCCGCCGTCGGTGTGCGTGCGGGCCACCGGCACCGAGACCGCGATGCCGTGCATGTCGAGGGTCGTGAGGTCGGCGTCGCGCCCGGTGACGCTGCCCTCGATCAGGTTGGACTGGCCGAGGAAGTTCGCCACGAACGTCGACCGCGGGTTCTCGTACAGCTCGGCCGGGGCGCCGAGCTGCTCGATCACCCCGGCGTTCATCACCGCGACGGTGTCGGCCATGGTCATGGCCTCCTCCTGGTCGTGGGTGACGTGCACGAAGGTGAGCCCGACCTCGACCTGGATCCGCTTGATCTCGATCTGCATCGCGCGGCGCAGCTTGAGGTCGAGCGCGCCGAGCGGCTCGTCGAGCAGCAGCACCTCCGGCCGGTTGATCAGCGCCCGGGCCAGCGCGACCCGCTGCTGCTGGCCACCGGAGAGCTGCGCCGGCTTCTTCCGCGCCTGCGTCTGCAGCTCCACCAGCTCGAGCATCTGCTGCACCTGCGCGTCGACGTCGCGGACCTTGCGCCGCTTGAGGCCGAACGCGATGTTCTCGTGGATGTCGAGGTGCGGGAACAGCGCGTAGTTCTGGAAGACGGTGTTCACCGGGCGCTGGTACGGCTTGGCCCGGGTGATGTCCTGGCCGGCCAGCGTGATGGTGCCCGACGTCGGCGTCTCCAGCCCGGCGACCATCCGCAGCGTCGTGGTCTTGCCGCAGCCCGACGGGCCGAGCAGCGCGATGAACGACCCGCGCGGCACGTCGAGGTCGAGGTCGTCCACCGCGGTGAACGAGCCGAAGGACTTGGTCACCCCGCGCAGCCGCAGCCCGTCGTACGCCGTGTCGCCGGCTGGTGCGCCCGCCGTCTCAGCCACCTGTGACATTGGCCCAGTCTCCTTCGTACTCGATGCTCTGGCGGTCGTCGAGCGGCATGAAGTCGAACGTCGTCGCGAGCATCTCGTCGTCGGGGAAGATCAGCTTGTTGTCGACCAGCGACGGGTCGATCTTCTCCATCTCCTCGCGGGCGCCCTGGACGGGACAGATGTAGTTGACCCAGGCGGCGAGCTTGGCGGCGACCTCGGGCTCGTAGTAGTAGTCGATCCACGCCTCGGCGTTGTCCTGGTGGGTCGCGAGGTTCGGCACCAGCATGTTGTCGCTCCAGAGCGACAGCCCCTCCTCGGGCGCCACGAACCTGATGTCGGGGTTCTCGAACTGGAGCTGGATGACGTCGCCGGACCACGCCTCGCAGGCGTGGATGTTCCCGGCGGCGAGGTCCTGGGTGTAGTCGTTGCCGGTGAAGGCGCGCACCTGGCCGTCGGAGACGACCTGCCGGAGCCGGTCGATCGCCTGGCCCCACTCCGCGGAGGAGAACTGGTCGGGGTCGGCGCCCTCGACCCTGAGCATGAACGCCATGGTGTCGCGCATCTCGGAGAGCAGCGTGACGCGGCCCTTGAGGTCGGGGCGGGTCAGCAGCTCCTCGAAGCTGCGCACCTCGCCGGTCTTCGCGGCGTTGTAGGCGATGCCGGTCAGGCCGGTCTGCCAGGGAGCGTGGAACTCCAGGTCGGGGTCCCACTGCACCCCCCGCAGCGGCTCGATCAGGTTGGCGTGCAGGTTGGGGACCTTCGCCTTGTCCAGCGGCTGGATCCACCCGAGGCCGATCATCCGCGCGGCCATCCAGTCGGTGAGCATCACCATGTCGCGCTCGGTGGACTGGCAGTCGCCCATCTGGTTGCGGACCTTGGCGTAGAACTCGGCGTTGTCGTTGACGTCGTCGGAGTAGTCGACGCTGATGCCGGTGCGCTCCTGGAAGACCGAGAGCGTCGAGGTCGCCTTCTTGCGGGGGTCGATGTACTGCGGCCAGTTGGAGACGACCAGCTCCTTCTCCGAGGACGACAGGTCCCCCGCCCGGCAGGACGCCGGGTCCTGCTGGGCGCCCTCGGTGGCGAAGAACGGCAGCTTCAGCGCCCCCACGCTGGCCCCCGCGAAGGCGACGGCGCCCACACCGCGGAACACGGTCCGACGGGACACCCCGGACCGGGGTCCGGGCGACACGGACGACATGCGGCTCCCCTCGGGACGTCCCTCATGAATGCTCGGATCGTGCCACGCGGGGCGGGTCGCGACAAGCGATCCCGTCGATCGGAAACCTGTTCGCAACGAAATCGCTCGTGCGAAGGCGTGCGCGCCGATGCTTGGTCCAGTCCGCCGAGCCTGGGAGCATGAGCGCATGAGTCCCCAGCGGGAGCGCGGTGCGGTGCACCTCGACGACGTCTCCAAGGCCATCATCGAGCAGCTCCAGCAGGACGGACGGCGCTCGTACGCCGCGATCGGCAAGGTCGTCGGCCTCTCCGAGGCGGCGGTGCGCCAGCGCGTCCAGCGGCTCATCGACGGCGGCGTCATGCAGGTGGTGGCCGTGACCGACCCCCTCGAGCTGGGCTTCGCCCGGCAGGCGATGGTCGGCATCCGGGTCACCGGGCCGCTCGAGCCGGTCGCCGACGCCCTCGCGGAGCTGACCGAGGTCGACTACGTCGTCATCACCGCCGGCAGCTTCGACCTGCTCGCCGAGGTGGTCGCCGAGAGCGACGAGCACCTCCTGGAGATCATCTCCCGGCGGATCCGCGACATCGAGGGCGTGGTCGCCACCGAGACGTTCATGTACCTGAGCCTGCACAAGCAGACCTACTCGTGGGGTGTGCGCTGAGCGAGAGGTACGCCGGGCTGTCGCTCTGGCACGAGACCGCGGGCACCGACTGGGCCCCGCGGCCGGCGCTCGCGGGCGACCTCGACGTCGACGTCGCGATCGTGGGCGGCGGCCTCACCGGCCTGTGGACGGCGTACTACCTCATCGACGCCGACCCCACCCTGCGGGTCGCGGTGCTCGAGGCCGAGGTCGCCGGGTACGGCGCGTCCGGACGCAACGGCGGCTGGTGCTCGGCGCTCTTCCCGGCCTCGCTCGGCAGCCTCGCCGCGATGGCCGGTGGCGGCGCGGCCGGGAGGGCGGCGGCCCTCGCCCAGCACGCGGCGATGCGGGCCACGGTCGACGAGGTGGTGCGGGCCGCGGCGGCCGAGGGCATCGAGGCCGACGTGGCCAAGGGCGGCACGGTCGTGGTGGCGCGCAGCCGGGCGCAGCTGGCCCGGGCGCACGCCGAGGTCGAGGACGCGCGGACCTGGGGGCGCGGCGAGGACGACCTGCGGCTGCTCGGCGCCGACGAGGCGCGGTCGGTGCTCGCGGCCACCCGCACCCGCGGCGCGACGTACACGCCCGACTGTGCGGCGGTGCATCCCGCGCGCCTGGTGCGCGGGCTCGCCGACGTCGTGGAGCGGCGCGGCGTCCGCGTGCTGGAGCAGTCGCCGGTCACGCGGATCGAGCCCGGGGTCGCGCGCACCGAGCACGGCCGGGTCCGCGCCGAGGTCGTGGTGCGCGCCACCGAGGGGTACACCCCGCGGCTGCCGGGCCACCGGCGGGCGGTCGTCCCGGTCTACTCGCTCGTGATCGCGACCGAGCCGCTCCCCGCGGCCACCTGGGAGGAGATCGGGCTGGCCCGGCGCGAGACGTTCAGCGACCACCGGCACCTCATCGTCTACGGCCAGCGCACCGCCGACGACCGGCTGGTCTTCGGCGGCCGCGGCGCGCCGTACCACCTCGGCTCGCGGATCCACCCCGACCACGACCGCGACGAGCGGGTCTTCGCGAAGCTCTACGCCACCCTCACCGACCTGTTCCCGGTGCTGGCCGGCACCCGCGTCACGCACGCGTGGGGCGGCGCGCTCGGCATCGCCCGCGACTGGACCGCCTCGGTGGGGCTGGACCGGACGACCGGGCTCGCGTGGGCCGGCGGGTACGTCGGCGACGGGCTCTCGACCACCAACCTGGCCGGCCGGACGCTGCGCGACCTGGTGCTCGGCCACGACACCGAGCTGGTCGGCCTGCCGTGGGTCGGGCACCGCTCGCCGCCGTGGGAGCCCGAGCCGCTGCGTTGGCTCGGCATCAACGCCGGCCTGCGCGCGATGACGCTCGCCGACGCCGAGGAGACGCTCACCCGTCGACCCAGCCTGGTCGCCAAGGTCGTCGCCCCGCTCCTGCACTGAGATTTCACTCGGCGGCCACGCGCCGTCCGGTCCATGATGTGCCCGTGACCCTGCGCGCCCTCGTCCGCCGACCGAGCCCGCTCCTCGCCAAGGGGCTGCTCACCCATCTCCCCCGCACGTCTGTGGACGTCGCGTTGGCGCAGCGCCAGTGGGAGGGGTACGTCGCCGCGCTGCAGGCCGAGGGCTGGGAGACCGTCGAGGTGCCGCCCGCGGAGGACTGCCCCGACGCGGCGTTCGTCGAGGACACCGTCGTGGTGCTGGGCGACCTCGCGGTCGTGACCCGTCCCGGCGCCGTGGAGCGGCGGCCGGAGACGGCCGGGACCGAGGAGGCCCTGCGCGGCCTCGGCTACCGGATCGCCCGCATCGAGGCGCCCGGCACGCTCGACGGCGGCGACGTCCTCAAGCACGTGACACCACACGGGGTCACGGTCTGGGTCGGTCAGGGCGGCCGCTCCAACGCGGCGGGGCTCGAGCAGCTGACCGCCCTCCTGGCGCCGCTCGGGGCGGAGGTGATCGGCGTGCCGGTGACCAAGGTGCTGCACCTGAAGTCGGCCATCACCACGCTCCCCGACGGCACCGCGATCGGGTTCGCGCCCCTCGTCGACCACCCCGACGCCTGGGACCGCTACCTCCCGGTCCCCGAGGAGGCCGGCTCCCACGTCGTCCTGCTCGACGACAGCACGGTGCTGATGTCCGCCGCCGCCCCGCTCACCGCCGCGCTCCTCGAGGAGCGCGGCCTGCGCGTGGTGCCCGTCGAGATCAGCGAGTTCGAGAAGCTCGAGGGGTGTGTGACCTGCTTGTCGGTGCGGTTGCGGGGCTGAGGGGTCGCCCGCGGGGGGACGATTCACCGGTCGACCGGTGAATCGTCCGCTTGACCGACGGAGCTTCGTCGGTCAAGCGGAAGGTTTCTCGGTCCAGTACGCCGTCCCGCGGGTCAGAAGCCGTTCGCGGCGGTCCGGGCCGGCCGCTCGGGGGTACGCAGCCAGGCGTCGAAGAACTCGTCGAGGTCCTCGCCGCTGACCTCCTCGGCGAGCGCCGTGAACTGCGCGGTCGACCCGGTGGTGCCGGCGCGGGTGCGCAGCCAGGTGCGCAGCAGCGCCATGAAGTCGCGGTCGCCGATCCGGTGCCGCAGCGCCTGGAAGGTCATCCCGCCGCGCAGGTAGACCTCGAAGGAGAAGAGGTCGCGCCGGCCCGGGTGGTCGATCCGGAGCCTCCAGAAGTCGGGGTCCCTCGACAGCCCCGCGTGCGTGGTCTCCAACCACTGCTGGCCGCTCTGGCCGCCGTGCGTCTCGCGCCAGAGGGCCTCCATCCAGGTGGCCGCGCCCTCGTTGAGCCAGACGTCGCGCCACCGCTCCACCGACACCGAGTCGCCGAACCACTGGTGGGCGACCTCGTGGACGACGATCGAGCGGCCGCCGCGGCCCAGCACGGGGTACGTCGGCCGCGTCTGGTTCTCCAGCGCGAAGCCGGGGTTCAGCGAGGTGGTGATCCCGCCGGTGCTCTCGAACGGGTAGCGGCCGAGCCGGCGCTCGGCCCACGCGGTGATGCCCGGCGTCCTGCGCATCAGCCGCATGCTCCGCTGCTGCTGCGGCGCGGTCAGCCGCTCCGAGACCGCGACGTACCAGGGCAGCCCGCGGTGCCGGCCCTGCTTGACCCGGAAGTCCCCCGCCGCGAAGAAGGCGAGGTAGGGCACCATCGGGTCGCTCGAGCGCCAGTGCGTGGTCGCGCGCTCCCCGCGGACGGTGCGGCCGACGCGGCGGCCGTTGCTCACCACCTGCTTCTCGCGCGGCACGGTGACGTGCACGTCCATCCGGGCGCGGTCGGTCGGGTGGTCGTTGGCGGGGAACCACCACGGCGCCATGTGCGGCTCGGCCATCGTGACCACCTCGTGCCGGTCGGCGAGCCACGGGCGGGACCCGGCGTACGACACCGAGCCGGGGCGGCCGCCGTACTCCACCACGACGTCGACGGTGCGCCCCGCGCGCAGCGGCCGCCGCGGCGTCACCTGCAGCTCGTGGGGGTCGGGCTTGCGGTACGCCGCGGGCCGCCCGTCGACGCGCACCGAGCGCACCGGCAGCACCAGGTCGAGGTTGAACCGGCTCAGGTCGCGCTCGGCGGTGAGCGTGACCCGGGTCCGGCCGCGCAGCTCGGCGCTCTCGAAGTCGTAGGAGACGTGCACCTCGTAGCGGCGCACGTCGATGCCGCCGTTGCCGTCGAGGGGGAAGTACGGGTCGCCGACGCCGCTCGCGCCGGGTCGCGGGTCCGCGGGTGCCGGACGCGCGGTCGCGGACGGCGACCCGAGGAGCGTGCCCCCCAGCGCCACCGAGACCAGCAGGACCAGGCCACGGCGGGCGGGCGTCAGCACCGGGGCAACCTAACGGACCGGGGCGGTACGCCGTAATCCGGTTGCCGCGGTCCCGGGCCGGGCCCCAGCATGGCGGGAGCCGGCCGCGTCCGCAGCCCGCCCGTCGAGAGGAGCGTGACATGTCCATGACCGTCCCTGGCCTGTCCGCAGACCACCCCCTCACCTCTCGATGGAGCACCGTCACCCATGACCCACCACCCGCCCGACGCCCACGCCCCTGACCGACCCGACGACCCCGACCCCGATCCCCTCGCCGGGATCGACGAGCGCTTCGTCTTCGACTTCCGCGCCTACGACGAGGTGGGCGAGGGCCAGCGCTGGACGACCTGGTACGACGTCGAGCCGCTGTCGCGCGGGCCCGAGCCGCGGCCCGCGTGGGTCGTGACCTCGCGCGGCGCCGTCGACACCGAGCTCGGCATCCTCAAGACCGGCAAGGAGGCCGACGTCTTCCTCGTGGAGCGGGCCGACCCCCTCGATCCCGGCGGCGGCGTCGTGATGGCGGCCAAGCGCTACCGCAGCAGCGAGCACCGCACCTTCCACCGCGCCGCGGCGTACACCGAGGGCCGCAGCATGAAGCGCTCCCGCGACGAGCGGGCCGTCAAGCGCAACAGCACCTTCGGCCGGCAGGTCGCCGCCGGCGAGTGGGCGGTCTCGGAGTGGGACGCGCTGCGGCGGCTCTGGAAGCTGGGGTTGCCGGTCCCCTACCCCGTCCAGGTCGACGGCACCGAGATCCTGATGGAGTGGATCACCGTCGAGTCCGAGGACGGCGTGGACACCGCGCCCCGGCTGGCGCAGACGCGACCGGAGCCGGCGCTGCTCGCGTCGTACTTCGACCAGCTGCGCGAGGCGCTGGCCACGATGGCCCGGCACGGGATCGTCCACGGCGACCTCTCGGCGTACAACCTCCTGGCGGCGGGCGACCGGCTGGTGATCATCGACCTCCCGCAGATCGTCGACCTGGTCGGCAACCTCCAGGGGATGGACTTCCTGATGCGCGACTGCGCCAACGTCTGCTCTTGGTTCCGCGCGCGGGGGCTCGCGGCCGACGAGCACGCGCTGTTCGGGGAGCTGGTGGCCCAGGCGTTCTAGGGTGCCCGGGTGAAGCGCACCCGGGGCCGCATCGTCCACGTCGAGTCGCTCGACGACCTCGACCACCGGCTCGCGGCCGGCGCGACCTCGATGTCGGGGTGGCGGGTGCGGTCGGTCGACCTGACCGGCCGCTCCGCCGAGCTCCGGCGGAGCCGGGTCGACGGCGCGACGTTCCTGGGCTGCACCTTCGCCTCCGGCGACGCGGAGCGGGTCGCTGCCGCCGGCGCGCTGGTGCTGCCCGCCATCCCCGACGTGCCGGTCGACGTGCACCGCTCCGCGCTCTACACGGCCGAGGAGCTGGTCGACGCCCCGGCGTACGAGGACTCCCTGGACGCCCGCGCCTACGCCTGGTCCCAGCGGCCCTGGGAGCCCGAGCAGGAGCTCGCCCAGACCCTGCACGACCACGCCGTCGACCAGGCGCTGCAGGAGTGGGTGCGCGGCCGGCGGCTCGTGGGCGTGATGGGCGGGCACGCCGCGCTGCGCGGCGACCCGACGTACGCCGCGGCCGCGCGCCTGGGGCAGCTCGTCGGGGCCGGGCTCACCGTCGCGACCGGCGGCGGACCCGGCGCGATGGAGGCCGCCAACCTCGGCGCCCGGCTGGCCGACCGCCCGGCGGCCGACCTCGACGACGCGCTGGCCGAGCTCGCGGAGGTGCCGTCGTTCCGCCCGTCCGTGACCGACTGGGCCCGCTCGGCGCTCACCGTCGCCGCCCAGTTCCCCGACGGCCCGGAGTCCCTCGGCATCCCGACCTGGCACTACGGCCACGAGCCGCCGAACCTGTTCGCCAGCGCGATCGCGAAGTACTTCCGCAACGCGGTCCGCGAGGCGGTCCTCCTCGAGACGTGCGACGCGGGCATCGTCTTCCTCCCCGGTGCCGGCGGCACCGTCCAGGAGGTCTTCCAGGACGCCTGCGAGAACTACTACGCCGACGAGTCGTCGGTGGCGCCGATGGTGCTGGTCGGCGAGGAGTACTGGACCCGGGTGCTGCCCGTCTGGCCGCTGCTCCGCGCGCTCGCCGCGGGCCGGGTGATGGAGCCGCACGTGCACCTCGTCGACACCGTCGAGGAGGCGGCGGCGCTTGTCGGCGGCGGTCAGCTCCACCACTTGCCGAGCGAGACGTAGCCCCGGACAGCCTCCTCCCCCATCCGGTAGCCCACGCAGAGCGGGCGCCGATCCACCAGCGAGCGGGCCGAGCAGTCCTCGGTCGACGGCAGGCGGGCGAGGATCGACGCGGGCGCCTCGCCGGGGGCGCCCACGACGTCGAACTCACGGAAGCAGTTCCCGGAGCCGCAGCCATCGGTCTCGTTGACGATCTCGAGCCCGGACGGCAGCTGCGGAAGCTCGTCCCTCGGCGGGACGGAGGCTTCCAGGTAGACCGTGAGGTTCAGCAGGGCGACGACAGCCAGCACGCCGACGACCACGCCGGCAGCGACACCCAGTGCGCGCACGAGCCGCCTTCTCACGGCGCCAGCGTGGCACACGTCGGACGGGAACGCGGTCGGACGCAAGCGCCGACGTCGGTCAGAGCGACAGCCGGTAGGACCTCTCCTGCCCGTACGGCGCGAACCCGGCGCGCCGCAGGATCGGCCCGGAGGTCTCGACCCGGCCCTTGACCAGGGCGACCGACGCGCCGTGCGCCGCGGCGTACTCCAGCCGGGCGGCGAGCAGCGCGCGGTAGACCCCGCGCCCGCGGGACGCCTCGAGGACGGCACCGCCCCAGAGCCGGGCCACGCCGTCCGCGACGGTCAGGCCGCCCGAGCCGACCGGCTCGCCGTCGACGTAGGCCACCATCCGCGCGGCCCGGCCGGCCGCCAGGTCGGCGGCGGCGCGGACGGACTCCGCCTCGACGTGCTCCTCCGGCGGGAGCTCGCCGCCGAAGACCTCGACGTTGACCGCGTCGAAGTCACGGAGCAGGTCGGGACCGTCGACGGGACGCACCTCCGAATCCGGGGGTACGCCGAGGTCCGGAGTGCCGGGGCGCAGGTCGAGGGCCAGCACGTCGAGGGTCTCGACCGGTGTCGCGCCGCGCGACCGCAGCAGGTCCTCCCATCCCGGCGGGGCGTCGAGGCGCACCCAGCACAGCAGCTCGGGCCAGTCCAGCGTGCGGGCGGCCGTGAGCGCCGCAGCGAACGCCTCGCCGAGCGGGCGGCGCGGGGTGAACCGCGCCAGCACGAGCGGGGTGAGGAACCAGTCCGGGTAGCGCACGAGCAGCAGCTCGTCGTCCTCGACCGTGCGCGCCTCGTCGGGGACCCACACCCACGCGGCCGAGGCCGCGGCGACCCGCTCGGGAGTCATCCAGCCGGGCTCAGGACTCGGTGGCTGCCAGCTGGCCGCAGGCGCCGTCGATCTCGCGACCGCGGGTGTCGCGGACGGTCGTCGGGACGCCCTTGGCCTCCAGGCGCCGGACGAACTCGCGCTCGTCGGCGGGGTCGGAGGCGGTCCACTTGCTGCCCGGGGTGGGGTTGAGCGGGATCAGGTTGACGTGCACCCAGCCCCAGTCGCCGTAGGAGCGCAGCACGTCGCCGAGCAGGTCGGCACGGTGGGCCTGGTCGTTGATGCCGCGCATCATGGCGTACTCGATGGAGACCCGGCGGCCGGTGACCTTGGCGTAGTTCCAGGCCGCGGCGACGGTCTCGTCGACGGAGTAGCGGGTGTTGATCGGCACCAGCTCGTTGCGCAGCTCGTCGTCGGGCGCGTGCAGGCTCAGCGCGAGGGTGACCGGGATGCCCTCCTCGGCGAGCTGGAGGATGCGCGGCACCAGGCCGACGGTCGAGACGGTGATCCCGCGGGCCGACATGCCGAGCCCGTCGGGCGTGGGGTCGACCATCCGGCGGACGGCGCCGATCACGGCCTTGTAGTTGGCCAGCGGCTCGCCCATGCCCATGAACACGACGTTCGAGACCCGGCCGGGTCCGCCGGGGACCTCGCCGCGGGCCATGCTGCGGTGCGCGGCGACGACCTGCTCGACGATCTCGGCGGTCGACATGTTGCGCTGCAGGCCGCCCTGGCCGGTGGCGCAGAACGGGCAGGCCATGCCGCAGCCGGCCTGGCTGGAGACGCAGACGGTGGCGCGGTCGGGGTAGCGCATCAGCACCGACTCGACGAGCGCGCCGTCGAAGAGCTTCCACAGGGTCTTGCGGGTGGTGCCGCGGTCGGCCTCGAGCGTGCGCAGCGGGGTCATCAGGGTCGGCAGCAGCGCCTCGACGAGCTCGGCGCGCTGGGCGGCCGGCAGGTCGGTCATCTGCGCCGGGTCGTCGACGAGCCGCCCGAAGTAGTGGGTGGAGAGCTGCTTGGCGCGGAAGCCGGGCAGTCCGTGCTCCTCCAGCAGCGCCTTGCGGCCGGCGGCGTCGAGGTCGGCGAGGTGCCGCGGGGGCTTCTTGCGGCCGCGGGGCTCGTCGAAGACCAGGGGCAGCGCGGTCGCGCCGGCCGGCGGCTCGGGAGTGGTGGTGGAGGACATCGCCTCGATTCTCCCACTCCCGGCGGGTCAACCGAAAACGGCGGCGGGAGCGCTCAGGAGTCGAAGTGGTAGAGGTACCAGAGCACCAGCGCCGCGGAGGCCAGCACCACGACCGCGGTGGTGACGATCCCGAGGAGCATGAAGCGGCCGAACCGCCGGGTGCGCGGCGCCACCGCCAGCCCGATCGGCACCGCCAACGCGACCAGCACGAGCGGGAACAGCCCCTCGGCGGTGTCACTGTCGACCAGCACGCTCAGCAGCGCGGCGTACGTGCCGGGGACGACGATGACGAACAGCAGCCCGGTGAAGAACCCGGCGAGCGAGCTGAACGTCGGGTGGTCGCGGTGCCACCGGCCCGGCTCGGTGTCCGGGGCGGACGGCGCCGTCGCGGCCCGCTGGCCCTCCTCCGTGCTCACCCGGACGACAGTAGTGGTTCGGGGAGCGCCACCACGGCGGGCATGCCGAGGCGCGCCCAGCGGTCCGGATCCGGCTGGGCACCGGTCAGCGCGGCCTCGACGAGCGTCCACGCCGTCCCGTGGCCGACCAGGACGACGTCCTCCCCCGCGTGCACGTGCCGCACGGAGCCGACCGCGCGCAGCACCCGCTCCCGGGTCCGCGCGAGCGGCTCCCACCCGGGGTGCGCCGGTACGTCGGGCTCGGCGAACGCCCGTCGTACCGCCCCCTCGAAGTCGTCGACCCACGCGGACCCGCGCTCCTGCTCGCGCAGGCCGTCGACGACGCCGACCTCGCCCTCGGTGAGCAGCTGGCAGGTCGCGACGGCCTTGGGCTCCGGCGAGCTGAACCACGCCGCCCCCTGGGGCAGCCGGTCGCGCAGCGCCCAGATCTCGTCGAACCCCGCCGGGTCGAGCTCCCACGTGGCGGCGGGCTCCCCGGGCACGACCAGGGGCCGGCCGTGGCGGACGAGGAACAGGGTCACGGCCGGTCGCCGTCCCTAGAAGACGAGGTAGTGCAGCATCAGCCACACCGGCGCGATGGTGGCGAGCAGCGAGTCGAGCCGGTCCATCAGGCCGCCGTGGCCGGGGATCACCTGGCTCATGTCCTTGATCCCGAGGTCGCGCTTGATCACCGACTCGCACAGGTCGCCGAGGGTGGCCATCACGACCGCGACCAGGCCCAGCAGCAGGCCGACCCACCAGTCGCCGTCGAGCAGGTAGACCACCAGCGCCATGCCGCCCAGGGTCGTGGCGACCAGTGAGCCCGCGAACCCCTCCCAGGACTTCTTGGGAGAGATGACCGGGGCCATCGGGTGCCGGCCGAACAGCACGCCCGCGGCGTACCCGCCGGTGTCGGAGGCGACGGTGATGAGGATGAAGACGAGGATCCCCTTGACCCCGTCGTCGTCGAAGCCGCCGCCGGTGCGGCCGCCCTCGGCGAGCAGCAGGGCAACGAAGGAGCCGAGGAACGGCACGTAGACGAGCGTGAAGACGGCGGCGGTGGCGTTCTTGACGTAGCCGTCGATGCCGCGGCGCAGCAGCCAGAGCATCACCCCGAGCGCGGTGACGGCGGTCGCGGTGACCAGGGCCGGCGCGCCCCAGACGTAGGCGACCACGACCATCACGACGCCGCCGACCATCAGCGGCTGCTCGGGGATGTCGATGTCCTTGGTGAGCAGCGCGCGGTGCAGCTCCCAGATCGCGACGACCACGGCGATCGCGACGATCACCATGAACGCGGTCTTCCAGAACGCGAGCGAGGCCGCGATCGCGGCGAGGAGGACGAAGGCGGAGCCGATGGCCGCGGGCAGGTCGCGGCCGGCCCGGCCGTGGTCCTTGACGGGGGCCGGCGTGGAGTCGGTCATCGAGAGGAGTGCGAGCGGGAGGTCCTCAGACCTCGAGCAGCTCGGCCTCCTTGTTCTTCAGCATCTCGTCGATGGCGTCGGTGTGCTGCTTGGTCATGCCGTCGAGCCGCTTCTCGGCGCCGGTGACGTCGTCCTTGCCGACCTCGCCGTCCTTCTCGAGCTTCTCGAGGTTCTGCTTGGCGGTACGGCGCAGGTTGCGGACCGAGACCCGGCCGTCCTCGGCCTTGCTGCGGGCCACCTTGATGTACTCCTTGCGGCGCTCCTCGGTCAGCTCGGGGAACACGCAGCGCAGCACCTTGCCGTCGTTGGACGGGTTGACGCCCAGGTCGGAGTCGCGGATCGCCCGCTCCACGTTGGCCATCGCGCCCATGTCGTAGGGCTGGATCAGGATGACCCGCGCCTCGGGGGCGGTGAACGACGCCAGCTGCTGCAGCGGGGTCGGCTGCCCGTAGTAGTCGACGACGATCTTGCTGAACATGCTGGGGTGCGCGCGCCCGGCGCGGATCGCCGCGAACTCCTCGCGCGTCGCCTCGACGGACTTGTCCATCTTGCCGTCGGTCTCGTTGAGGATGTCGCTGATCACGGCTGCTCCTGGTTGCTCGTCGGTGGTGCGCTGCTGGTGCTCGCGGGTGTGGCGGGCGGGACTCAGCCCGCGCTCACCAGCGTGCCGATCTTCTCACCCCGCACGACGCGCAGGATGTTGCCCTCCGGCTCCATGCCGAAGACGACCATGGGCAGCTTGTTCTCGCCGCACAGCGCGAACGCCGTCTGGTCCATGATCCGCAGCCCGCGGGAGATCGCCTCGTCGTAGGTGAGCTCGTCGAACTTGGTCGCGGTCGGGTCCACGTTCGGGTCGGCGGTGTAGACGCCGTCGACGCCGTTCTTGGCGACCAGGACCACGTCGCAGCGCGACTCCAGCGCCCGCTGCACCGCGACGGTGTCGGTGGAGAAGAACGGCATGCCCATGCCGGCGCCGAAGATCACGACCCGGCCCTTCTCCATGTGCCGGATCGCGCGGCGCGGGACGTACGGCTCGGCGACCTGGCCCATGGTGATGGCGGTCTGCACGCGGGTCTCCACGCCCATCTTCTCCAGGAAGTCCTGGAGGGCGAGGCAGTTCATGACGATGCCGAGCATGCCCATGTAGTCGGCCCGCACGCGGTCCATGCCGCGCTGCTGGAGCTCGGCGCCACGGAAGAAGTTGCCACCGCCGGTGACCACCGCGACCTGCACCCCGGCCCGGGCGACGTCGGCGATCTCGCGGGCGATCTTCTGGACGACGTCGGGGTCGACCCCGACGTTCCCGCCGCCGAACACCTCGCCGGACAGCTTGAGGAGCACGCGCTGGTAACCGGTCACCGAGGACCTCCCTGGTCGACATCGAGGTCGGGCCCGGCGAATCCGCGCCCAGCCCGAGGAGCAACCTATCGGATCGCGGCGTAGCCACCGAACGCCGCGGTGCGGCCCCGGCGTACGACGGGGACGTCAGGCGCTGCTGTCGGACCCCGACATCACCAGCGCCACCACGATCCCGATCAGCACCAGGGCGGCGAGCACCGCGGCGACGATCTTCGGGACGCTCCAGGGCCGCTCCCCCACGACCTCGCCGGTGTTGGCGTTGACCATCACCTGCCAGGTCTTGCCGCCGTAGAGGTAGGTGGCGATCCACAGCGGCATCAGCACCAGCTTAAACATCGCCTGGGAGTAGGTGACGTCCATGTCGGAGACCCGCTGCTCGTCGCCGCCGATGTCGTGCTCGCAGTCGTCCTCGATGACCGCGCGCATCGTGCCGCGCGCCTGGTCGGACCCCTGCTGGGGGTCGATGTCGTAGCGCAGCGCGGAGTAGCCGGTGAGGTACTCCTGCTGGAAGGGCCGGGCGTCCTCGAGCTTCCAGGGGCCCATCTTCTCGAGCTTCTCGGGGTCGAGCCGGCCGGTGCCGACTACGACCACGTCGTCGAAGGACCGGGCCACGTGCCCGGACGCGTGGCGCCAGCGGGTACGCCGCTCCTGACGGGTCTCGGTGCGGGTGCCGCCCTTGCCATCGGAGACCTGGTGGCTGACGGTCACGTAGTAGTAGTCGCCGCGCTGGCCCTCGTAGTCGGTCTCGGTGTGCGCGTCGTAGGTCCAGTGCGGGACGTAGGTGCCCTGCAGCCCCTCGGTGGAGCCGACCTTCTTCAACGCCCCCGGCGCGAACCGGCGGGAGCTGACCCAGTCGCCGAACGCCTTCTCCGCCGCACGGCGGTCGAGGTGGAAGGGGACGACCGCCTCGGGGGCGACCAGCCCCTCGGGGTGGGCGACGGCGACCAGGGCGCCGCCGCAGAACTGGCAGGTGCCGGCCAGGTCGGTGGTCTCGGTGCGCGCGCCGCACCCGCGGCACTGCAGGTCGTGGGCGCCCAGCGACGCCAGCTCGACCGCGCCGTGCCGGCTGGTCCACTCGTCGAAGGAGTGCTCCCGGATGACGGCGCCGGTCTCGGCGATCGCCAGCTCGCCGCCGCAGGAGGAGCAGCGCAGCGACGTCGTCCCCGGGGCGTACGCCGTCTGGGCGCCGCAACCGGGGCAGGTGGAGCTGAGCGGGGCAGGCGCGGGCGCGGTCTCGTCGTGGGGCACGGCGTGCTCCTCAGGCCTGCGGGGGAAGCGGCGGCGGGGTGGCGGCGAACAGGCCCTGGAGCTCGGGGAGCTCGGAGGCGGCCGTCCAGGCGGCCATGCCCTGCTGCCACACCAGCGTGGTCGGCGTCAGCTCGCCGGCGGCGACCCGGCCGGCCAGGTCGGCCGCGGCCAGCGGCCCGACCTGGGCCCCGCCCAGCGCGAGGAACCACGGCTGTGCGGCGCCCGCGCCCGGCAGCGGCGGGGGCCCGCCGGCGGGCGCCTGAGCCTGCTGGGGCTGCTGCGGGGAGAGCGCGTTGGCCATCTGCTGGCCCATCGCCACGCCCATCCCGAGGCCCATGCCCTCCCCGGCGCCGCCGGGGTTGTTGGCGGCGTCGCCGATGGCGGTGGCGGCCTGGAACTTCGCGTACTGGTCGAGGTTGCCGAGCACCCCCATCTGGGTGCGCTTGTCGAGCGCCTCCTCGACCTCGGCGGGCAGCGAGATGTTCTCGATGACGAACCGCGGGATGCTGATGCCGAAGTCGGCCAGGTTGCTGGTGAGGGTGCCGGCCAGGGTCGCGGCGATCGTCTGCTGGTTGGCCGCGAGGTCGAGCATCGGGAGGTTGGAGTTGCCGAGCGCGGTGCCGACCTGGCTGACGATGTTCTGGCGCAGGAACTCCGCGACCTCGTCGGTGCGGAACTGCGGGTCGGTGCCGACCAGCTGGCGCAGCAGCTTGGCGGCGTCGACGACCTGGAGCGCGTAGGTGCCGAAGGCGCGCAGCCGGACCATCCCGAACTCGGCGTCGCGGACCGTGACGGGGTTCTGGGTGCCCCACTTCATGTCGGTGTACTGCCGCATCCCGACGAAGTAGACCTCGGCCTTGAAGGGCGAGTTGAAGCCGTACTTCCAGCCCTTGAGGGTGGAGAGGATCGGGAGGTTCTTGGTCTCCAGGGTGTAGGTGCCGGGCGTGAAGACGTCGGCGATCTGGCCCTCGTTCTCGAAAACCGCGACCTGCCCCTCGCGCACGACGAGCTGGGCGTTCATCTTGATCTCGTTGCCCTGGCGCGGGAACCGCCAGACGAGGGTGTCGCGGCTGTCGTCGAGGAACTCGACGATGTCGATGAACTGGCCGCGCACCTTGTCGAACAGACCCATGGGTTCCCCTCGTGACGAGACGGCCGTTGCGACCGCACCGGGACACTACTGGACCCCGGGGCTCCCCCGCGGGCCATTCGCACAGCCCCCTCCCCGCCCCCGTTGCACGCCGAGTCGGCGCTTGTGTCCGCCCGTTCGGCTCGGGGACGTCATACGTCCTGGCGGCGACGACCACCACCTCGTACGACGTCCCGCGGAACGTCATCCGTGCCGGTCGCTACCGCCGCCAACTCGTATGACGTCCCGCCGCCCCGAGCGCAGCGACGACACCGCGGCAAATGACAAGAGGCCGGGACGGAGCGTTGCGCTCCGTCCCGGCCTCGTCGGCGGGTGCCTGGGGTCAGGCGCCGACCTCGAAGCGGACGAACTGCTTCACGGTGGTGCCGGCCGCGTCGAGGACCGCCTTGACGGTCTTCTTGTTCTCGGTCACCGACGGCTGCTCGAGCAGGACGACGTCCTTGAAGAAGCCGTTGAGCCGGCCCTCGGTGATCTTGGCGATCGCCTGCTCGGGCTTGCCCTCCTCGCGGGAGGTCGCCTCGGCGATCTCGCGCTCCTTGGCGACGACGTCGGCGGGGACCTCGTCGCGGGTGAGGTACTGCGGGCGCATGGCGGCGACCTGCATGGCGGCAGCCTTCGCCGCGGCCTCGTCGCCGGCGTACTCGACGAGGACGCCGACGGCCGGCGGCAGGTCGGCCGCGCGGCGGTGCAGGTAGACGGTGGTCTCACCGTCGAAGTACGCGACCCGGCCGAGCTCGATCTTCTCGCCGATGGAGACGGCGAGGTCGTCGACGATCTGGCCGATGGTCTTGTCGCCCACGGTGACGGCCTTGAGGGTCTCCGCGTCCGCGGCCTTCGCCTCGTTGGCGGCCTCCGCGATCTGCTGGGCGGCGGCGACGAACTGGTCGCCCTTGGCGACGAAGTCGGTCTCGCAGTTGAGCTCGACGAGAGCCCCACCGGCGGTGGCGACCAGGCCGGCGGAGGCCTCGCGCTCGGCGGCGCGCTCGGCCATCTTCTTGCCACCCTTGATCCGGAGGATCTCGACGGCCTTGTCGAAGTCGCCGTCGGCCTCGGTGAGGGCCTTCTTGCAGTCCATCATGCCGGCGCCGGTCTGCTCACGGAGCTTCTTGACGTCAGCGGCGGAGATGTTCGCCATGTGTCTCTTCCCTCTGGTTCGAAAGTGGTGGGCAGGCCGTCACCGGCGCGACGGGGCCCGGGTACGTCGTACCCGGGCCCGCGCCGCGGTCGGGAACGATCAGGCCTGGGCCTCGTCAGCAGCAGGCGCCTCGGCCGCGGGGGCCTCGGCGGCGGGGGCCTCGGCGGGCGCCTCGGCCTCGGTCGCCTCAGCGGCGGGCTCGGCAGCCGGCTCGGCGGCAGCGGCGGCGACCTCGGTCGCGGCGACGCCCTCGCTGGACGCGCCGGTGGCCTCCGAGGCAGCAGCGCCGTCGGCGCCGGTGGCGGCCTCGGCGACCTTCTCGGCGTCACCGGTCAGGAGCTCGCGCTCCCACTCGGCGAGCGGCTCCGCAGCGGCGGGGGCGGTGCCCTCGCCGGTCTTGGCGCCGGAGCGGGCGATGAGGCCCTCGGCCACGGCGTCAGCGACCACGCGGGTCAGCAGCCCGACGGCGCGGATGGCGTCGTCGTTGCCCGGGATCGGGAAGTCGACCAGGTCGGGGTCGCAGTTGGAGTCCAGGATGCCGATGATCGGGATCCGCAGCTTGCGGGCCTCCTCGACGGCGAGGTGCTCCTTGTTGGTGTCGACGATCCAGACCGCGTTGGGCGTCCGGCTCATCTCACGGATGCCGCCGAGCGACTTGTTGAGCTTGTCGCGCTCGCGACGCATCTGCAGCAGCTCCTTCTTGGTGCGGCTGCTGCCGGCGACGTCGTCGAAGTCGACCTCGTCGAGCTCCTTGAGGCGGTTGATCCGCTGGTGGACCGTCTGGAAGTTGGTGAGCATGCCGCCGAGCCAACGCTGGTTGACGTAGGGCATGCCGACGCGGGTCGCCTGCTCGGCGATCGCCTCCTGCGCCTGCTTCTTGGTACCGACGAACATGATCGTCCCGCCCTTGGCCACCGTCTCCTTGACGAAGGCGTAGGAGCGGTCGATGTAGGCCAGCGACTGCTGCAGGTCGATGATGTAGATGCCGTTGCGCTCGGTCATGATGAAGCGCTTCATCTTGGGGTTCCAGCGACGGGTCTGGTGCCCGAAGTGGACGCCGCTCTCGAGGAGCTGGCGCATGGTGACGACTGCCATGATCTTCTCTTCTCCTGGTGGTCGAGCCCCGTGAGCGTGTCCTTGAAGCAGGGCACGCCGGGAACCCGGGCCGTATCGTTTTCAGTTCCGTGCGACCGACGGGTGCCGGTCGCCCTGACGCCTGCACGCGGTCCGACCCGCATCTCTGCGGGACCAAGGACCGTCGCCCGCGGGTGGTCGACCCCGGAGCGGGGCCGTCGCGGTCTGCCGACGTGCGAAGTCGATCTGTGTGCGGACACACCGATCGCGTCCTCCAGCGTACGGGACGGCGAGCGCGCACCGCCAATCTGCGCGCCCGCCCCCGCTCAGCCGGCCTCCGCCACCGGACCGCCCTGGCCGCCGGCGACGCGGGCCGCGCGCTTCGCGGCCCGGCGCTCCTTGCGCCGCTCGACCAGCAGGTAGAGCGTCGGCACGAGGAGCAGGGTGAGCACCGTGGAGGAGATCAGCCCGCCGATCACCACGATCGCGAGCGGCTGGGAGATGAACGCGCTCCCGCCCGTCACCCCGAAGGCCATCGGGGTCAGCGCCAGGATCGTGGCGGCGGCCGTCATCACGATCGGCCGCAGCCGCTTGCCTCCGCCCTCGGTCAGCGCCTCCCGGACGCCGGCGCCGTCCTCGCGGTACTGGTTGACCAGGTCGATCAGGACGATCGCGTTGGTCACCACCACGCCGATCAGCATCAGCGCCCCGATCAGGGACGCCACCCCCAGCGGGACCCCGGTGACCACCAGCAGCAGCAAGGCGCCGGTCGCCGCGAACGGGACCGAGACCAGCAGGATCAGCGGCTGCACGAGGGAGCGGAACGTGCCGACCATGACCAGGTAGACGATCGCGATCGCGACGAGCAGGGCGAGACCGAGCTGGGCGAACGCCTCGGCCTGCTCCTCGGAGACGCCGCCGAGCGCGACGTCGGTGCCCTCGGGGAGGTCGAGGTCGTCGAGGAGCGCCTCGACGTCGGCCGTGACCGATCCGAGGTCGTCGGCCTCCGGCTCGGCGGTGATGGTCACCGTCCGCTCGCCGTCGGCACGGGTGATGGTCGTGGCGACGCGCTGCTCCTCGACCTCGGCCACCTGGCCCAGGGTCGCCGAGCCGTCGCCGACGGGCAGCCCGCGCAGCGCCTCGACCGAGGCCGGCTTCTCCCCCGCCGCCATCACCACGTCGAGCTGCTCGCCGTCGACCGACGCACGGGCGATCGGCGGCTGGCTGAGGGTCTGGGCCAGCAGTTGCCCGAGGACCGACGGCGTCAGGCCGGAGGCGGCCGCCTGCTCGCGCGGCTGCACCGAGAGGATCGGCTGCGCCGCGGCGGCGTCCGAGGTCACGACCCCGATGCCGTCGACCGTGGCGAGCTCCTCGGCGACCAGCGTCGCCGCCTCGTCGAGGGACTCCTGCTCGGTCGCGGTGACCACGACCTCGAGCGCGGAGCTGAACGAGGAGTCGCTGGCGCTCACGGTCACCTCGCCGTCGGCGGACCCGAGCTGCTCCTCGAGGTCGTCGGCCACGGCGTCGGCGTCGGCCTCCTCGTCGAGGGTCAGGGCGAAGGAGGTGGCGCCGCCGTCGAACGCCGCCATCGGCCCGGCGCCGACCGAGGTCTGGACGGTCTCGACCTCGTCCACGCCCAGCAGGGTCTCCTCGACCTCGCGGGCCGCCTCGTCCTGGCGGCCCAGGCTCGCGCCCGGCTCGAGCTCCTGGGTGACCGTCAGCGTGTTCTGCCCGCTGCTGCCCAGGAAGTTGGTCTTGATGAGCGGCGCGAGCGCGAGGGTGCCGAGCAGCAGCGCGAACGCGAGACCGACCGTGAGCCACGGGCGCCCGAGGACCCAGCCCAGGGCCGGGTCGTAGATCCGGCGCAGCCAGCTGCGCTCCTCCTTCGCCTCGGCCTCGGCCTTGACCGCCTGGACGTCGACCGGGCCGTCGGGGGCCTTCAGGAACCAGAACGCCAGGACCGGGATGATCGTGAGCGCGACCAGCAGCGAGGCCATCAGGGCCAGCGCCACGGTCACCGCGAACGGCCGGAAGAGTTCCCCGACCTGGCCGCCGACGATGCCGATCGGCAGGAACACCGCGGCCGTCGCGATCGTCGAGGACGTGATCGCCCCGGCCACCTCGCGCACGGCGGTGGTGATCGCCGCGAGCTTCTCCTCGCCGTACGACAGGTGCCGCTTGATGTTCTCGATGACGACGATCGAGTCGTCGACGACGCGTCCGATCGCGACCGTCAGCGCCCCGAGCGTGAGGATGTTGAGCGTGTAGCCGCCGAGGTGGAGCCCGATCAGGGTCACCAGCAGCGAGAGCGGGATCGAGATGGCGGTCACCAGCGTCGAGCGCACGGAGAACAGGAAGATGAGGATCACGACCACGGCGAAGAAGAGGCCGAGACCGCCCTCGGTCGTCAGGTCGTGGACGGACTGCTCGATGAACGGCGCCTGGTCGAAGGCGACCGCGAACGACGCGTCGTCGCCGAGCTTCTCCTCGAGCTCCGGCATCAGGTCGGCGACCGCGTGGGAGATGTCGACGGTGTTGCCGTCGGGGGTCTTGGTGATGCCGATCGAGAGGCTGGGCGAGCCGTCGGTCCGCGCGTACGACGTGGGCGCGGCCTGGCCGACCTCGACCGTGGCGAGCTGGGCCAACGGCTGCGTGCCGCCGTCGGGCAGCGTGACCGCGACGGCCTTCAGCCCGGCCAGCGTGGTCGGCGTCGCCCCGACCTGCACCGAGAGCGAGGTGTCGCCGTCGTCGATGCTCCCCGCGGGCACCATGGAGGCGTTGCTCCCGAGGGCCTGCGAGATGGTCGCGGCCGTCACCCCGCTCGCGGCGGCGGTCGGCCGGAGGGTGATCTCGACCCGGTCCTCCGGCGCGCCGGTCACCGTCACCTGGCGCACGCCCTCGACGTCCTCGAACTCCGGGACCACGATCCGGTCGACCGCGTCGGCGAGGCTCGCGGGGTCCTCGTCCGAGGTCACCGAGAGCTGGACGACCGGGAACTGGTCGAAGCTGCCGGCGAAGACGACCGGCTCGACCCCGTCGGGCAGCGTCTCCAGGTCGGCGACCGCGGACTCCACCTCCTGCTGGGCGACGTCGAGGTCGGTGCCGTACTCCAGGGTGACCAGCACCAGGGCGGAGCCGCTCGAGGACGTCGAGGAGACCTCCTCCAGCCCGTCCACGCCGGCGACCGCGTCCTCGACGGGCGCGGCGATCTCCTGCTCCACGGCCTCGGGCGAGGCCCCGGCGTACGGCACCACGACGCCGACCGCCGGGAACTCCAGGTTGGGGATGAGCTCCATCTTGAGCGAGCCCAGCGAGATGCCGCCGAAGATCGCGACCATGACGGTCGCGAGGGCCACGAGGGCGCGGTTGCGCAGGGAGAACGAGGCGAGATTGCCCACGAGCGGGACTCCTGTGTGGTGCAGACGTGGATCACCCGGGGGCGATAGTTAGCCTGAGCCTAACGGGTATTCTCGAGGTCGTGAGCGACCGCCCTCAGCACCTCGACTCGCTCGACGCGAGCCTCCGGATGGTCGAGGAGCTCAGCATGAGGGTGCGCATCGACGCGGTGGTCGCGACCGAGCTCTCGATCCAGCAGCTGAAGGTGCTGCTGCTCGCGGTCCACCGGCCGCCGCTGACCGCCCACGACGTGGCCGACGAGCTGGGCGTGAGCGCCGCGACCGTCTCCGGGCTGGTCGGCCGCCTCGTCGACCACGGTCTCCTGCGCCAGGAGCCCTACGCCGAGGACCGCCGGGTCAAGCACCTGCGCGCGACCGAGGCCGGCGAGCTGGCCGTCAGCGAGGTCGCCTCGATCCAGCTGCAGCACCGCCAGGCCGTGCTCGAGAGGCTCGCCGACGACGAGCTGGAGGCGCTGGCCGTCGGCATGGCGGCGGTGGAGCGGGCGCTGCGGGGACTGGTCGAGGACGGCGGGTTCTCGGGCTGACCGCCCGGGAGTCGTCCACAGGGGCGGTCCGCGACGGGGATCTCCCGAGGTCAGCACGCGCCGGCGACCGACGGCGCCGGTCGCGCGCACGCTGACCGCATGCGCACCCTTGCAGCCCTCGTCCTGACCCTGGTCCTGCTGGGCGCGGCCGTCCCCGGCGCCGGTGCCGGCCCCGAGGAGGAACCGGTCGGCACCTGGCCGCTCGCGCCCGAGCCCGAGGTCGTCGCGCCGTTCGACCCCCCGGCGGACCCGTGGGGGCCGGGCCACCGGGGGGTCGACCTGCTCGGCAGCGTGGGCCAGCGGGTCCGGGCGGCGCTGCCCGGCACGGTCTCCTTCGCCGGTTCGCTGGCCGGTCGGGGGGTGCTGGTCGTCGACCACGGCGGGACCCGCACGACGTACGAGCCGGTGACCGCCTCGGTGACGGTCGGGACCCAGGTCGCTGCGGGCGCTCCCCTCGGCGTCCTCCAGGCCGCCCGCTCGCACTGCGCCCCCCGCGCGTGCCTGCACTGGGGGTGGATCGAGGGCGCCTCGACGTACCTCGACCCGCTGCGCCTGGTCGGCGGCGGCCCCGTGCGCCTGCTGCCGCTGTGGCGCGACGAGCCGGTGGCGCGGGCGGGCCGGGCCGGTCCGGGGAGCACCGCGGCGTACGTCGCGTGGCGGCCGCCGCTGCTGGCGCTCGACTGGTGAGGCCTCGCGACGCCCGCTGACGCGTCCTTGTCGTCAGGCGCGGGGGTGCGCCTGCTGGTAGGCGCGGCGCAGCCGGTCGGTGGTGACGTGCGTGTACCGCTGGGTGGTGGCCAGCGAGGCGTGCCCGAGCAGCTCCTGCACCGAGCGCAGGTCGGCGCCGCCCTCCAGCAGGTGCGTGGCCGCACTGTGGCGCAGGGCGTGCGGGCCGATGTCGGGGGCGCCGGGGACGTCGGCGATCCGCCGGTGCACCAGCGTGCGGACGGCACGCTGGTCGATCCGGCCGCCGCGGGCGCCGAGGAACAGGGCCGCTCCCGACCCCTCGCGGGCGACCAGCGGCCGGCCCTGCTTGAGCCAGAACTGCAGGGCCCGCGCCGCGGGACGCCCGTAGGGCACCGTGCGCTCCTTGCGCCCCTTGCCGAACACGCGAACGACGTTGCGGTCGGCGTCGACGTCGTCGACGTCGAGGCCGGCGAGCTCGCCGACGCGGATGCCGGTGGCGTAGAGCAGCTCCAGCATGGCCACGTCGCGGAGCCCTAGCGGGCTGCCGTCGTCGGCGATCTCGGTGGCGGCGGCGATCAGGTCGCGCGCCTCGTCGACGCGCAGCACCGACGGGAGGACCGAGTGCGCCTTCGGCGAGCCGAGGCTGGCTCCGGGGTCGACCTCGACCCGGCCGGTCCGGGCGAGCCAGGCGGTGAAGACCCGCGCCGCGGTCGCCCGCCGGGCGAGGGTGGTGCGGGAGCGGCCGAGGGTCTGCTGCTTGGCCAGCCAGCTGCGCAGCGTCCGCAGGTCGAGCTCGGTGACGTCCTGGATGCCCATCCGGTGCGCGTGCTCGAGCAGGCCGGCGAGGTCGGTGAGGTAGGCCCGCACGGTGTGCGGCGCGAGGTCGCGCTCGGAGACGAGGTGGCGCTCGTACTCCCCCAGCAGCCGCGCGAACGCCTCGGGCAGCTCACGCTCGTCGGTCACCTCCCGAGTCTAGGAACGACAGCACCCCCTAGTCGTGAGCGAGCGCGGCGAGCCGCCATCCGCCCTCGTCCTTCTCGACATAGCCGCCCCCGCGCAGCCGCTCCAGCGCCGAGGCCACGGTCAGCATCGCCAGGCCGGCGGCCCGGGCGATCGAGTGGGTGCCGGCTCCGTGCCGGACGGGCACCGCGTCGAGCACCTGCCGGTCTTGGGAGGACAAGCGGTCGCGGGACCGCTCACGTCCCCGTGGCTCCTCCACGACGTGCTCCCCGGCGGGCGACACGACGTCCAGGACCTCCGACCCGGAGGTGACCAGGGTCGCGGCCCCGCTGCGGAGCAGCTGGTGCACCCCCTGGGACGGGGCACTGGTGATCGGCCCGGGCACCCCCATCACCGGCCGGTTCAGCCGGCCCGCCCAGTTGGCGGTGTTGAGGGCCCCGCTGCGGACCGCCGCCTCGACCAGCACGGTGCCGGCAGCGAGCGCCGCGATGATCCGGTTGCGGCTCAGGAACCTGATCCGCATCGGCGCACCACCGGGCCGGGTCTCCGAGATCACGGCCCCCTCCCGGGCCAGGTGCTCCAGCAGGTCGCGGTGACCCTCGGGGTAGATCCGGTCGGCTCCGCACGCGAGCACGGCGACGGTGGTGCCACCACCTCCGAGCGCGCCCCGGTGCGCGGCCTGGTCGATGCCGTAGGCGGCCCCGGACACGATCGGGCATCCTGCGCGGGCGACCACGGCCGCGATCAGCCCGGCGGCGTCGCCGCCGTACGACGTCGCCGAGCGGGAGCCGACGACGGCGACGGACCCGGCGAGCGTGTCCAGGCGGACCGGTCCGCGCACCCACAGCCCCAAGGGCGGCCCGCCGCGCTGCTGCAGGGCGGGGGCGTGCGCGAGGTCCTCGAGCTGGGAGGGCCACTCCTCGTCGCCGGGAACGACGAAGCGCAGGCCGGCCTTGGCGGCGTCCGCGAGCTCGTCGGCCGGGTCCCTGCCGCCCAGCCTGCTCTCCGCGTCCTCCCGGATCTGCCGGGTCGTGCGGTCGGCACGCTGGCGGAGGACGTCGGCGTACAGCACCTGCGCCCCTGCCTCGGCCACCACGGCGGCGACCCGGGGATCGCCCGGCTCGGTCAGCTGGGCCAGGCCGACCCGGGCCAGCCGCTCGGCCTCGGGCGCCAGGGCGGCGCTCACGACGCCCGCCGCTGCAGGACCCGGAGCGCCAGCGCGTCACCTCGGCGCAGGGCGAGGGCGGTCTCGACCTCCTCGGCCCCGGGTCGCCGCCGCGGATCGCTCGGCCCCTGGAGGTCGAGGATCGTCCAGGCCAGGCGGTGCACGCGGACCGCGCCGCGTGAGGTGATCTTGGCGTCGTAGACGTCGCTGTCGAGCCGGTCGCGCCCGGCGGCGTCCAGCGGCCAGCGATCGCGCAGCGCCGCCCCGGGGACGTGGGCGTTGAGCCGCCATCCCTCCCCGTCGTAGCGCTCTCGCTGGCGGGCTCGGGCGGCGGCCACCCGCACCCGCACGGCTGCCGACCCCTCCGGCACGGAGAAGCGGTCGCTGCGCTCGAACGGCTGCAACGGCTCCACGTGGCGCAGGATGTCGACGCGGTCGGCGACCGGGCCGGTGATCTTGGCGCGGTAGTCGCGGCGGGCGACCTCCTTGCACCGGCACCGGTTGGTCGTCGCGTTCGGCGTGAAGTCCCCACACGGGCAGGGGTTGCACGCGAGCACGACCATGCCGCGAGCCGGCAACCGGACCTGCTCGTCGGTGCGGGCGATCACCACGTCGCCGTTCTCGAGGGGTTGTCGGAGCGCCTCGATGGCGTCGCTGCGGAACAGCGGGAACTCGTCGAGGAAGAGCACGCCGGCGTGGGCGAGACTGACCGCGCCCGGTCGCACCTGGCCGGTGCCGCCGCCGACCAGGGCGGCCTTGCTGGCGTCGTGGTGCGGTGCGAGGAAGGCCGGGCGGCGGATCATGCCGTCGCTCGGGTCGAGCACCCCGGCGAGCGAGTGCAGGGCGGTGAGCTCCAGCGACTCCTCGGGGGTCAGGTCGGGCAGCACGGTCGGGATCCGCTCGGCGATGCTGGTCTTCCCGGCGCCCTGGGGTCCGGAGAGCATCACGTGGTGGCCACCCGCGGCCGCCACCTCGATCGCGAACCGGCCGTCGACCATGCCGACGAGGTCGGCGAGATCCATCTCGTCCATCCGCTCCTCGCCCCGCCACGACAGCAGCCGGCTGCCCGACGCGGCCGCCACCGGCGGAGCGGGCGGCACCTCCTCGCCGCGGAGCTCGGCGACGACCTGGGCCAGCGACCGCACCCCGAGCACCTCCATCCCGGGCACCATCGCTGCCTCCGCGGCCTGCGGCTCGGGCACGAACACGCGGTGGATGCCGCGGTCGGCTGCGGCCAGCACCATGGGCAGCACCCCCGCGACCGACCGCAGCCCTCCGTCGAGCGTCAGCTCCCCGATCAGCACCGTGCCCCCGAGAGCGGTGCCCGGCAGCCGCCCGTCGGCCGCCAGCACCGAGACCGCGATGGCCAGGTCGAAGTGCGTGCCCCTCTTGGGCAGGTCGGCCGGGGAGAGCAGGATCGTGATCCGCTTGGTCGCCGGCCACGTGAGCGAGGAGTTGACGATCGCCATCCGGCACCGGTCCCGGGCCTCGTGGATCGAGGCGTCCGGCCGCCCCACCAGGGTGGTGCCGACCTGACCGGGCGACACGTCGGTCTGCACGTCGATCAGGTGGCCGAGCGCGCCCTGCAGCGACACCGTGCGGGCGGTCGCGAACGGCATCAGCCGATCCCCCGCACGTGGTCGACGCTCGAGGCCCCGCGGCGCGGGCGGATGATCGCGACCAGGTCGAGACGGATCTCCACCGCCCCGATCCCGTGCGCCTCGCGCCAGCGGACCGCCAGCCGGCGCAGCCGCGCGAGCTTGGGCTCGGTGATCGCCTCGTGCGGGGTCCCGCACCGGTCGCTGCTGCGCGTCTTGACCTCGCACACGACGAGCACGTCGCGGTCGCGCAGGACCAGGTCGAGCTCGCCCTCGTCGCAGCGCCAGTTGCGGTCGAGCAGGACCATGCCCTGCGCCGTCAGGTGCCGCGCGGCGAGCGACTCGCCGTACGCGCCCAGCGCCTGCTTGGTGGTAGTTCCCGTCATCGCTGACCTCCTGCGGTCAGCCTCGCCGGGGGCGGGGACGGCAGGCGTCCGGCCGCCTCGGCCTGGGGACGAACCCCTCCAGGGGAGCCCCTGTGGACGACTGGTGGCCCGCTACGGCTTGGGCGGGTCGATCTCCGCGGGGGTGAGCTCCTCGACGTTGACGTCCTTGAACGTCAGCACCTTGACGTTCTTGGCGAAGCGCGCCGGGCGGTACATGTCCCAGACCCAGGCGTCGCTCATCGAGACCTCGAAGAACACCTCGCCGGCCTCGGTGCGCGCCTTCACGTCCACCTGGTTGCACAGGTAGAAGCGGCGGTCGGTCTCGACGACGTACTTGAAGATGCCGACGACGTCGCGGTACTCGCGATAGAGCGTCAGCTCCATCTCGGTCTCGTACTTCTCGAGGTCCTCGGCGCTCACGAGTGCGACTCTAGCGGCGACTCCAGGCCGGCGGCCCGACGCACGTTGACGAACCGCATCCGGTGCACCGGCGACGGGCCGTGCTCGGCCAGCGCGGCGGTGTGCACGTCGGTGATGTAGCCCTTGTGGGTCTTGAAGTCGTACGCCGGCCACTCGCGGTCCAGCTCGGTCATCAGCCGGTCGCGGGTCACCTTCGCGAGCACCGACGCGGCCGCGATGCACGCGGCGACCCGGTCGCCCTTCCAGACCGCGAGGCCGGGCACGCCGAGCCCGTCGACGGGGAACCCGTCGGTGAGCACGTACGCCGGGGGCAGGTCGAGCAGCGCGACCGCGCGCCGCAGGGCCTCGATGTTGGCGACGTGCATGCCCAGCCGGTCGCACTCCTCGTGGCTGATGACCACCACCGACCAGGCCAGGGCCCGCCGCACGATCTGGTCGTAGCAGCGCTCGCGTGCCCGCTCGGTGAGCAGCTTGGAGTCCGCGAGCCCCGGGACCACCCCGGCCGGCCCGGCGGGCAGGATCGCCGCGCCGGCGACGAGCGGCCCGGCGCACGCTCCGCGACCGGCCTCGTCGACGCCGGCGATCGGCTCGATGCCGTGGCGGCGCAGCGCGCGCTCGTAGCCGTAGAGACCGGCGTCGCGTCGTACGGTCGCACCTCGGGGGAGGAAGCTCATCGGGGATCCAGCGCGTCGTGGGTGGGGCGGGACGGGGTCAGGACGGGTCGGGGACGTCGGCGAACGCGTCGACGCCGTCGGTCACGTCGAACCGGTCGGCCGGCCACACCCGGGCCAGCAACCGGCCGACGACGAGGTCCTCGTCGACGAACGGGTCGGTCGCGCAGCTCTCCCGCCCGGGCCGGCACAGCCGCGCCGAGGAGTCGGCGGAGTGCGCGCGGTTGTCGCCCATCACGAACAGCTCGCCCTCGGGCACCGGGCCCGCGGTCCAGCCCTGGCGGCAGCCGCTGCCGCCGTTCGGCATCGGGCCGAAGCACTTCTCGCCGTCGGTCACGGCGTACTCCGACTCCTCGACCGGCACGCCGTTGACCAGCAGCCGGCCCTCGTCGTCGCAGCACTCGATCACGTCGCCCTCGACGCCGATCACGCGCTTCACCAGGTGGCCGCCGGTGGGGTAGAGCCCGACCGCGGCCAGCGCCTTGCTGAGCGGGCTGGTCGGCCCGGACGAGCCGGCGTCCAGCCAGCCGCCCGGGTCCTCGAAGACGACGACGTCGCCGCGCTGCGGCTCCCCGCCGAACCAGTACGACGGCTTCTGCACCACGATCCGGTCGTTGCGGACCAGGCCGGGCTCCATCGACTCCGAGGGGATGTAGAAGGACTGCACGAGGAACGCCTTCACGAACGCGGCGAGCGCCACGGCCACCACCAGCAGGACGACGGTCTCCTGCCAGGCCGAGAGCTTGCGGCGCTTCGCCGGCCCGGCGGACGACCCGGAAGACGACCCGGAAGACGACGAGGACCGCGGGTCCCCGGCGCCGTCGTTGTCGACAGGCGGGGTCCCGCGGTCCTCGGTGGTCACGCGCAGATCCTAGGCAGGTGCCCGGAGCTCAGGACTCGCGGCGCTCCTTGATCTTGGCGGCCTTGCCGCGCAGGTTGCGCAGGTAGTACAGCTTGGCGCGGCGGACGTCACCGCGGGTGACGATCTCGATCTGGTCGAAGATCGGGGAGTGCAGCGGGAAGGTCCGCTCGACGCCCACGCCGAAGGAGACCTTCCGGACGGTGAAGGTGCGGCCCACGCCGGAGCCCTGGACCCGGATGACGACGCCCTGGAAGATCTGGACGCGGGACCGGTTGCCCTCGACGACCTTCACGTGGACCTTGATGGTGTCGCCCGCGCGGAAGGCGGGGACGTCGGTGCGCAGCGATGCGGCGCCGAGCTCGGCGATGACGTTGGTCATGATTCTCCTCGCGAGTGCCACAGGTCAGTCGCGGTGTCGGATGCGGTGCTGTTCAGGTGTGTGGTCCGGCGTGGGTGGCCGGCGGCGCTGGGCTCCCCCTGTGGCAGGGGCCCGGCGCAGACCCTCCGTGCGATCCTCGGAGCGGTCCTTCGGCCCGGCTGGACCAAGGCACGAGTGTGCCACAGGAGGATCAGCGGCCCGAAATCCGCTTGGTCAGCACGACGGCCCCCGGCGGGGCGGGCAGGTCGGGCCGGAGCCGGAAGCCCGCCTTCTTGTACATCCGCTGGTTGGCGTGGCTCCCCTCCCCCGTGAACAGGGAGTACGACGCCGCCGCGGGCGGCGCAACGCGCTGCACGTGGTCGAGCAGCAGCCGGCCGAGCCCGTGCCCCTGCAGGTCCGGCGCCACCATCACCCGGCCGATGTGCCAGGTGTCGCCCTCGAGCCGGCCGCGCACCGCGCCGACGAGCCGGCCCGCGGCGCGCACGACGTACCAGCTCCAGGTGTCGAGGGACGCGGTGAGGTCGGCCAGCGACTCGTGCAGCGCCGGGATCTCCAGGGAGTCGTTGGCGAGCGCCTCCTGCACCCAGCAGGCGCGCTGCAGGACCAGCAGCTCGGGGGCGTCGGCGCGGACCGCCGGCACGACCGCCCACTCCCCGTCCGTCGCGCTCGCGTGCAGCAGGTCGGGACGACGCTCAGCGGTGCGCCGCAGCGCCTGGTCGCGGCGCCAGGCGGCGATCGCCGCGTGGTTGCCGCCGAGCAGCACCGGCGGCACGTCGAGGCCCCGCCAGCTCGCGGGCTTGGTGTAGACCGGGTACTCCAGCAGGCCGTCCTCGTGGGACTCCTCCACCAGCGACGCGGCGTTGCCCATGAACCCCGGCAGCAGCCGTACGACGGCCTCGGTGATCGCGAGCGCCGCGACCTCTCCCCCGTTGAGCACGTAGTCGCCGACGGAGACCTCGCGCACCTCCGTGCGGGCCGCGGCGTGGTCGAGGACGCGCTGGTCGATGCCCTCGTAGCGGCCGCACGCGAAGACCAGCCGCTCGCGGGTCGCGAGGTCGCGCGCCAGCGCCTGGGTGAACGGCTCCCCCGACGGCGTCGGCACGACGACCGTGGCGCCCTCGACGGCCAGCGCGTCGAGCGCCTCCCCCCACGGCTCGGGCCGCATCACCATGCCGGCGCCCCCGCCGTACGGCGTGTCGTCGACGGTGCGGTGCCGGTCGTGGGTCCAGGTGCGCAGGTCGTGGACGTGGACCTCGATCAGCCCCGACGCCACGGCGCGGCCGGGCAGCGAGAGCGACAGCGGCGCGAGGTAGTCCGGGAAGATCGTGACGTAGTCGAGCCGCACTACCCCTCCTGCTCGTCCTCGGGCAGCGGCGTGACCAGGCCGGGCCGGTCGGCGACGACGACGCGGCCGCCGGCGAGGTCGACCTCGGGCACGAGGGCCTTGACGAACGGCACCAGCGTGTCGCGGCCGTCGGGGGTGCGGATGGTCAGCAGGTCCTGGGCGCCACCGTGCACGAGGGCCGTGACCTCGCCCAGCGCGCGCCCGTCGACGTCGCACGCCGCGAGCCCGACCAGCTGGTGGTCGTAGAACTCGTCGGGGTCCTCGGGGGTCTGGTCGAGCGGGACGGTCGCGTGCAGCACGGTGCCGCGGACCGCCTCGGCGGCGTTGCGGTCGGGCAGCTCGGCGAAGGTGACCAGCAGCGTGGACTGGTGCCAGCGCGCCCGGTCGACGGTCAGCGACCGCAGCGGCGACGCGGAGCCGCTGGGCGGCTCGGCGCGCAGGACGGCGCCGGGGGCGTAGCGCCGCTCCGGCTCGTCGGTGCGGACGTCGACGGTCACCTCACCCTTGAGGCCGTGCGGCTTGCCGATGCGGCCGACGACGAGCTCGATGGTCTCCACAGGATCCTCTCGGGGCGGTAAATGCAGGATGGGTGCCGCCCCGAGGGGCGACACCCATCCTGGCGAACAGTGTGCTCAGCGACGCTTGTCGACGTCCACGAAGTCGACCCGGGCGCCGTCCTTGCCGGCCAGCGCCGAGACGACCGTGCGGAACGCCGACGCGGTGCGGCCTCCGCGGCCGATCACCTTGCCGAGGTCGTCAGGGTGCACCAGGACCTCGAGGACGGAGCCGCGACGCAGCTGCTTGTCGCGGACCACCACGTCGTCCGGGTTGTCGACGACACCCCGGACGAGGTGCTCGAGCGCGTCGGCGAGCATGGTGCTCAGGCCTCGCTCTTGGTCTCGGCCGCCTCGGCCTCGACGGTGGCGTCCTCGGGGGTCTGACCCGCGGTGACCGGGACCTCGGCGGCAGGCGCCTCGGCCGGGGTCTCCTCGGCCTTCGGCTCCTCAGCCTTGGGCTCCTCGGCCTTGGCCTTGGACTCGCCCTTCTTGGCGGCGGTCTTCTTGGTCACGGCCTCCGACGAAGCGGAGCCGTGGGCCTCCTTGAGCGCCTCGTTGAAGATGTCGAGCTTGGCGCGCTTGGCCTCCTTCACCTGCAGGGTGCCCTCGGTGCCCGGGAGACCCTTGTGGGTCTGCCAGTCACCGGTGATCTTGAGGATGGCCTCGACGGCCTCCGTCGGCTGCGCGCCGACGCCCAGCCAGTACTGCGCCCGCTCGGAGACGACGTCGATGTACGACGGGTCCTCCTTGGGGTGGTACTTGCCGATCTCCTCGATGACCCTGCCGTCGCGCTTCTTGCGGGAGTCGACGACGACGATGCGGTACTGGGGCACCCGGACCTTGCCCAGGCGCTTCAAACGAATCTTGACGGCCACGTCTGTGGTGTCTCCTCGGAATATGGGTGTGGGTGGCGGCCCCGCCGCCAGGTGGGGAAACACCGGGTGGGGACTGCCGACGGGCACTGGACGACCGGTTGAGAGGGGCCGGACGCACAGGACTCAGCGAGCAAGTCTGCCAGATGCGGGGCGGCACGAGGAAATCGGGCATGCTCCGCCCATGACCGGCCGGCCCCGCCCCTCGTCCTGGTGGTTCGTCCTGGGCGGCGGGTTGCTGGTGGCGGCCGCCGCCACGGGGGTCGCGCTCTTCGTGGGGACGCTCGGCGGGTTCCTCGCCGTCGACGCCACCGTCCCCGTCGACGGCGACCCGCACCGCGTCGAGGTCGGCACCGACGGCGACCGCCTGCTGTGGGTCGAGGGGCCCGCGCCCGACTGCACGGTCGTCGATGCCGAGACCGGTACGGCGATCGCGCTGGACCGGGTCGGCGCCAGCTACCGGCGCGAGGTCAACGGCGTCGAGCGCACCGGACGGGCGCGCTTCGACCCCGGCTCCGGCGAGCTCGAGGTGACCTGCACCGGCGCGCCCGGAATGGCGAGCACCGAGGTCGAGATCGGGCCCACCCCGCGGGTCGGCAACCTCGCCGGCGGGATCGTCGCCACCATCCTGGTGCCGCTGCTCCTCGCCGGCCTCGGCCTCGCCGTGCTGCTCGCCGCCGGGCTGGTCTGGTCGGCGCGGGCGACGACCCGGCGTTGAGCGGGTCGCGGGCCGGGACAATTCACCGGTCGACCGGTGAATCCGGCACTTGACCGACGGAGCTTCGTCGGTCAAGCGGAAGGTCCGTCGGTCCCAGTACGCCGCCGCTCAGACGACCACGCGGCCGCGGAGCACCACCCGGCTCGGGGCGTAGAGCACCGACGGGTCCAGCAGGGGGTCCCGGTCCAGGACGACGAAGTCCGCGGCGGAGCCCTCGCCGAGGGCGGGGTCGAAGCCGAGCCACTGGCGCGCGCGCCAGGAGGCCGCGCCGACGACGTACTCCGCGGGCAGCCCCATCTCGACCATGGCGAGCACCTCCCCCGCGAGGTGGCCGTGCCGCGCGGGACCGCCGCCGTCGCTGCCGACGTAGAGGGGTACGCCGGCCTCGAAGGCGCTCATCAGCACCTCGCGGCGGCGGGCGTAGAGCTCCTCCATCGTCGCGGCGTACGCCGGGAACCGCTCCCGGCCGGCGTCGGCGAAGCCCGGGAACTTCGCGGTCTGCATGACCGTCGGCACCAGCGCCACGCCCCGGTCGGCCATCAGCGCGACCTGGTCGAGGGTGAGCCCGGTGCCGTGCTCGATGCAGTCGATCCCGGCCTCGAGCAGGCCCGGCAGCACCTCGTGGCCGAAGCAGTGCGCGGTGACCCGCGCGCCCTCCGCGTGGGCGGCGGCGATGGCGGCGGCGAACGCCGGGGCGGGGAAGGACGGCGCCAGGTCGCCGTCCTCGCGGGAGATCCAGTCGCCGACGAGCTTGACCCAGCCGTCGCCGGCGCGCGCCTCCCGGGCGGCGTACGCCGGCAGCTCGTCGGGCTCGACCTCGTGGCCGTAGTCGCGCAGGTAGCGCCGGGTGCGCGCCAGGTGGCGCCCGGCCCGGACTAGCCGCGGCAGGTCCTCGCGCTGCTGGACCCAGCGGGTGTCGGCGGGCGAGCCGCAGTCGCGGAGCAGCAGGGCGCCGGCGTCGCGGTCCTGGAGCGCCTGCCGCTCGACCTCGTCGTCGTCGACCGCTCCCCCGTCGTCGAGGCCGAGGTGGTTGTGGGCGTCGACCAGGCCCGGAACGATCCAGCCCTCGGCGGCCGTCTCGGCGCCGGCCTGGCGCTCGTAGGTGACCCGGCCGTCGACGACGTACAGGTCGCGCGCCTCCCCGTCGGGGAGCACCGGGCCATGGAAACGGAGCACGGGAGCCGTCATGCCCCGGACGGTACCGGCCGCCCGGGGCACGACGGGTGCGTCAGCGACCCCGTCCGGTCCTCGGGCTCAGCCCGTGGCCGTAGCGGAAGAGCGGGTCGTAGCGACGGTCCCCGACGTTGACCGGCTCGTCCACGCGGCGCGGCCAGCTCACCGGCAGCCGGCCGGTGAAGCGCCGCTCCCCGAAGAGCACGTCGGCGACGCCGGTGCCCTCGCTGCCCGGCAGCCAGGACGCGACGAGCGCGTCGATCTTCCTGCGCAGGCCGTCCGGGAGGACCAGCGGCCGGCCCGAGACCACCAGGACGGTGCAGGAGGCGGCGCGGGCGCAGACGGTGCGCACCGCCGCCTCGTCGGCCTCGCTCAGCCGCATCGTCTGCTCGGGCCGCGGGACGCCGGCGTCGCCCGGGTCGTAGGCCCACTCGGGACCGCCCACGTCGCCGAAGCCCTCGGCGTACGGCGTCTCGCCGACGACGACGACGCCGGCGGCCCCGCGCGGGACCCGCTGCGACGCCGTCTCGCTGAAGGTGACCGGCGACCGCGACGCCTTCCGGATGCCGTCGAGGACGGTGTCCCCGGGGATCACGTTGGTCGACCCGCCCTGCCAGGTCAGGGTCCAGCCCCCGGCCTGGTTGCCGATGTTGTCGGCGTTGCTGCCCGCGACGTACACGGGCTGCCTGCGCGGGCTCAGCGGGAGCGTGCGTCCCCGGTTGGTGAGCAGGACCTGCGACTTCGCGACCGCCTTCCGGGCGACCGCCCGGTGCTGGCGGCTGCCGATCTCGTCGAGGTGGCGCCGGTCGGTGAGCGGCTTCTCGAACAGCCCGAGCTCGAACTTGGCGGTGAGGATCCGCGAGACCGCGTCGTCGATGCGGCTCATCGGCACCTCGCCGTCCGCGACCAGCGCGAGGAGCGTCTCGATGAACTGCTGGTAGCCGACCGGCTCGGTGGTCGTCGGCTCCATGAACATGTCGACGCCGGCGTTCACCGACGCCTTGACCTGGGCGCGGTAGTCACCGGGGATCTGGTGGATCGCGCGCCAGTCGGAGATCACCAGGCCGTCGAAGCCCATCTCGCCCTTGAGGACGTCGGTGAGCAGCTCCCGGTTGGCGTGCATCTTCACCGGGTTGCCGATCCCGTCCTCGGTCCAGTCGACGCTGGAGAACGACGGCATCACCGACCCGACGTGGTGGCGGTCGATGGCGACGCGGTACGGCGCCAGCGCGAGCCGCTCGAACTCGGCTCGGCTGACCCGGGCGATGCCCTGGTCGAGGGTGTAGTCGCCCTCGCCGGTGTCCCAGGCGGTGAGGCCGTCGCCCGCGAAGTGCTTGGCGGTCGCCAGCACCCGGTCGGGCCGGTCGAGCTGGCCGCGCCTGCCCTGGAGGCCGTCGATCACCGTGGCCATCCGGGCGACCAGGCGGGGGCTCTCCCCGAAGGACTCGTAGGTACGTCCCCAGCGGTCGTCGCGCGCGATGCAGAGGCACGGCGCGAAGTTCCAGTTCGGTCCGCTGGCGCGGGTCTCCTTCGCCGTGATGTACCCGATCCGGCGCACGAGGTCGGGGTCTCGGGTCGCCCCGAGGCCGATGTTGTGCGGGAAGACGGTGGCGCCGAGCAGGTTGGCGTGGCCGTGGACGGCGTCGACGCCGTACAGCAGCGGGATGCCGAGCCGGGTGTCGAGCGCCGCCTCCTGGAAGGTGTCGACCATGTCGGCCCAGCCCTCCGGGGTGTTCTCGGCCGGGGTGGAGCCGCCTCCCGACAGCACGCTGCCGAGTCCGTAGGTGGTGACCAGGGACGGGTCGGCCGCGACGTCGATGCGCTCGGCCTGGGTCATCTGGCCGACCTTCTCCTCGATCGTCATCCGCGCGAGGAGGTCCTGGACCCGCTGCTCCGTGGGCAGCGAGGGGTCCTGGTAGGGCAGCGGGTCCGCGGCGCCGGCCGAGGACGGCTGGACCGGGACCAGGGTGGTGGCGACCAGGCCGGCGAGCCCGGCCAGGAGCGCGGCGGCGCGACGGCGCCCTCCGCGGGATGGGTGCTGGGTCATGCGGGGTTCTCCTTGCCCGAGCATGCGAGCCGGCCACCGGGAGGAGGAGCCGGCACGCGCGGTCCGCGCGCTCCGCCCACAGTGGAACCGCCATTCCGCCGGGTCAATGCACAAAGAGCCTGCTCAGCGGACATATTCGTCCGGTCTCCGGACGAATCGGTTACCGTGGCGACATGCCCCCGCCGGGCTCGTTGGAACGCCTGCGCGTCGCTAACCGCCGCGCGATCACCGGGCTCCTCGCCGCCGAGGGGCCGATGAGCCGTGCCGACCTCACCCGGGCGAGCGGGCTCTCGCGCACCACCGTCTCCAGCCTGGTCGGCGCGCTGATCGCGAGCGGCCAGGTCCGCGAGACCGCCGGGCGCGGCCGGCCGCACAAGGGCGGCAGCGGTCGCCCGCCGGTGCTCGTCGCGCTGAGCACCCCCGCGGGCGGCGTGGCCGGCGTCGACGTCGGTCACCGGCACGTGCGGGTGGCGGTCGCCGACCGCGGAGGCACCGTGCTCGCCGAGGACCTCGCCGAGCTGGACGTCGACGCCCACGGCGCCGAGGCGCTCGACCGCGCCGCCGCCATGGTGCGGACCCTGCTGGACCGGGCCGGGGTGCCCCGAGCCGACCTGCACGCGGTCGGCATGTGCGTGCCCGCGCCCCTCGACCGGCGCTCCGCACGGATCAGCACCGGCATCATGCCGGGCTGGCGGCACCTCCGGCCGGCCCGGGAGCTCGCCCGGCGCCTCGGCGTACCCGTGCACGCCGACAACGACGCCAACCTCGGCGCGCTCGCCGAGCTGCACCACGGCGTGGCCCGCGGGGTCGCCGACCTCGTCTACCTCAAGGTGGCCAGCGGCCTGGGCGCCGGGATCGTGCTCGGTGGACGGCTGCACCGTGGCGTCTCGGGCATCGCCGGGGAGCTCGGCCACGTGCAGGTCGGCGAGGACGGCCTCGTCTGCCGCTGCGGCAACCGCGGCTGCCTGGAGACCGTCGTCGCCGCGCCCCGCCTCATCGACCTGCTCGCCCCGGCGTACGACGAGGAGCTCACGACCGAGCGGGTCCTCGAGCTCGACGACGCGGGCGACCCCGGCGTACGCCGCGTGCTCGACGACGCGGGGCGCACGGTCGGCCGCGCCGTGGCCGACCTGTGCAACAGCCTCAACCCCGAGGCCGTCGTGGTCGGGGGCTCGCTCGGCACCGCACCCTCGCTGGTGTCCGGTGTCCGCCACGCCGTCGACCGCTACGCGCAGCCCGACACCGCCGCCGCGGTCCGGGTCGTCCCCGGCGCGCTCGGCGACCGGGCCGAGGTCGTCGGGGCGGTCGCGCTCGCGATCGCCCGGGTTGCCGCCGCCTGACCTGTCAGAGCTGGTCGAGGAGCCAGGCGGGGCCGAGGGCGAGGGCGCCGACGCCCTGGACCCGGGCCTGGAGCATCCGGTCGGCGGTGACCACCGTGACCCGGTCGCCGCGCTCGGCGGCCGCCCGGGCCTCCGCGACGATGGTCGCGTCGCCGTCGCGGGGCGCGTGCACCGTGCGGACGTGCGCGTCGCGGCCGGCGCGGACGCCGCCCTTCGCCGCGCCCTCGAGCACCAGCACCACCACGTCGTACGGCGTGTCCGCGACCAGCAGCCCCTCGTGCAGGCGCCGGGCCGCGCCGGCGCGGTCCTTCCACCACCCGTCGGGGCGGCTGCCGACGACGTTGGCGCCGTCGACGATCAGGACTGTCGCCATGGCTGCCGCCTCTCGTCTCGCCGCTCTCAACCGGTCTCGACGCGCTCACCGGGTCTCGACGCGCTCGTGCGACTTCGTTCCTCAGTCGCGTCGCTTGCTCGACCTGGCCGAGCCCACGCCCTGGCCTCGTGCCTCGGCCAGGGCTGCTCGGCTCACTTCAGGAACTTGGAGAAGTCCTTGGGCAGGTCGAGCTCGGCGGCGGCCTTCTCGTAGTCGATGCCCTCGCCCGGCAGCCCGAACGGGTTGCCGGCGCCGGCGGCCGCCTTGTCCTTCTCGGCCGCCGCCTGCTGCGCGGCCTTGGCGGGGTTGCCGGAGCGCTTGGCGCCCTTGCCCTTCTTGGGCTGCGCCTTGGCCTTGCCGCGCTTGCCGCCGCCTCCGAGCCCCGGCATCCCCGGCATGCCGGGCATCCCGGGCATGCCCGGCATCCCGCCGCCGCGGGCCATCTGCATCATCATCTTGCGGGCCTCGAAGAACCGGTCCACGAGCTGGTTGACGTCGGAGACCTGGCGGCCGGAGCCTCGGGCGATCCGCGCCCGGCGCGAGCCGTCGATGATCTTGGGGTTGGCGCGCTCGGCCGGCGTCATCGACTGGATGATCGCCTGGAGGCGGTCGATCTCGCGCTCGTCGAAGTTCTCCAGCTGCTCGCGGAACTGCCCCATCCCGGGCAGCATCCCCATGATCTTCGACATCGAGCCGAGCTTGCGCACCTGCTGCATCTGCTGCAGGAAGTCGTCGAGGGTGAACTCGCCGCCCTGCCCGCTGAGCTTCTGCGCGGCCTGGAGCGCCTGCTCGGAGTCGAAGGTCTTCTCGGCCTGCTCGATCAGGGTGAGCATGTCGCCCATGTCGAGGATGCGCGAGGCCATCCGGTCGGGGTGGAAGAGGTCGAAGTCGGTCATCTTCTCGCCGTTGGAGGCGAACATGACCGGCTTGCCGGTGACCGAGGCGATCGAGAGCGCCGCACCACCGCGGGCGTCGCCGTCGAGCTTGGTGAGGACGACGCCGTCGTACCCGACCCCGTCGAGGAACGCCCGCGCGGTGGACACCGCGTCCTGGCCGATCATCGCGTCGACGACGAAGAGCACCTCGTCGGGGCGGACAGCGTCGCGGATGTCGGCGGCCTGCCGCATCAGCTCGGCGTCGACGCCGAGCCGGCCGGCGGTGTCGATGATGACGACGTCGTGCAGCTTGCGCTTGGCCTCCTCGACCGACGCGCGCGCGACCGCGACCGGGTCGCCGACGCCGTTGCCGGCCTCGGGCGCGAAGACGGGCACGCCGACCCGCTCGCCGTTGACCTGCAGCTGGGTGACGGCGTTGGGGCGCTGCAGGTCGCAGGCCACGAGCATCGGGGTCTTGCCCTGCTCCTTGAGCCAGAGCGCGAGCTTGGCGGCCAGCGTGGTCTTGCCGGCGCCCTGGAGGCCGGCGAGCATCACGACGGTCGGGCCGGTCTTGGCGTAGCGCAGCCGCCGGGTCTCGCCGCCGAGGATGCCGACGAGCTCCTCGTGGACGATCTTGATGATCTGCTGCGCCGGGTTCAGCGCGCCGCTGACCTCCTCGCCGCGGGCCCGCTCCTTGACCGCGGCGACGAACTCCTTGACCACGGGCAGGGCGACGTCGGCCTCGAGCAGCGCGATGCGGATCTCGCGCGCGGTGGCGTCGATGTCGGCCTCGGAGAGCCGACCCTTCCCCCGGAGGTTCTTGAAGGTGTCGGCAAGCCGGTCGGAGAGTGTGGCGAACACGGAAGGGGGTCCTCGCTGAAGTCGGCTGGATCGAGGGCCAGCCTAACTTCCCTCCCCCGCCAGGACCGCACGGACGGCGTGCGCGGCCTCCGCCGCCCGCCGGTCGCCCAGCACCCCCGCGGCCGACTCCTGCAGGTAGAACACGTCGACCGCCTGCGGACCCAGGGTGTCGACGTGCGCGGAGCGCACCGCGACGTCGAGGCGCGCGAGCGCCGCGCAGACCAGGTAGACCACGCCCGGCTTGTCGTCGGCGCGCACCTCCAGCACCGTGGCCTGGTCCGACGCCTCCGGGCGGATGACGACCGTCGGGGCCAGCGAGCGACCGGCGGCCGGGCGCAGGCGGGAGGCCGGGTCGAGGCGGCCGTCCCGCAGGCCGTCGTACGTCTGGCGCAGCACCGCGGGGTCGAGCCGGTCGTCCGCGACCTCCCACACCGACACGCCGTACCGGTCCTGCGACCAGGCGCGCGCGGCCCGCACCGGGACCCGCCGGAGCGCGAACAGCGCGGCCAGGTCGGCGAGCAGGCCGACCCGGTCGGGGGCCACGACCACCACCCGCGACCCGCCCTCGACCGGCTCCACGCTGATCGAGATCCCGCCCTTGCGGACCTCCCGCGGCACCGGGACCTCGTCGCTGACGACCGGCGGGAGCGCGTGCCCGCTGTCCAGCGCGGCCCGGGTACGGCGGGCGAGGTCGCGGACCAGCCCGGCCCGCCACGAGGACCAGGCCTGGGGCGAGGTGGCGCGGGCGTCCGCCTCGGTGAGCGCGGTCAGCAGCCGCATCGTCTCGGCGTCCCCGACCCGCGAGGCGACCAGCTCGACGGTCGCGGGGTCGTCGGGGTCGCGCGTGGTCGCGGTCTGGGCGAGCAGTAGGTGCCAGCGCACCAGCGTCGCGATCCGGGCGACGTCGGGCGCCTCGAAGCCCATCCGGGTCGCGATCGTCCGTGCGATCGGCTCGCCGGCGACGCTGTGCTCGGTCAGGCTGCCCTTGCCGATGTCGTGGAGCAGCGCGGCCACCATCAGCACGTCGGGCCGCCCGACGTCCCGGATGAGCGACGAGGCCTCGATGCAGGTCTCCACCACGTGCCGGTCGACGGTGAAGCGGTGGATGACCGACGCGTGCGGCAGCAGCCGGATCCGCTCCCACTCCGGCAGCACCTGGGCGAGGGCGCCGGTCTCCTCCAGCGTCTCCCAGACCGGGAGCAGGCCGCGCCCGGAGGCGAGCAGCCGCACCAGCAGCCGCCGTGCCTCGGCGGGCCAGGGATCCGGGAGGGGGGCGCACTCGCGCGCCAGCCGCGCCGCGGTCGGCGGGGCGAGCAGCGCGTCGTGCTCGGCGGCCGCCGCCGCGGCGCGGAGCAGCAGGACGGGGTCCTGGTCCGGGCGCGCCCCGCGGTCCAGCACCACCTCGCCCGCCGACAGCGCGACGCCCGGGGCGAGCGGCGTCAGGGACGGACGGCGGGCCCCGACCGCGGCCGGCCGGGCGAGCCGGTCGTCGACGCGCCGCCAGGTGAGGCGCGAGAGGTGGGTGAGCCGCCGCCCCAGCTCGCGCACGTGCACCTGCGCGGCCCGGGCGTCGGCGACGTCGAGCCCGGCGGCCAGCTCGCCCCAGATCTCCGGCGCGACCCGGTCGGTGGCCCGCCCGGCCGCCGCGTGCAGCAGGTCGCGGACGTCGAGCAGCGTCTGCCGGCTCTGCTCCAGGGCGACGTGCGGGACGTCGACGAGCCAGGTGGCGACCAGCGCCTTCAGCACGATGGCGTCGCGCAGCCCGCCCTCGGCCTCCTTGAGGTCGGGGACCGAGAGGTGCGCGAGCTCCCCCACCCGCTGGTGCCGGGCGCGCACCAGCTCCTGGAGCGCCGGGAGCTTCTCCAGCGCGCGCCGGCGCCACTGGGCGAGCATCGTGGTCCGCAGCCGCAGCGTCAGGTTCGGGTCCCCGGCGAGGTGCCGCACGTCGAGCAGGCCGAGCGCGACCCGCAGGTCGCCGTCGGCCGCCGCGACCATCTCCGGGAAGGTCCGCACGGCGTGGTCGATCGCGGACCCGGAGTCCCAGAGCGGGTACCAGAGCCGCTCCCCCAGGTCGCCCAGCGCGACGCCCTCGTCGCAGACCAGCACCACGTCGAGGTCGGAGTACGGCGCCAGCTCGCCGCGGCCGTAGCCGCCGACCGCCACCAGCGCCGCGCCCGTCTGCGGCCCGCCGCACCCGTCGTACGCCGTGGTGCACAGCGCGTCGGCCGCTGCGGTGCGGGCGGCGCGCTCCGCGGCGCTCAGGGCGCCACGACCGCGGTCGCGAGACGGCCGACGGCCCGGCCCCCGTAGAGGGGGACCGGGCCGCCGGTGCTCACGGGGTCACCGTCACAGGGCGTTCTCGTCCCGGTCGCCGGTGCGGACCCGCACGACGGTCTCGACCGGGCTGACCCAGACCTTGCCGTCGCCGATCCGGCCGGTCTGCGCCGTCTTCACGACGATCCCCACCACGTCGTCGGCGTCCCCGTCGTCGACGACGATCTCGATGCGGATCTTGGGGACCAGCGCGATGTCGTACTCCGCGCCCCGGTAGACCTCGGTGTGGCCCTTCTGGCGGCCGTAGCCGCTGACCTCGCTGACGGTCATGCCCGTCACGCCGAAGGTCTCGAGGGCCTCGCGGACGTCCTCCCACTTGTGCGGCTTGATGACCGCGGTCACGAGCTTCATGCGTGCGCTCCTTCCGAGTCGGCCGGGCGGGTGTTGAGGACGCCGGTCTTGCCGCCGCCCCCACCGCTCATCCCGGTGTGCAGGTCGTAGGCCGACTCACCGTGCGCGGCGAGGTCGATGCCCTCGACCTCGTCCTCCTCGGTGACCCGCAGGCCCAGGGTGTACTTGATCGCCAGGGCGATCACCGCGGTGATCACCGCGGAGAAGACGACCGCCACCAGGACGCCGAGCGTCTGGTCGCCGAGCGACCCGGCGCCGCCGCCGTACAGCAGCCCGTCGATGCCGCCCGCGCCCTCGGAGGTCGAGAAGACGCCGATCAGCACGGTGCCCACGATGCCACCGACGAGGTGGACCCCGACGACGTCGAGCGAGTCGTCGTACCCGAGCTTGTACTTCAGGCCGACCGCCCAGGCGCAGACGGCACCCGCGATCGCACCGATCGCGACGGCGCCCGAGAGGTTGACCGCACCGGCCGCCGGCGTGATGGCGACCAGGCCCGCGACGATGCCGGACGCGGCACCCAGCGAGGTGGCCTTGCCGTGCATCAGGCGCTCGATGACCAGCCAGCCGAGGATCGCGGCCATCGTGGCCAGGGTGGTGTTGGCGAAGGTGCGGCCCATCTCGGCGGTGATGTCCTGGTCGACGATCACGATCGAGCCGACGTTGAAGCCGTACCAGCCGAACCACAGCAGGCCGGCACCGAGCATGGTCAGCGTCAGGTTGTGCGGGCGCATCTGGTCCTTGGGCCAGCCGATCCGCTTGCCGAGCAGCAGCACCAGCACGAGGGCGGCGACGCCGGCGTTGATGTGGACGGCCGTGCCGCCGGCGTAGTCCTGCGCGCCGATGCGGCCGCAGATCAGCGAGTCCTCGGTGCAGCTGAACACCATGTGCGCCATCGGGAAGTAGCACAGCAGCGCCCACAGCGGCACGAAGACCAGCCAGGCGGAGAACTTCATCCGGTCCGCCACCGCGCCGCTGATCAGCGCGACGGTGATGATCGCGAACGTCATCTGGAACATCACGAAGATGTAGTCGGTCGTCCCGACGCCGTCGAGCCAGAACAGCTCGAACGGGTTGGCGAAGAACGTGCCGTCGCCGCTCCAGCCCATCGACCAGCCGACCGCGACGTACAGGATGCCGACGATCGCCGCGGCGACGTACGACATCATCATCATGTTCAGCACGGACTTCGAGCGGGACATGCCGCCGTAGAAGAGCGCCAGTGCCGGCACGGTCATCATCAGGACCAGGGCTGTCGCCACGAGCATGAAGGCGTAATAGCCGTCCACGGAACCTCCAGGAATACATTCGGGAGGGGCGACGTGGACCGACCGCGCTGTCGGCCCGGGCTCGCCCCGTTCGAGGGAAACCCTGTGCGGCCGAGGTTTCCTGGCACCTCGCCGGATGTTGCGAACAGGAAACGAGTTCCCGACGAGTGTTACTTCCGTGTTACGGCGAGGGCGGCCGAGCGACCCGGGTGCACGCGCTCCGTGGGACGCTACGATCCGACCGCTCCTGGGAGGTCCCGAGGCGCCCCGACGGCGGCGCGACCGAGAGGAAACGATGGACGCACAGACGGTGGCGGGTCACGGCGGGTCCGCGTCGATCCTGCAGGCGGACTACTGGTGGTACCGGGTGCGCGCGGACCTGCTCCGCACCGTGCTCGCCGACCACGTGGGACGGCCCGGCCGGCTCCTGGACGTCGGCAGCGCCGACGGCCCCAGCGTCGACTGGCTGCGCGGCCACGCCCGGCAGCACGTCGCTCTCGACGTCGACCCGCGCGGGCTCGGCCCCGGCGGCGTGTGCGGGTCGGCGACCGCGCTGCCGTTCGCCGACGGCACCTTCGACGCCGTCGGCGCCTTCGACGTCGTCGAGCACTGCGACCCCGAGGACCTCGCGATGTCGGAGCTCGCCCGGGTGCTGCGGCCCGGCGGGACGCTGATGATCTCGGTGCCGGCCTACCAGTGGGCGTGGTCGGAGTTCGACGACGCCAACGGCCACCACCGCCGCTACACCCGCGCCCGGGCGGTCGCCGCCTGCGAGCGCGCCGGGCTGCGGGTCGACCGGGCGACGTACGCCTTCTGCGCCGTGTTCCCGTTCTTCGCCGCGCAGCGCGTGGCCAGCCGGGTCTCCGGGGCGCTCTCCCGCCGGACCGCCACGACCCCGGCCGACGTGGTCGAGCTGCCGCAGGTGCCGGCGCTGCTCGACCGGGTGTTCACCGCCCTCGGGCGCGTCGACCGCCGGCTCCTCGCCCGCCACGACCTGCCGTTCGGGTCCTCGGTCGTGGTGGTCGCGACCAAGCCGCGCACCACTGACTGAGGCCCGACCTGCCCGGGAAACCCCGGTCCAGCCCCTATAGTCACGCTCTGTGACGACCCTCGACGGTGCGGCCGTACCCGTGCACACCGTGTCGGTGGTCGTCCCGGTCTACGGCGGCGAGTCCCACCTGCGGCAGCTGGCCGAGGAGGTCGCGGAGTCCACGACCGACCGGGTCAGCCCGGACGGGCACGTCTACCGCGTGAGCGAGCTGCTCCTCGTCGACGACTGCGGCCCCGACCGGTCCGACGAGGTGATCCGCGAGCTCGAGGCCACCCACTCCTGGGTGCGCGGCGTGTGGCTGAGCCGCAACTTCGGGCAGCACGCCGCGACGATCGCCGGCATGGCGTCCTCCGGCGCGGAGTGGATCGTGACCCTCGACGAGGACGGGCAGCACGACCCCGCGGAGATCGGCGTCCTCCTCGACTCCGCGATGCGCCACCAGTCCACCCTCGTGTACGCCGCCCCGGTCAACGCCGCCCCGCACACCTGGTTCCGCCGGGTGACCTCCCGCGTCGCCAAGCGCGTGGTCAACGTCCTCTCCGGCGGGCAGGACGCGTCGGTCTTCCAGAGCTATCGGCTGATGACCGGCGAGGTCGGGCGCAGCGTCGCGGCGTACGCCGGCTCCGGCATCTACCTCGACGTCGCGCTGGGCTGGGTGGCCTCCGTGCCGAGCACCGCGCCGGTCCACCTCCGCGAGGAGGCGGGCCGGCCCTCGGGCTACCGCACCCGCACGCTGCTCTCGCACTTCTGGCGGCTGGTCGTCTCCAGCGGCACCCGCAGCCTGCGCCTCGCGAGCCTGCTCGGCGTCGCGTGCGCGACCCTCGGCCTGCTGCTGGCCGGCACGCTGGTGCTGATGCGGGTCTTCGGCGACGCCCCCGTGCAGGGCTGGACCTCGCTGATGGTCGTGATGCTGCTATGCACCGGGCTCCTGCTGTTCGTGCTCGGCATCGTCGCGGAGTACCTCGGGGTCGCGGTGGGGATGGCGATGGGCAAACCGCTGTACGTGATCACCCAGGACCGCGCACGCGGGCCCTTGGGGCGGGGTCGTGGCCGCCCCTGACCCGCTCACCTGGGTCGTCGGGTCACGCGGGCTGCTCGGCAGCGCGGTGGTCCGGGAGCTCGGTCGCCGTGGCACCGAGGCACACCGGGCGACGGTGCCGTGGAGCGACGAGGACGCCGCCGTCACGGCGCTGGTGGCGCAGGCGCACGCCCTCGCGGGGTCCGGGAGACCGTGGCAGGTGCTGTGGTGCGCCGGGGCGGGGGTCGTCGCCACCGCGCCCGAGGCGCTCGAGGTCGAGGTGCGCACGCTGCGCCGGTTCCTCGCCGGCACCGGGGACCTGCCCGCGGGCGCCCGGCCGCGGGCCCTGGTGCTGGCCTCCTCGGCCGGGGGCGTGCACGCCGGGTCGAGCCCCGCGCCGTTCGACGAGACGAGCGAGCCGGTGCCGATCTCGCCGTACGGGCAGGCGAAGCTGCAGGCCGAGGACGAGGTGCGCGCCCACGCGGAGCGCACCGGCGTCCCGGTGGTGGCCGCGCGGATCGCCAACCTCTACGGCCCCGGCCAGGACCTCTCGAAGGCCCAGGGCCTGGTCACCCACCTGTGCCGCGCGCACCTCCTGCGCCAGCCGCTGAGCATCTACGTCGCGCTCGACACGGCGCGCGACTACGTCTTCGTCGACGACGTCGCGCGGGTGCTGCTCGCGCTCGCCGACCGGGCGGCCGAGCAGCCCGCCGGCTCGGCCACGGTCAAGGTCGTCGCCAGCCAGCGCTCCACCACCGTGGCGGCCCTGCTCGGGGAGCTGAGACGGCTCACCAAGCGCCGCCCCCCGGTCGTGCTCGGGACCTCGCCCCTCGCGGCGTACCAGACCGCCGACCTGCGCTTCCGCTCCCACGTCTGGACCGACCTGGACGGGCTGATGACCACCAGCCTGCCGGCCGGGATGGCGGCCACCATGGCCGACCTGAGGCTGGCGGTGGCCGCGACCCGGGCTGCGTCGTGAGCCTGCGGTCCCGGGTCCTCGCCGACCGCTGGCTGCTCGGCCTCCTCGTCGCCCACCTGGTCCTCAAGGTGCTCTGCTACCTGCGGGTCGACGACGTCGCCTTGCGCGGCGACGAGACGGCGTACGCCGAGAGCGCGGCGGCGCTGGCGGCCTTCCTGCGCGGCGACGCGGACGCCGGCCTCCTGGAGCGCGAGGTGGTGGGCGCCGGCTGGTTCATGCCCGGGATGGCCGTGCTGCTGACCCCGCTCTTCCTGGTGCTCGAGAACCCCTCGGTCGCGGTGATGCGCCTGTACCTGGGGGTGGTGAGCACCGGCCTGCTGCTGCTCGCCGTCGCGGTCGTGCGCCGTCACGTGGGGCCGGCGTACGGCACCGCCCTGCTCGCGTTCCCGGGCCTGGTGCCGATCTGGGTGCTCTTCTCCTTCAGCGGGTGGGGCGACCTGGACGCCGGGCTCCTCGGCGTCGTGCTCGTCGCGCTCCTGGTCGGCGCCGGACGGCGTGCCGTGGCCGGGCAGCCACCGTCCCTGCGCTGGGGCCTCGTGGTCGGCCTGACCTGCGCCGTCACCCTCTACCTGCGCTCCAACACGCTGCCCCTGGTCGTCGGCCTGCTCGGGCTCGTGCTCCTCGGGGCGCTGGCCTGGCTGCGCGGCCCCGCCCGGCGGCGCGGCGTGCTCGCCGGTGTCGTCGCCGGCGCCGTCCTGCTCGGGCTGCTGCTGCCGTGGTCCTACGCCGCCAGCCGCACGCTCGGCGACCGGGTGGTGACGACCTCCACCGTCCCCCTCTCCCTCGCCGTGGCCTTCGGCGACGTCGACCGCCTCTGCTTCGGCCCGTGCCCCGAGGGGAACATCTGGGTCTCCGCGGTCGACTACTCCCGTGAGGTCGGGCGCGGCCTCGGCGTGAGCGAGCTCGAGGTGCAGCGGCGGATGTCGGAGTACGCCCTCGAGGGCGCCACGGCGCACAGCGTCGCCGCCGACATCGAGGGCAACGTCGGTCGCTACGTCCTCGACCCCGGGGGCTTCGAGTCGCGGTTCCGCACGTTCAGGACCCCGCCGGACGGGTGGAGCACCGTCGTGACCCGGAGCACCGAGGTGTCCTACTTCCTGGTCCTGGCCCTCGCGGTGGTCGGCCTGCTCGTCGTCGTGCGCCGGAGCGTGCGGGAGCAGCTGCTCTCCCTCGTCGCGAGCCTGGCGCTGGCGGCCACGATGGTGCAGCCGTTCGTGCACATCTCCACGTCGCGGTACTGGCCGACGTTCGCCCCGCTGCTGATGCTGCTCGCTGTCCTGGCCGTGCGCACCCTCGGCCCGCCGCTCCTGGCCCGGGTCCGCGGCCGCCCGCCGGACGCGGACGAGATCACCTGGACGCCGGCGGAGCCGGGCGTCGTGCGGTGGTTGACCAGGCTCCAGGTCGTCGTCATCGCCGGGTACGTCGCGGTCGCGCTGACCGTGGTCGTGCTCGCGCGGTGACCCGGCCCGCGGGCTAGCCGAGCAGGGCGTCGACGAACGCGCCCGCGTCGAAGGGCGCGAGGTCGTCGGCGCCCTCCCCCAGGCCGACCAGCTTGACCGGCACGCCGAGCTCGCGCTGGACCGCGACCACGATGCCGCCCTTGGCCGAGCCGTCCAGCTTCGTCAGCACGATGCCGGTCACGGCGACGGCCTCGCTGAAGACCCGCGCCTGGATCATGCCGTTCTGGCCGGTGGTCGCGTCGAGCACCAGGAGCACCTCGGTGACCGGGGACTGCTTCTCGATGACCCGCTTGACCTTGCCGAGCTCGTCCATCAGCCCGGCCTTGTTCTGCAGCCGTCCGGCGGTGTCGACGATGACCGTGTCGACGCCCCGGCCGACGCCCTCCTTGACCGCCTCGAAGGCGACGCTCGCGGGGTCGGTGCCCTCCGGGCCGCGGACCACCTCGACGCCCACCCGCTCGCCCCAGGTCGCGAGCTGGTCGACCGCGGCGGCGCGGAACGTGTCGGCGGCGCCGAGCACCACGCTGCGGTCCTCGGCGACCAGGATCCGGGCGATCTTGCCGACCGTGGTGGTCTTGCCGGCGCCGTTGACGCCCACGACCAGGACCACGCCCGGAGCGCCGTCGGCGCCGCTGACCTGGAGCCGCCGGTCCATGGACGGGTCGACCAGCCGCAACAGCTCCTCGCGCAGCACCGCGCGCGCCTCGGCGGCCGAGCCGCCCTCCACCCGCAGCCGGGCGCGGAGCGCCTCGACGACCTGCTGGGTCGGCGCGACCCCGAGGTCGGCGGTCAGCAGGGTGTCCTCGATCGACTCCCAGGTGTCCTCGTCGAGGCGGTCGCGGCTGAGCAGCGCGAGCAGCCCCCGGCCCAGGCCGCCCTGCGAGCCGGCGAGCCGCTGGCGCAGCCGCACCAGGCGGGACGCGGTGCCCTCGGGCCGCTCCAGCGCGGGGGCGGTCGCCGCCTCCGCGGCGTCGACGGCGTCGACGCCCGGCTCGATCGTGGCCGGCGGCGAGCTCAGCTCGACCGGCGGCTGGCCCTCGACCGGCGGGGCGCCCAGCACGTCGGTGTGGGTGTTCGGGAGCACCCCCGGCTTGCGCCGGCGGGTGACCACCAGGCCCGCGACGGTCGCCACCAGGGCGAGCCCGGCCAGCGCGATGACCAGGATGATGATCGAGAGGGCTTCCATGCCTCCATCCAATCAGTACGTCGGGTCGGGCCGTGCCGGTGGCCTCAGCCCCGCTGGTCCTCCCGGTGCCGGTCGCCCTCCTCCTGGGTGATGGTCGGCAGCCGGCCGACCGCCCGGGTCATCGCCTTGCCGAGCCAGGGCGCCGTCGGCACCTCCTCGCCCCGGTGGGGGTAGGCGGCGTACACGACGACGGCGGCGGCGATCACCACGACGACGATCATGGCCAGAACGATGTAGAGCACGAGTGTCCTCCCGAGAACACGTGGAGCAGGACCGGTCGATCCGGCGTTCGACGGTGCCACACCGGCGCGGCCGATCCGGCACCCACACCGGGAGGCGGTGGTGACCTTCGTGACCTCCGCCTCGGTGCCGTACCGTGACGGCGTGGATCGGGGAGGGACTGTCGCTCCCCTGGCGTGGCTCGGGCGGTTGCTCGCCCGCCCGGAGATCCGGTTCCTCATCGTCGGCGGGCTCAACACCGCCGTCGGGCTGGTCGCCTTCGCGCTGCTCTACCTGTGGTGGGGCGATGTCCTGCACTACCTTGGTGCCCTGATCATCGCCTACACGATCGGCAGCGCCCTGGGCTTCGTGCTGCACCGCCGGTTCGTGTTCCGGGTCCGCGGCAGGGTGCTCCTGGACCTGGTGCGGTTCGTGGGGGTGCAGGCCGCGTCGCTCGCGCTCAACTCGCTGCTGCTGCCGGTGCTCGTCGAGGTCGCCGGGCTGCCGGTGCTCCCCGGCCAGGTGGTCGCGCTCGCCCTCGTGGTCGTGGCGACCTACTTCGGGCACACCTGGATCTCGTTCCGCCGGCCGACCGCGCCCGAGACCACGCCCGAGACCACGTCCTGATCCACGCCCCTAGGGCGGCGGGGCCGCCGTCGGGGACAGCAGCCGGGTCACGACGGCGCGGATCTCGTCGGGCATCGGGGCGACCGGGCGCTCGGGGACGGTGTTGTCGACGTACACGTGCACGAACCGGCCCTCGGCGGCCGCCTCGGGGCTGTCCCCCTGGAACAGGCCGATCCGGTAGACGATGCTCGACCGGCCGACCTTGTCGACCACCAGGCCCGTCTCGATCGGGGCGGGGAAGCCGAGCTCGCGGTAGTAGCGGCAGCCGGTCTCGGCCACCACCCCGATCTGCGGCAGGGACCGGACGTCGAGCCCGGTCTCCTCGTAGAGGTGGGCGTTGACCGCGGTGTCGAAGAGCTCGTAGTACGTCGCGTTGTTGAGGTGGCCGTAGGCGTCGTCGTCGCGCCAGCGGGTCGTGACGGTGCGCCACGCGACGTAGTCGTCGCGGGTGGGTCGGTCGCTCATGCGGGCTCGGCCTCCCGGAGGCGCTGGCTGATGACCGCGGAGACACCGTCGCCGCGCATGGTCACGCCGTACAGCGCGTCGCCGACCTCCATGGTCCGCTTCTGGTGGGTGATGACGAGCAGCTGGGAGCTCTCGCGGAGCTCCTCGTAGATCTCCAGCAGCCGACCGAGGTTGGTGTCGTCGAGGGCGGCCTCGACCTCGTCGAGGATGTAGAACGGCGAGGGCCGGGCCTTGAAGAGCGCGACCAGGAAGCAGACCGCGACCAGGGAGCGCTCGCCGCCGGAGAGCAGCGAGAGCCGCTTGACCTTCTTGCCGGCGGGCCGCGCCTCGACCTCGATGCCGGTGGTCAGCATGTCGTCGGGGTTGGTGAGCACCAGGCGCCCCTCGCCGCCGGGGAAGAGCCGGGCGAAGGTCGCGTCGAAGGCCCGCTCCACGTCGGCGTACGCCTCGGTGAAGACCTGCTGCACGCGCGAGTCGACCTCGCGGACGATGTCGAGCAGGTCCTTGCGGGTGCGGCGCAGGTCCTCGAGCTGCTCGGTGAGGAACTTGTGCCGCTCCTCCATGGCCGAGAACTCCTCGAGCGCGAGCGGGTTGACCTTGCCGAGCATCGCGAGCGCCCTCTCCGCGGACCGCAGCCGCTTCTGCTGCTCCTCGCGGACGAACGGCACCGGCGCGGGCGGCTCGGCGTCCTCGGGGGCGTCGGGGTCGGCGGCGACCGGCACCGGCTGGTCGGGGCCGTAGTCGCCGACCAGGGCGTCGGGGGCGAGCCCCAGCTCCTCGATCGCGCGCTCCTCGAGCTGCTCGATCCGCATCCGCTGCTGGGTGCGGGCCATCTCGTCGCGGTGCACCGAGCTGACCAGCTCGTCGTGCTCCCGGGCCAGGTCCCGCAGCCGGACGCGGACGTCGCGCAGCTGCTGCTCGCGGCCGCCCCGAGCTGCCTCGACGGCCGCGCGGGCCTCGGCCGCGCGGTGCACCGACACCTCGAGCCGGGCGAGGACGTGGGCGACGGCGAGGCCGACCGCCTCGGCGGCGCGCCCCTCGCGGAGCAGCCGCTCGCGTCGCTCGGCGGCCCGGGCGCGGGCCTCCCGCTCACCCCGCGCCGTGCGGCGCAGGGAGTCGGCGCGTCCGTGCAGCGCCCGGGCCCGCTCCTCGGAGGTGCGCAGGGCGAGGCGGGCGTCCATCTCGGCCTGGCGGGCGGCGCGGGCCGCCTCGGCGAGCTGCTCGCGGACGGTGGTGTCGGGCTCCTCGTCGGGCGCGTCCTCGGCGCCGGCGAGCCGCGCCTCGAGGTCGGCGAGGCCGGCGATCGCCTGGGCGCGGGCCTCCTCGGCGGCGGCGATGGCCGTGGTGAGGCGGTCGGCCTCGCCGCGGGCGGCGCGCGCCTGTGAGCCGTACTGGCCGAGCTCCTCGGCGACCGCCGCGAGGGTGGCGTCGGACTCGTGCAGCTTGGCGAGCGCGACGTCGGCCCGCTTCTGGGCCTCCAGCCGCTCGGCCTCGAGGCGGCTGATGTCGAACCCGAGCCGCTCGCTGGCCGCGACCGCCTCGGCGAGCATCGAGGTCGCCTCGTCGACCGCGGCCTGCACCTCGATCAGGCTCGGCTGGTCCGAGGACCCGCCGGAGGCGAAGTGGGTGCCGATGACGTCGCCCTCGCGCGTGACCGCGGTGACGTCGGGGGCCTCGGCGACGAGGGCCCGCGCGGCGTCCAGGTCGTCGACGACGGCGACCTTGAACAGCAGCCGGGCGAGGGCGGGCGCCAGCGGGTCGGGGCACTCCACCGCGTCCACGGCGTACGTCGCCCCGGCCGGCAGGCCGGGCCAGTCCCGGTCGTCGAGGAGGCCGGCCGACGGCGCCCCGCCGAGCAGCATCCCGGCCCGGCCGAGCTCGCCGCTCTTGAGGTGGCCGATCGCGTCGGCGGCGGCGTCGGCGCCGGTGACCGCGACCGCGTCGGCGGCGGAGCCGAGCGCGGCGGCGACGGCGGTCTCGAACCCGCTGCGCACGCTGAGCAGCGCCGCGACCGAGCCGAGCAGTCCCGAGACGTCCTCGGTGGCGGCCAGCAGCGCGCCGGCGCCGTCCTTGCGCGCCAGGCCCATCTCGAGCGCGTCCTTGCGGGCCGCGAGGGTGGAGCGGTCCCGGTCGGCCTGCAGCGCCTCGTCGCGCGCCTTGGCCAGCCGCTCCTCGACGTCGTCGAGCGCGCCGACCGCGGCCTCGTGCTCGGCGTCGAGGCCCTCCTCGCCGGCGTCCAGCCCGGCGACCCTGGTCTCCAGGGCGGTGAAGTCGCGCTGCGCGCGCTCGGCGCGCGCGACCGCCTCCTCGCGGGCCAGGCCCAGCCGGCCGACCTCCTCGTCGGCGGCGGCGGCGCGGGAGCGCAGCGCGTTGACCTGCCCGTGCAGCCGGGCCAGCCCCTCCCGCCGGTCGGCCGCGGCCCGCTGCAGCCCAGCGACCCGGCGCTCCTCCTCCGCGGCGGCGTCCTCGGCCGCCTTCCGCGCGGTGACCGCCTGCTCGAGCGCCGTGCGGTGCCCGTCGACCTCGGCCCCGATCTTCTCCTCCTGGGCCTGGACCTGCTCGGCCTGCCGCTCCAGCTCGTCGGGGTCGCGGCCCGAGGACAGCTCGGTCTCGGCGGTGCCAGCGGCGTTGCGGACCCGCTCGGCGGCCAGCGACTGGGTGCCGCGCAGCCGCTCGCGCAGCCCGGACAGGGCGAACCAGGTGTCCTGGGCGCGCGAGAGCGCCGGCAGGTCCTCGCGGAGCGCGGCCTCGAGCGCCGCCTCCTGCTCGCGGGCCGCGGTGGTCGCGGCCTCCACCTGCTCGCGCCGCTCGAGCAGGATCGTCTCGTCGGACATCTCCTGCTCCAGCGCGGTGCGCGCCTGCACCAGGTCGTCGGCGAGCAACCGGGCCCGGGCGTCGCGCACGTCGGCCTGCACGGTCGCCGCCCGGCGCGCGACCTCGGCCTGGCGCCCCAGCGGCTTGAGCTGGCGGCGGATCTCGGTGAGCAGGTCGCCGAGCCGGGTCAGGTTGCCCTCGGTGGAGTCGAGCTTGCGGAGCGCCTTCTCCTTGCGCTTGCGGTGCTTGAGGACGCCCGCCGCCTCCTCGATGAACCCCCGGCGGTCCTCGGGGGTCGCGTGCAGGATCGTGTCGAGCTGGCCCTGCCCGACGATCACGTGCATCTCGCGGCCGATGCCGGAGTCGGAGAGCAGCTCCTGGACGTCGAGCAGCCGGCACGAGCTGCCGTTGATGGCGTACTCCGACCCGCCGCTGCGGAACATGGTCCGGCTGATCGTCACCTCGGCGTACTCGATCGGGAGCGCGCCGTCGGCGTTGTCGATGGTGAGCACCACCTCGGCGCGGCCCAGCGGCGGCCGGCCCGACGTGCCGGCGAAGATGACGTCCTCCATCTTGCCGCCGCGCAGCGACTTCGCGCCCTGCTCGCCCATCACCCAGGCCAGCGCGTCGACGACGTTGGACTTGCCCGAGCCGTTGGGCCCCACGATGCAGGTGATGCCCGGCTCGAGCTGGAGGGTGGTCGAGGAGGCGAAGGACTTGAACCCCTTCAGGGTCAGGCTCTTCAGGTACAACGGGGCTCCCTCACCGGTGGGCGGTCGAGCGGACGCGGAGCGTGCGGGGTCGCAGCACTGCGCGGGGGAAGCTCAGCGACGCCGAGCGTACCCGCTCCGGGCGGTCCGCCCGGGGAGCCCGTCCGGGGACGGGGCCGGTCAGGCGGGCTGCATCTCCTGCAGGGACGCCGTCTTGATGTCGAGCAGGTCGGCGGCGCGGGCCGCGACGAGCCTGTCGTTGTCCTCCGAGAGCCTGAGGACCAGCGCCTCGAGCTCACCCACGCGCGCCCGCAGCCGGGCGTTCTCGGCGACCAGCCGCGTGGGGGTCCGGAGGTCCCTGTTCAGGTGGCCGATCAGTGCCTTGGCCATGAGTGGACCTTCCGCATGTCGATGGTCGGCCCGCTCTGTCGGACCGTCTTCAAGAGTCCCACCGAGGGACCTCCCGGTCAATCCAGGACGGGCGGCGTCGGGGACGTCGTCCGGGGCCGCCTCGGCGCCGGCTGGCAGCGCGGGCAGAAGTACGACGAGCGGTTCATGAAGGCGACCCGGCGCACGGGCGTCCCGCACCGGTCGCACGGCTCGTCCTCGCGCCCGTAGGCGTGCAGGGACCGGTCGAAGTAGCCCGACTCCCCGTTGACGTTGACGTAGAGGGCGTCGAAGGACGTGCCGCCCTGGCCGAGCGCCTCGCTCATCACGTCGCGGGCGTGGCCGAGCAGCTCGCGGACCTGCGCGGCGGTGAGCCGGGTGCCGGGCCGCTCCCCGTGCAGGCGCGCCCGCCAGAGCGCCTCGTCGGCGTAGATGTTGCCGACCCCCGAGACCAGTCCCTGGTCCAGGAGCTGCCGCTTGACCCCGGAGGCGCGCTTGCGCACCCGGGCCACGAACGCGTCGTCGTCGAACTCCGGGTCGAGCGGGTCCCGGGCGATGTGCGCGATCTCCGGAGGCAGCTCGGCGCCGCCGGCGGACACCGACAGGCCCCCGAACATCCGCTGGTCGACGAAGCGGGCCTCCTTGTCCTGAGTAGGCGAGGGACGAGCCGTATCGAAGGGGCGCCCCTCGGCCGCGCCGTCGAGCGCCAGCCGGACGCGCAGGTGCCGCTCGTCGGGGGCATCGGGCGGCTGGACGAGGAACTGCCCGCTCATCCCGAGGTGCGCGAGCAGGGCGTCGCCGTTGTCGAGCGGCAGCCAGAGGTACTTGCCGCGGCGCCGGGCGCCGTCGATCCGGCGGCCGGTCAGCGCGGCCACGAAGCCGGCGGGGCCGCGCGGGTCGCGGCGTACCGGCCGCTCGTGGAGGACGTCGACGCGGGTGATCCGCGCGCCGAGGACGTGCCGCTCGAGGCCGGCGCGGACGACCTCGACCTCGGGCAGCTCGGGCATCGGCCGCTCAGTCGGTCGCGGTGGACGCCGCGGCGCCCTCGGCGGCGGCGGCCGCGGGGTCGACGGCGCCGTACGCCGCGGCGATCTCGCCGTACGCCGTCTCGGCGGCGGCCTGCTCGGCCTCCTTCTTCGACCGGCCGGCGCCGTTGCCGTAGAGCCGGTCGCCGACGCGCACCTGGGCGGCGAAGGTCTTCATGTGGTCGGGGCCGTCGTCCTCGATGACGTACTCGGGGACCCCGAGCGCGTGCTCGGCGGCCAGCTCCTGGAGGGAGGTCTTCCAGTCCAGGCCGGCACCCAGCGCCGACGCCGCCTCGATCAGCGGGTCGAAGAGCCGGTGCACGACGTCCGCCGAGGCCTCGAACCCGCCGCTGAGGTGCACGGCGCCGATCACGGCCTCGACGGTGTCGGAGAGGATCGAGGACTTCTGGCGACCACCCGTCGCCTCCTCGCCGCGCCCGAGCTTGACGTGCTCGCCGAGCCCGATCGCCCGGCCCACGCCGGCGAGCGCGCGGGCGTTGACGACCGCGGCGCGCAGCTTGGCCAGCCGTCCCTCGGAGAGGTCGGGGTGGGCGCGGTAGAGCTTCTCGGTGACGACCACGCCCAGCACCGAGTCACCCAGGAACTCCAGGCGCTCGTTGGTGGGCAGCCCGCCGTTCTCGTAGGCGTAGGACCGGTGCGTGAGGGCGCGCTCGAGCAGCTCGGCGTCCAGGACGGGATCGCCGAGCGCGCTGCGCAGCTCGGGGTAGGTGGTCAGCGGACCGGACCAGACGCTCTGCGGGTGCTCAGAGGACCTGACGACGGTCGGCGCGGGCGCCGTACTGGCCGCACGTGCTGCACGCGCGGTGCGGCAGGTGCTTGGCACCACAGGCGGGGTTCGCGCAGGTCACCAGCGTGGGGGCGACAGCCTTCCACGCCGAGCGCCGGTGACGGGTGTTGCTGCGCGACATCTTCCGCTTCGGGACAGCCACTGTTTTCTCCTTGGTCCGTGGCCGGGGGTCCGGCCTCGATCTCTAGTCGTCGTCGTTCTTCAGTGCGGCCAGTCCGGCCCACCGAGGGTCGATCGGCTCGTCGTGCGTGTGATCCGGGTCGTCCGCGAGCCGGGCCCCACACTCGGGGCACAACCCGGGACAGTCGTCCTGGCACAGCGGCTGGAACGGCAGTGCGAGCACCACCGCGTCCCGCAGCAGCGGCTCGAGGTCGAGCAGGTCGTCCTCCAGCTTGCTGACGTCGTCATCCTCCCGGTCGAGGTCCGCGTCACGTGAGTCGTCGTACACGAACAGCTCCTGGAACGTGACCTCCAACTCCTCGGAGATCGGTTCCAGGCACCGCGCGCACTCGCCCTCGAGCTCGGCTCGCGCCGTGCCCGTGACCAGGACCCCTTCCATGACCGCCTCGAGGCGCAGGTCCAGATCGACCGGCGCACCCTCGGGGACACGAAGGACCTCGATGCCCAGATCTGTCGGCGCCGGCACCGTGGGCGACACCTGGTGCTGGGACCCCGCGCGGCGGCCGAGCTCGCGGGTGTCGAGCACGAGCGGCGCTTTCGGGTCCAGGCTGGTCAGGGGTTCACTTCCGGGTCCGGGCACGAACAGATCGTCGGGAATGCTATCCGTCCGACGGACCCGCGACCAAACCAGCGGGCGGGGTACGCCGGCTCAGGCGTCCTGCGGGCGGGCCGCGACCTCGTCGAGGCGGGCCGTGAGCCGGGCCAGGACGAAGCCGGGCACGAACGCGGAGACGTCGCCGCCGAACGAGGCGACCTCCTTGACCAGGCTCGAGGCGAGGAAGGAGTACTCCGGGCTGGTCGGCACGAACACCGTCTCGACGTCGGTGAGCGAGGAGTTCATCTGCGCCATCTGCAGCTCGTAGTCGAAGTCGGAGACCGCGCGCAGGCCCTTCACGATCGCGTGGATGTCGTGCTCCTGGCAGAACGTCGTGAGCAGCCCGCTGAAGCCCGCGACCCGCACGTTCGGGAACCCGGCGCAGGCCTGCTCGAGCATGCCCATCCGCTCCTCGGCGGTGAACAGGCGGCGCTTGGAGGCGTTGACGCCGACCGCCACCACGACCTCGTCGAAGAGGTTCGCCGCGCGCTCGATGATGTCGAGGTGGCCGTGGGTGACGGGGTCGAAGGAACCGGGGCAGACGGCTCGTCGCACGTGGGTCACTCCTGGTCGTGGTCGGGGTCGTCGGGATCGGCGGCGTGACCGTACCAAAGCACCGTCTCGCCGTACTTGCGCCGTCGGTCGCCGCGCAGCCCCGGCGGCCAGGCGGGCTCCGGGCTGCGCACCGAGCGCTCGAGGACCACCAGCGCACCGGGCACCAGCCAGCCGTGGTCGACCAGGGCGCGGAGGTCGGCCTCGACCGCGGCGTCGTCGAGGGGGTACGGCGGGTCGCTGAAGACCACGTCGTACGGCGCCGCGGGCCGCCGCTGGAGCGTGCTCGCCACCGACGCCGTGACGACCTCGGCGCGGGGGAAGCCGAGCGACCGCGCGTTGGCGGTGATCAGGGCCGCGGTACGCCGGTCGGACTCGACCAGCGTCACCACCCCGGCCCCGCGCGACCAGGCCTCCAGGCCGACGGCGCCCGACCCGGCGTACAGGTCGAGGAAGCGCAGCCCGTGCAGCGAGCCGCACCACGACTCGACCGCGGAGAACAGCGCCTCGCGCACCCGGTCGCTGGTGGGACGGGTGCTCGCGCCACGCGGCGTGTCCAGGCGCCGACCGCCGGCCGTGCCGCCGATGATGCGCGTCACGACTTGTCCAGGAACTCGGAGCGCACCGACGCCTCCCAGCGGGAGACCTCGGCCTCCAGCTCGGGGAAGCCGACCAGGTCGGGGTCGGCGTCGAGGAGCCGGCCGGCCTCCTCGCGGGCGGCGACGATGGTCTTCTCGTCGCGCAGCACGCGCAGGCTCTGCAGGCTGGAGCGAAAGCCCGACTGCGACGCCCCCAGGACGTCGCCCTCGCGCCGCTGCTCGAGGTCGACCCGGCTCAGCTCGAAGCCGTCGGTCGTCGACGCGACGGCGTCGAGGCGGTCGCGGGCGGGGCTGCCGCCCTCGGCGCGGCTGACCAGCAGGCACAGGCCCGGGTGGCCGCCACGGCCCACCCGCCCGCGCAGCTGGTGGAGCTGGGAGACGCCGAACCGGTCGGCGTCGAGCAGCACCATCGCCGTGGCGTTGGCGACGTCGACGCCGACCTCGATGACGGTGGTGGAGACGAGCACGTCGATCTCCCCCGCGGCGAAGGCGCGCATGGTGCGGTCCTTCTCGTCGGGCGCCAGCCGGCCGTGCAGCACGGCGACGCGCAGGTCGGCCAGCGGACCCGTGGACAGCTCCGCCGCGACCTCCTCGACCGCGGCCAGCGGGGCCGGCCCGGTGGCGGGGGGACGCGCTGCGCCGTCCTCGTCGAGGTCGAGCTGGTCGCTCTCCCCCGCCTCCTGGACGTCGCCGCTGATCCGCGGGCACACGACGTACGCCTGGTGGCCGCGCTCGACCTCCTCGCGCACCCGCTGCCAGACCCGGCCCATCCACGAGGGGTGCTCGGCGAGCGGGACGACGTTGGTCTGGATCGGCGCGCGGCCGGCGGGGAGCTCGGTGAGGACCGAGGTCTCGAGGTCGCCGAAGACCGTCATCGCGACCGTCCGCGGGATCGGCGTCGCGGTCATCACCAGCACGTGCGGCGGCGACCCCGCCTTGTCGGTGAGCGCGGCGCGCTGCTCGACCCCGAACCGGTGCTGCTCGTCGACGACGACGAGGCCGAGGTCGGCGAACTGCACCGTGTCCTCGAGCAGGGCGTGGGTGCCGATGACGATGCCGGCCTCGCCGCTGCCGAGCCGGCTCATCGGCGCGGTGCGCTGGGTCTTGGTCATCGACCCGGTGAGCAGCTCGACGGAGGTGGCCTCGGCGGCGCCGCCGAGCATCCCGCCGCCGGCGAGGTCGCCGAGCATCGCGGTGATCGAGCGGTGGTGCTGCTGCGCGAGCACCTCGGTGGGCGCGAGCAGCGCGGCCTGCCCGCCGGAGTCGACGACCCGCAGCATCGCCCGCAGCGCCACCAGCGTCTTGCCGGACCCCACCTCGCCCTGGAGCAGCCGGTTCATCGGGTGCGGCTGCGCGAGGTCGGCCTCGATCTCGGCGCCGACCGTGCGCTGGCCCGCGGTGAGCTCGAACGGCAGCCGGGCGTCGAACGCCGCGAGCAGTCCCCCGCCGCCGGTGCGGGCGCGGGCGCCCTGGGCCTGCAGCGCGCGGCGCCGGCGGCCCAGCACCAGCTGGGTGACCAGGGCCTCCTCGAACCGGTAGCGCTTGCGCGCGGCTCCGACCTGGGCCTGGTCGTCGGGCGCGTGGATCCAGTTCAGCGCGGTCCGCGCCTCGATCAGCCCCTGCCGCTCGCGCACCTCGAGCGGGAGCAGCTCGGGGACGTCGTCGAGGACGGTGCGGGCGAAGGTCACCGCGCGCTGGAGGTCCCACGACTCCACCCCCTTGGTCAGCGGGTAGATCGGGAACAGCGCGCCCAGCCCGTCGGGGGCCTCGACGCCGTCCTCGTCGGCGCCGAAGAGGGTCATGCTGGGGTTCGTCAGCTGCCAGCTGCCCTGGAAGGAGCTGACCTGGCCGACGAAGACCCCCCGCCGACCCCGCGGGAGCCGCGAGGCGTGCCACTGCGCCGTGCCCTTGCTCTTGGCGAAGAACGACATCCGCAACGTCGGGCCGTCGGTGCTGAGCACCACGTCCAGGCGGTACGCCGTGTTCCCCGTGCGGCGGTCGCGGTAGGTGTTGAGGTCGCTCTTGACGACCTGGCCCACCACGGTCAGCAGCTGGCCGACCTCGAGGTCGTCGACCTTGGTCAGCTCGCCGGTCTCGAGGTAGCGCCGCGGGAAGTGGCGCAGCAGGTCGCCCACGGTCTCGATGCCGAGCCCCTTGACGACGAGGTCGCGCTTCTTGGTCTGGTCGCCGAAGACGGTCGCGATCGGCGAGTCGAGGGAGATCACTCGACCGAGACCAGGAGGGGGTAGCGCTCCTGGCCGCCGTCGTAGACCACGACGTCGACGGCGGGGTGGTGCCGCTCGACGTACCCGGCGACCCGGGTGGCGAGCGAGCCCTCCGCGTCGTCCGCGCCGGCCACCAGGGTGACCAGCTCGCCGCCGCCGCCCAGCAGCCGGTCGAGGACGTCGGTGGCCACGTCGTACAGGTCGGAGCCGACGACGACGAAGTCGCCCGCCAGGACCCCGAGGGCGTCGCCGGGCTCGCACGGCCCGGCCATCGTCATCGCCTGGCGGGCCGCGACGGTCACCGCACCGTGCCGGGCGTGCCGGGCGGTGGCGGTCATCTCGAGCACGTCCTGGTCGAACGCCCGGCCCGGCTCGTGGACGGCGATCGCGGCGAGGCCCTGCACCTGGGCCTGGGACGGGATCACCGCCACGCGCAGCCCGTCGTCGGCGTCGGCCTCGGCGGTGGACGCCGCGATGTGGGCGACCCGCACGGAGTCGGGGTCGTTGGGCAGCAGCACCACCTCGCAGGCGCCGCACGAGGTGATCGCCTCGAGGACCTGGCCGGTGGAGGGTCGGCGTCCGGGACCGCCCGGCACGACCACGGCGCCGGCCTCCTCGAAGAGCCGCGCGAGGCCGGGACCGGCGGAGACCGCGACGATCCGCCGACCGGAGCGGGCCTCGTCGGGCCGCGACCGGGCCTGGGCGACCTGCTCGGCGAAGTGGGTGACCCGCACCCGGTGGGGCCGGCCGGCCTCGATGCCAGCCTCGATCGCCGCCCCGACGTCGTCGACGTGCACGTGGACATTCCACAGGCCCTCGCCGCCCACGACGACGAGGGAGTCGCCCAGCGGCCCCAGCCGCTCGCGCAGCGCCGGCACCCGGTCGTCCTCGGCGTCGAGGAGGTACATCACCTCGTACGACGGCCCGTCGGGACGCAGCTCGTCGGCGCCCGCGCCCGTCGCCAGCGGCACCGGGATGGTGCGGGTGCCGATCGGGCTGGTCACCGGGACCGGGCGGCGCCCGGTGAGCACGGTCTCGGCCGCGTCGAGGACGACGCTGAACCCGCGCCCGCCGGCGTCCACGACCCCGGCGTCGGCCAGCATCCGCAGCTGCTCGGGGGTGCGTGCCAGCGCCTCCCGCGCCGCGGCCGCGGCCGCGGCGAACACGTCGCGCGCCCGGACCGAGGAGTCCTTGACGACCTCCATCGCGGCGTCGGACGCCGCCCGCGCGACGGTGAGCATCGTGCCCTCGACCGGAGTGCCGACCGCGGCGTAGCTGGCGTCGGTGGCCTGCTGCAGGGCCTCGGCCATCACCACCGCGTTGCGCTCGTCGGGCCGGGCGTGGGACAGCCGGCGGGCGATCGCGCCCAGCATCTCGCTGAGGATCACCCCGGAGTTGCCGCGTGCGCCGAGCAGCGCACCGCGGCTCAGGGCGGCCAGGGCCGCGACCAGGTCGGCGCCCGGGTCGCCGCCGCCGGTGGCGTCGCGGATCGCGTCGCGGGCCGCGGAGACGGTGAGGTACATGTTCGTGCCGGTGTCGCCGTCGGGCACCGGGTAGACGTTCAGCGCGTCGATCTCCTCGCGCGCGCCGGCCAGCGCGTCGACGGCGATGTCGACGAAGCGCAGCACGATCGGGAGCTGGACGCTCCCGCCGGGGACCTCCATCGCCGTCCTCTCCGTCGCTGTCGTCTGCTGGGGATCTGCTCGTCGCCTGCCGCCGGTCGTACCGACGTGGCAGAAGGGTAGTCTCGGCAGCCGACGTCGGGCGCCCTGCTCGATTCGCCGGGTCCCCGGACCGTCGGATACGCTGGTGCGGTTGCCCGCTGGTCGGGCCCCTCATTCCACACCAGTACACAAACCTCGATCCATCAGGAGTTCACGGTGGCTGCCGTCTGCGACATCTGCGCCAAGAAGCCGGGCTTCGGCAACAACCGGCCTTGGTCGCGCAAGATCACGAAGCGTCGCTTCGACCCCAACATCCAGCGCGTCCGCGCGACCGTCAACGGCACCCCGAAGCGCCTCAACGTGTGCACCGGCTGCCTGAAGGCGGGCAAGGTCACTCGCTGACCCCCGCGTGAGAGGAGGCCCCGACCGTCCGCGGTCGGGGCCTTCTCTTTTGTCCATCTCCGGGGACAGCGCTCGTACCTTTCGGCGATGACGACCCTCGGGCATCAGGGAGTCCGCTGACGCGTCCTCGGTCTCGGTACGCCCGTCGCGGCTTCGTTCCTCAGCCGCGGGGCTACTCGACCTGGCGCGTGGCTCCTCGTCCTCGCAGGCTCGAACGAGGCGCGCTCAGAAGTGCGTCCAGCCTGTGGGGCCGTCGTACGGCGCACCGTCGACGGTGACGCCCGCCCCCTCGGCGACGGTGCCGACCACGGCCCAGCCCTCCGGCACCGACCCGGCGTCCGGGAAGGTCGCGAGCAGGGCGTGGTCGTCGCCGCCGGTCAGCACGAACCCCAGCGGGTCCGCCCCGACCGCGGCGCCGACCGCCACCAGCGGCTCGGGGACCTCGAAGGCGTCGGTGCGCACGTCGATCGCGACGCCGGAGGCGGCCGCGAGGTGGCCCGCCTCGGACAGCAGGCCGTCGGAGACGTCGATCATCGACGTCGCGCCGGCCTCCGCAGCCACCCGCCCCGCGGCGTACGGCGGCTCCGGGCGCCGGTAGGCCTCGACGAGCACCCGCGGCGACCGGAACCCCCGGCCGAGCACGGCGAGCCCGCCGGCGGCCCAGCCCTGGCGGCCGGTGAGCGCGAGCACGTCGCCCGGCTCCGCCCCCGACCGGACGACCGGGGCCTGCGTGCACGACCCGAGGACGGTGACCGCGACCACGACCTGGTCGGCGCGGGTCAAGTCGCCGCCGACCACGCTGGCGCCGACCAGGCCGCACTCCTCCGCGAAGCCCGCGGCGAAGTCCAGCGCCCAGGCCACGGGGAGGTCCGCGGGCGCGGCGAGACCGACGGTGAGCGAGGTCGCCGTACCGCCCATGGCGTTGATGTCGGAGAGGTTCTGCGCGGCCGCCCGGTGCCCGACGTCGGCGGCCGAGGCCCAGTCCCGCCGGAAGTGCCGGCCCTCCACCATCAGGTCGGTGGAGACCACCACGTGGCCGGTGCGCACCCGCAGCACGGCCGCGTCGTCACCGGGGCCGAGGAGCACGTGCTCGCCCTGCGGGAACAGGCGGACGATCTCGTCGATCAGCGCGAACTCGCCGGCGTCGCCGAGGGTCGCGTCGGGGGGAAGGGCCATGGCCCCATCCCACCAGACGGGCGGGGGTGCGGGCACCTGCGCCGCCTATCGACAGCCGAGCCGGACCGGGTAGGTTGACTTCGCTCCGGGCTCGCCCTGGGCGGGTCCCCGTTCACCAGCCCCACCGAGCTCCACCGAGGGAGAACACGATGGTCGTCCAGGCGTACATCCTGATCCAGACCGATGTCGGCAAGGCCGCCGAGGTCGCGACCGCGATCGCCCAGGTGAAGGGCGTCACCCTCGCCGAGGACGTCACCGGCCCCTACGACGTCATCGTCCGCGCGGAGGCCCGCAACGTCGACGAGCTCGGCAAGCTGGTCGTCGCCAAGGTGCAGACCCTCGACGGCATCACCCGCACGCTGACCTGCCCCGTCGTCCACATCTGAGGTCGCTCCCGCGGGCCGTCGGCGCCGTCGGTGCCGTGTGGGACGCTCCTCCCATGACGACCGAGGAGCTCCCCGGACCGGTGGCCGTGATCGCCGGAGGCCTCAGCCACGAGCGTGACGTCTCCCTCGCCAGCGGCCGCAACCTGGTCCGCGAGCTGCAGGCGGCGGGCGTCGAGGCGCACGCCTACGACTTCGACCGCCAGTTGCTGCACGCGCTCGAGCGCGACAAGGTGGTCGCGGCCTTCCCCGTCCTGCACGGGCAGTTCGGCGAGGACGGCGAGATCCAGACGCTGCTGGAGCTGATCGACCTGCCGTACGTCGGGTCGCGCAGCCACGCCTGCCGGGTCGCGTGGGACAAGGGCACGGCCCGCGAGCTGCTGCACCGCGCCGGGATCCCGGTGCCGGCCGGGGTCGCCCTGTCGGCCACCACCTTCCGCGACATCGGGGCCACGGCGCTGATGGAGCACGTCATGCACCGGCTCGGCGCCCGCGTGGTGGTCAAGCCCGCCCGCGGCGGCAGCGCCCTCGGCGTGACCGGGGTCGACGGGCTGGGCGCCCTGCCGTCCGCCCTCGTCGAGACCTACGCCTACTGCGAGGACGCGATCGTCGAGCGGTTCCACGACGGCGTCGACGTCAGCGTCGTGTGCCTCGAGGGCCCCGACGGGCTGACCTCGCTGGCGCCGGTGGAGATCGAGTACGAGAAGGGCCACGAGTTCGACTTCAGCGCGCGCTACACCGCCGAGTTCGTCTCGCTGCTGACCCCCGACCTGCCCGACGAGCTCACGACCCGCCTCGGCGAGGTCGCCCGCGAGGCGCACCGCGTGCTGGGCCTCAGCGACCTGTCCCGCTCCGACTTCATCGTCTCCCCCGACGGCACCTTCGTGCTCCTCGAGACGGCGATCACGCCGGGCGTCACCGAGACCTCCGTGCTGCCCTACGCCTGCACCGCCAGCGGCACCTCGCTGGGCGCCGTCGGCCGCGCCCTGCTGGTGCGGGCGCTGCAGCGCTGAGCGCCCGGCCGCCGGTCAGCGCAGGCCGACGGGGCGCTCCAGGGCGAGCTGGATCAGCTCGTCGATGAGCGCGGGGTAGGACAGCCCGGAGGCCTCCCACAGCTTGGGGTACATCGAGATCGGCGTGAACCCGGGCATCGTGTTGATCTCGTTGACGACGACCTCGCCCTCGGGCGTCACGAAGACGTCGACGCGGGAGAGGCCCTCGGCGCCGATCGCCTCGAACGCCCGGACCGCCACCTCCCGCACCCGCTCCCCGACCTCGTCGGGCAGGTCGGCCGGGGCCTCGGTGCGGCTGTGGGAGCCGCTGAGGTACTTCTCGTCGAAGTCGTAGAACGCCGCGGCGTCGTGGTCGACCACGATCTCGCCGGCGACCGAAGCGCGCGGCGGCGCGCCGGCGCGCCCGCCGAGCACCGCGCACTCGATCTCCCGCCCCTCGATGCCCTGCTCCACGAGCACCTTCGGGTCGTGGAAGCGAGCCTCCTCGATGGCGTCGTCCAGCGCGCCCACGTCGTCGACCCGGGTCACGCCGAGGGAGGAGCCGGCGCGTGCCGGCTTCACGAACACCGGGAACTTCAGATCCATGACCCGGTCGACCACCTCGGCGCGGCGGTGCTCCCACTCCTGCGGCTGCACCACGACGTACGGGCCGACGGGGAGGCCGTGGGCGGCGAAGACCAGCTTCATGTACTGCTTGTCCATCCCGACCGCGGAGGCCAGCACGCCGGCGCCGACGTAGCGCATGCCGGCGAGCTCGAGCATGCCCTGGACCGTGCCGTCCTCGCCGAAGGGGCCGTGCAGCAGCGGGAAGACGACGTCGACCTCGCCCAGGTCCGTGAGACCGACGAGCTCCTTGCCGGACTCGGGGGTGACCTCGGCCAGGCCGCCGGACGTGAGCTCCCACCGGCTCGCGTCGTCCGACGCCAGCACCCACTGCCCGTCGCGGGTGATGCCGACCGGGACGACGTCGTACTTGTCCCGGTCGATGGCCTTCATCACGCCGGCCGCGGTGGCGGCGGAGACGCCGTGCTCGCCGGAGCGGCCGCCGAAGAGCAGGGCGACCCGGACCTTCCGACGCGGCGGGGTGGTCGGGTCGGGGGAAGCGTCGGCCATGATCCCCGATGCTACTGAATGGTGGCGGCGACCTCGTCGAGGCGCGCCCCTCGCGAGGCCTTGAGCAGCACGGCGTCCCCGGGACCGACGTGCTCGCGGAGCCAGTCGACCGCCGCGGCGTTGTCGGCGACGAACGTGGTCTCGGTCGTGCCGCACCCCTCGGCACCGCGCTCGATGCCGCGCGCCGGCTCGCCGACGACCAGCAGCCGGTCGACGCCCAGGCCCACGGCGTACGCCCCGATCCCGGCGTGCTCGTCCTCGCTGGTCCCGCCGAGCTCCCGCATCTCGCCGAGCACGGCGACCGTGCGGCGCACCGCGGGGTCGGCGCCGATGGCGGCGAGGGCGTCCAGCGCGGCCCGCATCGAGTCCGGGTTGGCGTTGTAGGAGTCGTTGAGGACGGTCACGCCGCTCGGCAGCTCGCGCAGCTCCATCCGCCACTGCGAGAGGGTCGTGACGCCGGAGAGCGCCTCCCCGACCTGCGCGGGGCTCATCCCGAGGACGAGGGCCGCGGCCGCCGCGGCGGCGGCGTTGAGGGCCTGGTGGGCGCCGACCAGCTGGAGGCTGACCGGGACGCGGTCCTGGGCGGTGGCGAGCACGAAGGACGGCCGGCCGAGCCGGTCCAGCCGCAGCTCCTCGACGCGGACGTCGGCCGGCTGGTCGCGGCCGAAGGTGACGACGCGTCCCGTGGCGCGCGCGGCCATGGCGGCGACCCGGGCGTCGTCGGCGTTGAGCACCGCCGTGCCGTCCTCGGCCAGCCCCTCGACCAGCTCACCCTTGGCGACGGCGATCGCGTCCTGCGAGCCGAACTCCCCCACGTGGGCCTGACCGACGTTGAGGACGACGCCGACGTCGGGCGGCACGAGCCGCGCCAGCTCGGCGATGTGGCCGCGCCCGCGGGCCCCGAGCTCGAGCACCAGGAACCGGGTGTCCGACTCGACCCCCAGCGCGGTCAGCGGCATCCCGAGCTCGTTGTTGAACGACCCGCGGGTCACCACGGTGGGACCGGCGTGGCCGAGCACGGCCCCGAGCAGGTCCTTGGTCGAGGTCTTGCCCTGGGAGCCGGTGATCCCGACCACGGACAGGTCGCCGACCCGGCGTACCTGCGCCACGACGTACGCCGCGAGCTGCTGGAGCGCGCGGCGCGGATCGTCGACCACCACGGTCGGGAGCGCCGTCGGGCGGCTGCCGAGCACCGCGACGGCGCCCTGCTCGGCGGCCTGGTCCGCATGGTCGTGCCCGTCGCTCTGCTCGCCGACGAACGCCACGAACAGGCTGCCCGGGGCGGCCTCGCGCCCGTCGATGACGACCGGTCCGGTGATGGCGACCCGGGCACCCTCGCCGGCCACCTCGCCGCTCACGACGGCGGCGACCTCCGCCAGGGTCAGGGGGATCATGGAGCCCGACCATAGTCTGTGACCATGTCCGACGCCCTCCAGCCCTCGACCGTCGCCGTCCACGCCGGCCGCCCGCCGCACCTGGCCGACGAGCCCCTGAACACCCCGATCACCATGGCCTCGACGTTCGTCGGCGGCGGCGAGCGGGAGTACGGCCGGTGGGGGAACCCGACGTGGCAGGCCTTCGAGTCCGCGCTGGGCGCGCTCGAGGGCGGCCGGGCGCTGGCCTTCTCCTCGGGGCTGGCTGCCGTCTCGGTGGTCCTCGACCTCGTCGGCAACGGCGCCAAGGTGGTGGCGCCCGCGCACTCCTACAACGGGACCATCGTGCAGCTCGGCGACCTCGAGGCCCGGGGGCGGATCACCACCGAGCTCGTCGACGTCACCGACACGGAGGCGTTCGTCGCGGCCTGCGACGACGCGGCGCTGGTCTGGCTGGAGTCGCCGACCAACCCGGCGCTCGAGGTCGCCGACGTCGAGACCATCGCGGCCGCCGCGCGGGAGGCCGGGGCGTACGTCGTGGTCGACAACACCTTCGCGACCCCGCTGCTGCAGAAGCCGCTGGAGCTCGGGGCCGACATCGTCCTGCACTCGGCGACCAAGTACCTCTCCGGTCACAGCGACGTGCTGATGGGGGCGCTGGTCACGGCGGACGACGACCTGTACGGCGTGCTGAAGGGCCGCCGCGACCTGCTCGGCGCGGTGCCCGGCACGTTCGAGGCCTGGCTCACCCTCCGCGGCATGCGCACCCTGCACCTGCGCGTGGAGCGGGCCCAGGCCAACGCGACCGAGCTCGCCGTACGCCTGGCGGACCACCCGGCGGTCGCCGAGGTCCGCTACCCCGGCTTCGGCGGCATCGTCTCGATCGTGCTCGCCGGGGGCGCCCTGGCCGCCGACCTGCTCACGCACAGCACCAGCCTGTGGGTCTACACGACCAGCCTCGGCGGCGTGGAGTCCACCTTCGAGCGCCGCCGCCGGTGGAAGTCCGAGCCGGCCACCATCCCCGACGCCCTGGTCCGCCTCTCCGTCGGCATCGAGGACGTCGAGGACCTCTGGGCCGACCTCCTCCAGGCCCTCGACGCCCTCCCCTGACCCCGCAAAGACGCCGAGTCGGCGCTTGTGTCCGGGTTCTCCCCAGACCGGCTGTGGAGAAAGCGGACACAAGCGCCGACTCGGCGTTCGGGGTCAGTCGGTCTCGACACGCTCACGCGACTTCGTACCTCAGTCGCGTCGCTCGCTCGACCTGATTGACCCCACGCGGCGGGCTCGTTCCTCGCCCGCCGGTGGTCAATCAGTCTCGGCCTTGGTGTCGCGGGCGATGAAGGCGTCCATCATCTCGTTGGCGGTGAGCCGGCCGGCGACGACGTCGTCGACGTGCTGGGCGATCGGGGCGTCGACTCCGGACTGCTCGGCGAGGGCGCGCAGCGAGGAGCAGGACTTCGCGCCCTCCGCGACCTGGCGGGTGCTCGCGAAGATGTCCTCGGTGGTCATCCCCTGGCCGAGCTTCTCGCCGAAGGTGCGGTTGCGGGAGAGCGGCGAGGAGCAGGTGGCGACCAGGTCGCCGAGGCCGGCGAGACCCATCAGGGTCAGCGGGTTGGCGCCGAGCCGCATCGCGAGCCGGGCGGTCTCCGCCAGGCCCCGGGTGATCACCGAGGCGGTCGTGTTGTCGCCGAAGCCGAGGCCGACGGCCATGCCGACCGCGAGGCCGACGACGTTCTTGTACGCCCCGCCGAGCTCGCACCCGAGCACGTCGACCGAGGTGTAGGGGCGGAACGCCGGCGAGTGGCAGCGGGCCTGGAGCATCTTCGCGACCTCCTCGTCCTCACACGCCACGACCGAGGCCGCCGGCTCGCGCCGGGCGATCTCCTTGGCCAGGTTGGGGCCGCTGATCACCGCGATCCGCTCCGGACCGGCGCCGGTGACCTCCGCGATCACCTCGCTCATCCGCTTCACCGTGCCGAGCTCGACGCCCTTCGCCAGCGAGACCATCACCGAGCTGTCGGGCAGGTACGGCGCCCACTCGGTGAGGTTGGCGCGCAGCGACTGGGACGGCACCGCGAGCACCACGACGTCCGCGCCGGCGAGCACCTTCTCGGCGTCGTGGCTAGCGCTCACGGTCGGCGGCAGCTCGACGCCGGGGAGGTACTCGACGTTCTCGTGCTGGTCGTTGATCGTCGCGCAGACCTCCTCGCGGCGGCCCCACATCACGACGTCGTTGCCGCCGTCGGCCAGCACGATCGAGAAGGCGGTCCCCCACGAGCCCGCGCCGAGGACGGCGACCTTGCCGGTGCTGGATATGGGGCTCATGCGGGGTCCTCCCCGGGCTCGTGACGATGCGGGTTGCCGATCTCTCGTGCACCGGCGCGGCGCATGTCGAAGCGCTCGGCGGGCGCGGTCGCGCCGCGGATCTCCTCGACCAGCCCGGTGACGGCATCCATGATCCGGTCGGTCGCCTGCTGCACGACCGCCGGGGTGGTCTCGACCTCCAGCAGGTCGCTGAGGTCGACGGGGTCGCCGACCTTCATCGTGATCCGCTTGCGCGGGAACAGGTCCGGCCGCTTCGCGTACGGCGCGAGCAGCTGCTGGGCACCCCACTGGCCGATCGGCACCACCGGGCACCCGGTCGCGAGCGCGATCCGCGCGGCGCCGGACTTGCCGACCATCGGCCAGCCGTCGGGGTCCCGCGTGATCGTGCCCTCGGGGTAGACCACGACGCACTCGCCGGCGCGCACCGCCGCGACCGCCGCGTCGTACGCCCCCACGGCGTTGGTGCTGCGCCGCTCGACGGGGATCTGGCCGGCCGACCTCAGGAACCAGCCCAGCACCCGGTTGCGGAACAGGCCGGACTTCGCGAGGTACCGCGGCACCCGGCCGTGGTCCCACACGATGTGCGCCGCGGTGAGCGGGTCGGCGTGGGAGACGTGGTTGAGCACCAGGACGCAGCCGCCCGTCGCCGGGATCTTCTCGCCGTCGATCCACTCGTGGGTGGTCGTGGCGAGCAGCACCGGCTTCACGAGGGGAACGGCGACGTGCCACGCCCAGCCACGTTGGTGCTGCAGCTTGCGAACCTTCACGTGCTCCCTCGTCCGTCCTGCGGCGCGCCATCGTGACGCACCCCACGTCGCCACGCAGGTTACTCGGTCGGCGCCGGGCGACCTGACAGGATCGACCCGATGTCCGCTCCCCCGCCCCCGACGCGTCGCTTCGCGATGCTCGTGCCCGTGAAGCCGCCGGCGCGCGGGAAGTCCCGCCTGGTCGGGCTGCCCGACGACGTACGCCGCGCGCTCGCCGCCGCCTTCGCCCTCGACACGGTCGCGGCGTGCCTCGCCGCGGAGCAGGTCGGCGCCGTCCTGGTCGCGACCGACGACGCGTCGTTCGCCGCCGACCTCGCGCCCCTGGGCTGCCCCGCCATCCCGGACGGCGTCGCGGGCGACCTCAACGCCAGCCTGCGGCTCGCCGCCGCGGAGGCCCGGCGCCGCTGGCCGGACCTGCGGCCGGCCGCCCTCTGCGCGGACCTCCCGGCCCTGCGCCCCGACGACCTCGACGCCGCCCTGCGCGCCGTCGGCGCGGCCCCGGCGTACGTCCCGGACGCGGCCGGCGTCGGCACCACCCTCTACACCGCCGCGTGGGAGGAGTTCGACCCGTGCTTCGGCCCCGGGTCGCGCGACGCCCACGACCTCCAGGCCCTCGAGGTCGGGCTGGACGCGGCCTCGCTGCGCCGGGACGTCGACGACGTCGCGGACCTGCGGGCGGCGCTCGCCCTCGGCGTCGGGGCCCGCACCCGCGCCCTCGCCCACCTGGTCTGAGCGCGCGGCCCGCGCCGTACCCGAACGGCGACGGGGCCGCCTCCCGGAGGAGGACGGCCCCGCCGACGGTCGCGGTGCTTAGGACTTCTTGGCCGCCGACTTCTTCGCCGGGGACTTCTTCGCCGCTGACTTCTTCGCCGGCGCCGTCGACTTCGACGCGGTCGACTTCGACGCGGTCGACTTCGATGCCGTGGACTTCGATGCCGTGGACTTCGACGTGCCCTTCTTGGCCGCGCTGCCCGAGGACGACTTCTTCGCCGCCGCCGACTTCGTGGTCGTCTTCTTCGCCGGCGTGGACTTCGCGGCCGTCTTCTTCGCCGGGGTCGACTTCGTGGCCGTCTTCTTCGCCGGCGTGGACTTCGCGGCCGTCTTCTTGGCCGCGGACGTGGACGCCGTCGACTTCGTGGCCGACTTCGCCGCCGACTTCGCTGCAGACTTCGCCGCCGACTTCGAAGGGGTCGACTTCGTCTCGGCGACGCCGGTCGCCTTCGCGGCGGCCATCGCCGGCGCGGTAGCGACCTTGGCCACCGCGACCGTCAGCTTGGGCAGCTTCTTGGCGCCGGACACGACGTTCTTGAGGTCCGCTCCCGGCTTGAACTTCGGGACGGCGGTCTTCTTGGCCTTGATCCGCTCACCGGTCTGCGGGTTGCGCACCCAGCGTGCCTCGCGGACCCGCTTCTCGAAGGAGCCGAAGCCGGTGATCGCGACCTTCTCCCCCTTGGCGACCTCGCGGGTGATGGTGTCGAGCACGGAGTCGAGCGCGTGGGACGCGGCCTTCCGGTTCCCCTCGTACCGCGCCGCCAACGCGTCGATGAGCTGAGTCTTGTTCACTGGATTCCCCTTCAGAGAACGCTGCGCCGAGCCCGTGCTCGGACATTCCCTGGGCACGCTAGGCACTCGTGGCGCGCGTCACAATCACCACGCCGCGCCCGGCGTCGGAATTCTCCGCTCAGCCGACGGGGCGGAGGGTCGTCGGCTTCCAGCGCGGGCGCTCGGCCTCGTACGCCGCGATGTCGTCGGCGTGGCCCAGGGTGATGCCGACGTCGTCGAGCCCCTCGAGCAGCCGCCACCGGGTGTAGTCGTCGATGTCGAAGGAGTCCACGATCTCGTCGGCGCCCTCACCGGCCCGCACCGTGCGCGACTCGAGGTCGACGGTCACGGCGGCACCGGGGTTCTCCTCGAGGTGGTCCCAGAGCCGCTGCACGACCTTCTCGTCGACCTGGGCGGCGAGCAGACCCGCCTTGCCGGAGTTGCCGCGGAAGATGTCGGCGAACCGGGAGGAGATGACCGCCTTGAACCCGTAGTTCTGCAGCGCCCAGACGGCGTGCTCGCGGGAGGAGCCGGTGCCGAAGTCGGGACCGGCCACCAGCACCGAGCCCGCGGCGTACACGGGGTTGTTGAGCACGAAGTCCGGGTCGTTGCGCCAGGCCGCGAACAGCCCGTCCTCGAAGCCGGTGCGGGTCACCCGCTTGAGGTAGACGGCGGGGATGATCTGGTCGGTGTCGACGTTGCTGCGTCGCAGCGGGACGCCGATGCCGGTGTGGGTGGTGAACTTGTCCATCGTGGGTGCTCCCTGTCGGATACGGCGCTAGGTCTCGACACGCGCGTCACGGCTTCGCAGGCTCAGCCGTGGCGCTGCTCGACCTCGCGCCCGGTGATCGGCTTCGTTCCTCAGCCGATCGGCGCGAGGTCGGCGGGCGAGGAGAGGGTGCCGCGGACGGCGGTCGCGGCAGCGACGGGGATCGACACCAGGTGCGTGCGCCCGCCCTTGCCCTGGCGGCCCTCGAAGTTGCGGTTGGACGTCGAGGCGCTGCGCTCGCCCGGCTGGAGGGTGTCGGGGTTCATGCCCAGGCACATCGAGCAGCCGGCGCCGCGCCACTCGGCGCCCGCCTCCTTGAAGACCAGGTCGAGACCCTCGTCCTGGGCCTGCAGGCGCACGCGCACGGACCCGGGCACGACGAGCAGGCGGGTGCCGGGGTCGACCTTGCGGCCCTTGAGGATGTCGGCGGCCAGCCGGAGGTCCTCGATCCGACCGTTGGTGCAGGAGCCGACGAACACGGTGTCGACCTTGACCTCGCGCATCGGCGTACCGGCCTCGAGGGCCATGTACTCCAGCGCCCGCTCCGCGGCGATCCGGTCGGACTCTTCTTCGTAGCTCGCGGGGTCGGGCACGCTCGCGGAGAGCGGCACGCCCTGGCCGGGGTTGGTGCCCCAGGTGACGAACGGCGCCATCTCGGAGGCGTCCAGGACGATCTCCTCGTCGAACACGGCGTCGTCGTCGGTGCGCAGGCCGGTCCAGTGCTCGACGGCGGCGTCCCAGTCGGCGCCGGTGGGCGCCTCGGGGCGGCCCTGGATGTAGTCGAAGGTCGTCTGGTCGGGGGCGATCATGCCGGCCTTGGCCCCCCACTCGATGCTCATGTTGCAGATCGTCATCCGCGCCTCCATCGAGAGCTCCTCGATGGCCTGGCCCCGGTACTCGACGATGTAGCCCTGGCCGCCGCCGGTGCCGGTGTGGGCGATCAGGTTCAGCACCAGGTCCTTGGCGGTGACGCCGGCCGGCAGGCTGCCGTTGACGGTGACCGCCATCGTCTTGGGCTTGGCCTGCATCAGCGTCTGGGTGGCGAGCACGTGCTCGACCTCGGAGGTGCCGATGCCGAACGCGATCGCGCCGAAGGCGCCGTGGGTGCTGGTGTGGCTGTCGCCGCAGACGATGGTCATGCCCGGCTGGGTCAGGCCAAGCTGCGGGCCGACGACGTGCACGATGCCCTGGTCGATGTCGCCGAGCGGGTGCAGCCGGACGCCGAACTCCTCGGCGTTGCGCCGCAGCGTCTCGACCTGGGTGCGGGAGACCGGGTCGGCGATCGGCTTGTCCCAGTCGAGGGTCGGGACGTTGTGGTCCTCGGTCGCCAGCGTGAGGTCGGGACGGCGTACGCCGCGACCCGACAGCCGGAGGCCGTCGAAGGCCTGCGGCGAGGTCACCTCGTGGATGAGGTGGAGGTCGATGTAGAGCAGGTCCGGCTCTCCCGGGCTCGACCGGACGACGTGCTCGTCCCACACCTTCTGCGACAGGGTCCTGCCCATGATCCACTCCCTCGTGACGTGCCGACGTACCACGGCAGCGTACGACGCCGGTCCCATGATCTGAGACGCGGATCCCATCATGCGAGATCGAGCGTCGGCGTGGCCGCCTGGAGTGCGGCGCGCGTCACATCGCTTGCATCCCATGATCCGAGACGGAAGTATTGGCATATGGACACCACCAGCGGCGTCGGCGTGCTCGACAAGGCAGCCCTCGTGCTCACGGCCCTCGAAGCGGGTCCGGCAACCCTGGCCGGGCTCGTGGCGGCCACCGGTCTCGCCCGGCCCACCGCCCACCGGCTCGCGGTCGCCCTCGAGCACCACCGGCTGGTCGCCCGCGACATGCAGGGCCGGTTCGTCCTCGGGCCACGGCTCGCGGAGCTCTCGGCGGCCGCCGGCGAGGACCGCCTGCTGGCGACCGCCGGGCCGGTGCTGGCCCGGCTCCGCGACATCACCGGCGAGTCCGCCCAGCTGTGGCGCCGCCAGGGCGAGCACCGCGTCTGCGTCGCGGCCGCGGAGCGGCCGAGCGGCCTGCGCGACACGATCCCGGTCGGGTCGCAGCTGACGATGCGCGCCGGCTCGGCCGCTCAGGTGCTGCTCGCGTGGGAGGACCCCGAGCGGATGCACCGCGGCCTGCAGAACGCCGCGTTCTCGGCCGCCGCACTCTCGGGCATCCGGCGCCGCGGCTGGGCGCAGTCCGTCGGCGAGCGCGAGCAGGGCGTCGCGTCGGTGTCGGCCCCGGTGCGCTCCCCCGGCGGGAAGATCATCGCCGCCGTCTCGGTCTCCGGCCCCCTCGAGCGGCTCTCCCGCCAGCCCGGCCGGATGCACGCCCCCGCGGTCCTCGCCGCCGCCGAGCGGCTCTCGGAGTCGCTCCGTCGCGCCGCGGCGGAGTGACGACCGCACCCCCTGCCTGTGGATGAGGCCGCCGAGTCGGCGCACATGTGCGCCGACTCGGCGAGTCCGTCCACAGGTGCCGCGTGGTCGCGGCCGCGTGCTGGCCGCGGAGCCTCCGTCAGGCGATGACGCCGGGCCCCTGGCCCTCGTCGTCCACCCAGTCCTGGCCGTCGTCGAAGAGGTCCTTCGCGGACTGCTGACGGTCGCGGTCCTTGCCGCCGCCACGTCCGCCGCCACCAGCAGCGGCACCGGCGCGGCCGCCGCTGCGTGTGCCGGTCGAGCCGACCGCTCCGCCGCGTCCGGCGGCACCTCGTCCGCCGGCGCTCTTCCCGGCACCGGCGCCGGCCGCGCCACCACGGCCTGCACCGCGTCCCGCGGCACCGCGCCCGCTCGAGCCCGCCGCTCCGGCCCCGCGGGCTGCGGCCGCCTGACCGCCCGCGCCCACCGGCGTACCCCGGCCGAGGACGCTGCTGCCGCCGGCCTGGCCGGCGCCGCCGATGCGTCCGCCCGAGGCGGCACTGGCGGCCGACCCGGTGGGTACGCCGAGCGGACCGCGTCCCCCCAGCCCGGCCGCGAGCCCGCCGGCCGCGGCTCCGACACCGCCCATGCCGGCACCCGCCGCCACCGCGCCGAGACCTCCGGAACCACCGCCGGCGCCACCGGCGCCGCCGCCTCCACCGGCGCCACCCGGAGGCAGGCTCCCGGGACCGCCGGCGCCCGGCGGGGTCACCTCAGGCGTGGGGGCCTGGGGCAGGCCGGGGCCACCCCCGGCACCCGGACCCGGACCCGGGATCGGGCCACCGGGACCGCCGGGGACACCAGGTCCACCGGGCACGGGCCCACCAGGTCCTCCGCCGGGACCACCGGCGCCGGGCCCGACGCCGCCGCCACCGGATCCCCCAGGGCCGCCAGCGCTGCCTCCGCCGCCGTCGCCGCCGGAGCCGTCCTTCGCCCCGCCACCGGACTCGCCCGTGTCGAGGTCCGGGTCGTCGAAATCGTCGCCGATGGTCCCGTCGGACTCGCCGTGGATCCTCTTCATCGGCTCGGCCGCGGCGAGGTAGGCCTCACGCAGCGCCGTCAGGGCGTCCTGGGCCTGCTGCTCGCGCCGCTCGTAGTCGGCCTGCGCCGCGTCGGCGTCCCTGCGCCAGGCCTTGTGCGCGTTCAGCTCGGCCTTCGACGGGTTGGCCGAGGTCGGACGGGGCTCCGGACCGACGTCCGGGCCCGACCCCAGCTGGTTGCTCGTGTCGGTGGCCAGGACCAGCGCCTCACGGGCGGCGATCAGCGCCTCGCCGGCGTCCGACATCTCCTTCGCACGGTCGGTCAGCGCGGCCGCGGAGCGATCGAAGGCGCCGATCGACGCCACGGCGGTGCGGCCGCTGAACCGCTCGTCGTTGGCGAGGTTCGCCCGGATCGTCGCCAGGTTGCGGGCTACCTCGGCCAGCAGGCGGCCGCCCTCCTTCCAGGCGGTCTCGGCGTTGGTGATGTCGAGGTCGTCGGCGGGCTTGACCGTGGAGGCGAGCCGCTGCTGCTTGGGTCCGATCGCCATCGGCTCAGCCCTCGCTCGTGCCGGGGGCGGCGCACTGGCTGGGCGCTGCGAACGACGGGGTCACCACGCACGACTCGGCCTGCGCGATCCGCTGGAGCGTCGTGACCGTGTCGTCCTCGACCTGGTAGGTGTCCTCGCGGAGCTGGAGGAGGGCACTGTGGTAGCCGGCGAGGCCCGCGACCATCTCGTCGAGCGCCACCCGGACCCGGTCGCGGGCACGCTGGGTGTGGTCGGCGAGGTCGATGCCCTCCTGGATGTCACCGAAGCTCGTCGGGGCGACTCCCCGGACCTCCCTCGCGTCCCGCACCGCCTTGGTGCTCTGGTCGAGGACCCCCGCGACCTGCTGGATCAGGGTGTCCTCGAAACCGAGGTCGGTCATCGTGCCGATGATGCTGAGCGCCATGGGCTCCTCCTGCGCGCGAAGCAGATGTCTAGACGGAGTACGAGGCGGGTATGCCCTCGCCCGTGCTGCTGAAACCCGCCGCGACCCTCTCGCTCTCGCTCGCTCTCGCCCTGGTCCTCCTCGCCGGCGCAGGATGCGGCGAGGACGAGCCCGGGGCCGACCCGTCGCCGACCGCGTCCGACACCGCGTCCCCGTCCGCGTCCCCGACGACGTCCCCGAGCCCCACCGACGCGTCGTCCCCCGCCGACCCCGAGCTCCCCTTCCCCGACTCGGAGCCGGCAGCCGGCCCCGTCACGCTGCGCGAGCGGAGCGTGGAGGTCACCGTCCCCGAGGGGTGGATCGCCACCGAGGAGGTGCTCTCGTTCGGGAGCGGCAGCAACGGTGGCCCGGGCGAGCTGATCCTGCTCTCGGACCAGGAGGCGTTCGGCCTCGACCTGGAGCCGCCGACCCTGGACCAGCAGGCGAAGATCGCCCTCGAGAGCGCACGCGCCCTCGGCGGCAGCTACCAGCGGGAGCCGGACGTCGAGCTCGGCGGCGTCCCGCTGGTGCGCATCTCCGGCACGACCGAGGCCGGCCGCCACTTCGAGCAGGTGACCGCCCACCACGAGGACAGGCTGATCTCCCTGACCTTCGAGGTCTCCCCGGCGACGCTCCGGCAGCAGCCGGACCTGGTCGAGTCGGTGCTCAACACCTGGCGCTGGCGCTGAGGCGGGGCCCCGGTTCGGCTCAGAACAGCGCGTCCTGCTCGAGCCCGAGCAGGAGCTGCTTGCGCTCCAGGCCCCCGGCGTACCCGGTGAGCGTGCCGTCCGCGCCGATCACCCGGTGGCACGGGACGACGATCGGGATCGGGTTGCGCCCGTTGGCCAGGCCGACGGCGCGCGAGGCGGCGTTGGTCATGCCGAGCCGCCGGGCGACCTGACCGTACGACGAGGTCGCGCCGTACGGGATCGCGGTCAGCTCGGCCCAGACCCGCTGCTGGAAGTCGCTGCCGCCCGGTGCGAGCGGCAGCCGGAACTCCTTGAGGTCGCGGTCGAAGTAGGCCCGGAGCTGGCGGGCCGCCTCGACGAGCACCGGGTGGGTGTCGTCGCGGTCGCCGCGGACCCGGCCGTCGGGCTCGCGGAACGGCGCGAACTCGATGGCGGTGATCGCGCCGTGGTGCTCGACGAGGCGCAGCTCGCCCACGGGCGAGTCGAGGACGGTCCACATGGTCAGGCCTCCGGGTCGATGAGCGGGTCGGGGTCGGTGATGGGGGGCATCAGCGTGTTCCAGAGGTGCATCAGCGCGTAGGAGCGCCACGGGCGCCACCGCTCGCTGGCGGCGACGACGGCCGCCGGATCGTGGCCGAGGCCGGTCAGCGCGTTGCGCACCCCGACGTCGGTCGGGAGGAAGACGTCGGGGTCGGCCAGCGCCCGCATGGCGACGTAGTCGGCGGTCCACGGCCCGATGCCCGGCAGTGCCAGCAGCTGCCGGCGTACGTCGGAGCGCTCGGGGCCGCGGTCGAGCGCGACGTCCCCGGCCGCGAGCGCGGCGCACAGGCCCACCAGCGCGCGCCCGCGCGCCCGGGGCATCGGCAGCGCCTCGGGGTCGAGGGCGGCGAGCGTCGCCGCGTCGGGGAAGAGGTGGGTCAGGCCCGGGACACCGGTCTCCACCGGCCGTCCGTGGGCGGCGACCAGACGGCCGGTGACCGTGCACGCCCCGGCCACGCTGACCTGCTGCCCGATGACCGTGCGCACCGCGATCTCGTCGCCGTCGACCTGCCCGGGCACGCGCAGCCCGGGGGCCGACCGGGCCAGCGGGCCGACCACCGGATCGCCCGCGAAGTGGTCGTCGACGGCGACCGGGTCGCAGTCGGCGTCCACGATCCGGCGCGCCCGCTCGAGCGCCGCCGAGGTGTCCCGGAGGTCGTGCAGCCGGAGGGTCGCCGTCACGAACGCGGTCTCGCCGACGGCGGGGGTGTCGCGGACGTCGAGCCGGACGGTGCCGGGTCCGTGGGGCAGGTCGAGGGTCCGGGCATACCAGCCGGTTCCGGCGGTCTCGACGCCCGGGATCAGGTGGAAGGCGAGGAAGTCGAGCAGGGCGGCGCCGGCGAACGGCGTACGGACGGCGATCCGCAGCGTGACCGACCCGGTGGCCGCCGGGTCGGTGGCCCGGCGACCGCGCAGCGCGGTCGGGCTCGCGGCGTACACCTCGCGGATGGTCTCGTTGAACTGGCGGACGCTGGAGAAGCCCGCGGCGAACGCCACCTCGGCGTGGGTCAGCGCCGTGGTCTCGATGAGCACCCGCGCGGTCTGGGCGCGGCGGGCCCGGGCGAGCGCGAGCGGGCCGGCACCGAGCTCCGCGGTGAGGATCCGACTCAGGTGGCGCGGGGTGTACCCGACCCGGCGGGCGAGCCCCTCGACGCCCTCGCGGTCGACGACGCCGTCGGCGATCAGCCGCATCGCGCGACCGGCGGCCGTGGCGGCGACGTCCCAGTCGGGGCTGCCGGGCGTGGCGTCGGGCAGGCAGCGCTTGCAGGCGCGGTAGCCGGCCGCCTGCGCGGCGGCGGCGCTCGGGTGGAAGCTGACGTTGGCGTACGCCGGGGTGCGCGCCGGGCAGCTGGGCCGGCAGTAGATGCCGGTGGTGCGGACCGCGGTGTAGAAGACGCCGTCGAAGCGGCGGTCGCGGGACTTGACCGCGCGGTAGCACGACTCCGGGTCGGGGTGCCGGGTGGCGGTCGCGTCCATGAGGCCCATCCTCCCCCACGCCGCCGACGTCTGCTCGCGGGAATCGGACATGGGGATCGCGCAGGTCAACCCGCCAATGCGGCCGATCCTGCCCGAGTTCCGACCGGCCTGCTGTCACCATGGAGTCGTGGCCGACGACGAGCAGCCGCCGGCCGCGCCGGCACCCGCGGACGAGGCGCCCGCGGGCCGCGGACGCCGACCGCGCCGTACGGTCCTCAAGGTCGTGCTGGTCACCCAGCTGGTGATGGCGATCCTCACTGCGACCACCGTCTACTTCGTGTGGAACCAGCTAGAGAACGAGCTGCCGCCCGGGCTGGCCATCCCCCGCCCCGCGGGCATGGAGAAGCCGGAGGCCGAGGGACCGCTCAACATCCTGGTGATGGGCTCCGACGACCGCAGCTGCGCCGGGTGCGGCATCGACGCCGAGGCCGGCGCCGGCGGCTCGGACACCACGATGCTGCTGCACGTCTCGGCCGACCGGGAGGAGGCGTACGGCGTGAGCCTGCCGCGCGACGCCATGGTCGACCGGCCCGCCTGCACGACGGCGGACGGGAAGCGGGTGCCGGGCGAGCGGGCCGTCATGTTCAACACGGCGTTCGCCGTCGGCGGCCCGCTGTGCACGGTGCAGATGGTCCAGGTGCTCACCGGCGTGTACGTCGACCACTTCATCGTGCTCGACTTCGCCGGCTTCCAGGACATGGTCGACGCGGTCGACGGTGTCACGGTGTGCCTCCCGAAGGAGGTCGACGACCCCGAGCACGACATCTACTTCGACGCCGGCACCCAGGAGCTCGACGGCCGGCAGTCGCTGAACTACGTCCGCGAGCGCACCGTGCTCTCGGCCACCGGCGACATCGGCCGGATGAAGCGCCAGCAGGCGTTCCTGGCCTCGATGGTCAACAAGGTGATGTCGGCGAACACGCTGAGCCAGCCGACGCGGGTGCGGGCGTTCCTCAAGGCCGTCGTCGGCTCGATCCAGGTCGACGAGGACCTGGACCGGATCCGGGACCTCGCCGACCTCGCGATGCAGTTCCGCCGTACCGGGCTGCAGGACATCAAGTTCGTCACGGTGCCGATCGAGGAGTATCCCCTCGACGCCGACCGCCTGCAGTGGACCGACGACGCCGACGCCCTCTGGAAGCGGATGATCGCCGACGAGCCCCTCGGCCGCTCGTTCAGCGACGGCAGCATCAGCGCCGCGAAGCCGCCCACCAGCGAGTCCCCGGCCCCGAGCTCCCCATCCTCGCAGTCGCCCCAGGCGACGGAGGCCGAGCAGCAGGACCGCGAGCAGGCGCTCGCCAACGGCCTCTGCGCCTAGCACCTCCTCGCTGGTCGAGCAGCCCGCGAGGCGACCCCTCGTAGGTCGAGTAGCCCGCGAGGAACGAGCGGGCGTATCGAGACCACCACACCGACGGGTCTCGATACGCTCGCTGGCGCTCGCTACTCGACCAACGAACACCTCGCCGGCCCCTCGCTGGTCGAGTAGCTCGCGAGGCGACCCCTCGCTGGTCGAGTAGCCCGCGAGGCACGAGCGGGCGTATCGAGACCACCACACCGCCGGGTCTCGATACGCTCGCTGGCGCTCGCTACTCGACCAACGAACACCTCGCCCGGCCCCTCGTAGGTCGAGTAGCCCGCGAGGCACGAGCGGGCGTATCGAGACCCCCCTCGTCCACAGGTGGGATCGCGGGGCTGGTCGCTCACCGCCGACCCGCGAAGCATGGGCACATGCCCTTCACCTACATGCTCCTGTGCGCGGACGGCTCCCTGTATGTCGGCAGCACCCGCGACCTCGGGCGGCGCCTGTACGAGCACGAGATCGGCGAGGGGGCGACGTACACCCGCCGGCGACGTCCTGTCCGGCTGGTCTGGAGCGAAGAGCACGAGAACGTCGGCCTGGCGTTCGCGCGCGAGAAGCAGGTCCAGAACTGGAGCCGCGCGAAGAGACTGGCGCTGATCGAGCAGCGGTACGACGAGCTCCCGGCGTTGGCGAAGAAGGACTTCGATCGCTGAGAGGTCTCGATACGCTCGCTGGCGCTCGCTACTCGACCACCGAAGGACGCCTACTCGGCCCACGAAGGACACCGCGGACACAAGCGCCGACTCGGCGGGGTGGGATGGGTTGGGCTGGGCATGCGAAAGGGCCCGGATCCTGGTGGATCCGGGCCCTTCGCGTGGTGTACCCCCGACCGGATTCGAACCGGCGCTACCGCCTTGAGAGGGCGGCGTGCTAGGCCGCTACACAACGGGGGCATCGCTCTCTCGAGCAACCTGCGGAACTCTAGCCAAGGGCCTTCGCTCGCACAAAATCGCGGCCATTCCGGCGTCGGAACTGCCGCGATCTCGCTGGGATACTAGGACTCGAACCTAGAATAACTGGACCAGAACCAGTCGTGTTGCCAATTACACCATATCCCACTGACGTGCCGCGGACCGTCTCCGAACCGCGTGGAAAACACTACATGCGAGGACCGGACGGCTCCAAAACGGCCGGCCGTACGGCGGTCTGGATGCCCAGCGAGCGCCCCGCCCAGACCGTCAGCCCGAGGAACGTCAGCGACTGCGTCAGGGTCACCGGGATGCTCCACCAGGTGCCTCCGGTGGGGTTCAGGACCGTGGTCATGTCCCCGAAGGCGAGCGCGATCCCGAAGGCGACGAAGTTGTTCAGCACGTGCATCGCGATGCCCGCCTCGAGACCGCCGGTGAGCACCACGAGCACCCCCGCGACGACGCCGAAGGCGAACCGGTCGAAGAAGATCGGCGGGTCCTGGGCGCCGTGCGCGAGCGCGAAGAGCAGCGCCGGCCCCAGCACGGCGAGGTACGGCGAGGAGACCAGGCCGCCGAAGGCCTGGGTGAGGTAGCCGCGGAAGACGTACTCCTCCCCCGCCGCCTGCAGCGGCGTGAGCAGCAGCACGACCAGCAGGAAGTCGCGGCTGGTGCGGGTGAAGTCGTTGACCCCGCTGGTGACCTCGGTGCCCTCGCCCTGCGTGGGCAGCAGAGCCGCCACGATCAGCGTCGTCACGAGCGCCGCGAAGGCCAGCACCAGGCACAGCCCCAGCCACCCCCAGCGGATCCGCGGCCGGACCGAGGACAGCCACCCCGGTCGCAGCCCGTGCAGGACGCGCACCAGCAGCCAGGTCACCGGGATCATCGCGGCGATGGCGACGTTGAGGTACGCCAGGCCGAGCGGCGTCACGTGGTCGGTGTCGAGCATCGCCTCGGCGGTCGTCTGCACGTCGTGGCCCGAGACGGCGACGCCGACGACGAAGATCGCGAGCACGACCGTCGGCACGACGAGCACGAACATGGCGGCCAGGAAGAGCACGCCGACGAGCGGCCGCCACCACGACCACGGCCCCAGTCGCAGCAGCCGGTGGTACTGCATCGTCAGGCCGTCGCCGACCGCAGCCGGGCGAGGCTGCGCTCGCGACCGAGCAGCTCCATCGACTCGAACAGCGGCGGCGAGACACGGCGTCCGGTGATCGCCACCCGGACCGGCCCGTAGGCGTTGCGCGGCTTCAGCCCGAGCTCGTCGACGAGCTTGGCCTGCAGGGCGTCCTGGATCGCGGCGGTGGACCACTCCTCGAGCGGCGCCACGGCGTCGTACGCCGCCTGCACGACCTGCTTGCCGTCGTCGGTGAGGAGCTTCTCGGCGTCCGCCTCGTCGCGGGTGAACGCGTCCTCGTCGACGAAGAGGAAGCCGAGCATGTCGACGGCCTCGGTGAGCTTGTTGATCCGCTCCGCGATCAGCGGCATGGCCAGGTCGAGCAGCTGGCGGTCCGGCAGCGAGGCGGGGTCGAGCACGCCGGCCTGCTCGAGGTAGGGCAGCACCCGCTCGGTGAGCTCCTCGACCGACAGCATGCGCATCTGGGCGACGTTGATCGCCTCGGCCTTCTTGAGGTCGAAGCGGGCCGGGTTGGGGTTCACGTCGCCGATCTCGAAGGCCGCCACCATCTCCTCGAGGGAGAAGACGTCGCGGTCGGCGGCGATCGCCCAGCCCAGCTGGGCCAGGTAGTTGAGCAGGCCCTCCGGGAGGAAGCCCTGGTCGCGGTACATGAAGAGGTGGGCCTGCGGGTCGCGCTTGGAGAGCTTCTTGTTGCCCTCGCCCATGATCAGCGGCAGGTGCCCGAACTGCGGGACCGCCTCGGAGACGCCGAGCTCGACCAGCGCCTCGTGGAGGGGGATCTGCCGCGGGGTGCTGGAGAGCAGGTCCTCGCCGCGCAGCACGTGGGTGATCCGCATCAGCGCGTCGTCGACCGGGTTGACCAGCGTGTAGAGCGGGTCGCCGTTGGCCCGGCACAGGGCGAAGTCGGGGACGTACTGGGTCTCGAAGGTGACCTCGCCACGGACCAGGTCGGTCCAGGTGACCGAGCCGTCGGGCATCCGGAACCGGACGACGGGCTTGCGGCCCTCGCCCTCGAACGCGGCGACCTGCTCGGCGGAGAGCTCGCAGCAGAACCCGTCGTACCCCTGCACCTTGGAGCCGCTGGCCTTGCGGCGCGCGTCGACCTCCTCGGTCGTGCAGTAGCAGTCGTAGGTGAACTTCGACGCGGCCAGCTTCGCGAGCACGTCGCGGTAGAGGTCGCCCCGCTCGCTCTGGCGGTACGGCGCGTACGGGCCGCCCTTGAGCGGGCCCTCGTCCCAGTCGAGGCCGAGCCACTGCATCGACTCGACCATCGCGTCGTAGGACTCCTGCGTGGAGCGCTCCTTGTCGGTGTCCTCGATGCGGAAGACGAAGGTGCCGCCGTGGTGCCGGGCGAAGACCCAGTTGTAGAGCGCGGCCCGGGCGAAGCCGACGTGCGGCGAGCCGGTCGGGGACGGGCAGAAACGGACGCGGACGGGGGTGCTCAACGCTGGGCCACCTTGTTCGTGAGGGATCCGAGCCCGGCGATCGAGACCTCGATCTCGTCGCCGACGCTCATCGGACCGACACCCTCGGGGGTGCCGGTGAGGATCACGTCGCCCGGGAGGAGCGTCATGATGCTGGAGACGTGGGCGACGAGCGTGGGGATGTCGAAGACCATGTCGGCGGTGCTGCCATCCTGCACCAGCTCGCCGTTGAGGTGGGTCTGGATGCGGACGCCGTCGATGAAGGACTGCGGGTCCAGGTCGGTCTCGATCCAGGGACCCAGCGGGCAGAAGGAGTCGAACCCCTTGGCGCGGGTGAAGTGGCCGTCGCGCCGCTGCAGGTCGCGGGCGGTGACGTCGTTGGCGATCGTGTAGCCGTGGATGACGTCGGTCGCGCGCTCCACGGGGACGTCGCGGCAGATCCGGCCGATGACCACGGCGAGCTCGCCCTCGTAGTGCACCTCGGTGCTCTGCGGCGGGTAGAAGATCGGGTCGCCCGGACCGACGACGCTGGTGTTGGGCTTGAGGAACATCACCGGCTCGGTCGGGACCTCGTTGCCCAGCTCGGCGGCGTGGGCGGCGTAGTTGCGGCCGATGCCCACGACCTTGCTCCGCGGCAGGACGGGGGCGAGCAGCCGCACGTCCTCGAGCCGGTGCTCCTGGTCGAGCAGCTTGACCCCGACGTACAGCGGGTCGCCGGCGAGCGCCACGATCACGCTGTCCTCGGCGGGCTGGCCGAGCTCGTCGACCTCGCCGGTGACGACGCCGTACTGGGGGTCCTCGCCTGTGGTGAACCTCGCGATGCGCACCCCTCGACCCTAGCGACCTAGGCTTGGCGGCCGTGGAGGTGCTGGACGCGGAGACCTGGCAGGCGTGCGCGACGGCACACGCCGAGCGCGTCGACGCCTTCGTCGCGCCGCACCTCGCGCGGCGGGAGACCGGCGTCAAGCACCCCGTCCACGACTTCCTCTTCACCTACTACTCCCAGCGGCCGGCGCAGCTGCGCCGCTGGCACCCCGGGTACGGCGTCCGGCTGCTCGACGCCCCGGCGTACGACGGGCTCAAGGGCTACGCGGACGGCACCGTGACCACGGCGTACGTCCGCAAGCAGCGGCCGATGGTGGAGGCGCTGCACCGGCTGCTGAGCGCGACCGCCGCCCGGCCCGCGCACTTCGGCTGCTTCGGCCTGCACGAGTGGGCGATGGTGCACCGGCTGGCCGACGACGAGACCCGGCACGCCGACTGGCCGCTGCGCCTCGGCGGCGCCGGCACCGACGCGGTCGTCGAGTCGCACCGCATCGGCTGCTCGCACTTCGACGCGTTCCGCTTCTTCACCCCGTCGGCGCGGCCGCTGAACACGCTCTCCCCCACCGCCGCCGACCGCCCGGACTTCGAGCAGCCCGCGTGCCTGCACGCCGGGATGGACCTCTACAAGCACGCGTTCCGGCTGACGCCGATGGTCTCCTCCGACCTGGTCGCCGACTGCTTCGAGCTCGCCCGCGACATCCGCGAGCTCGACATGCGCGCCTCGCCGTACGACCTCGCGGACCTCGGCTTCGAGCCCGTGCGCATCGAGACGGCCGAGGGGAAGCAGGAGTACGCCGCGGCGCAGCGCGCCTTCGCGGAGCGCGGTTCACCCCTCCGGGCGAGGCTGATCGACGAGTGTCTGCGGCTGCTCGCGGTCGGTTAGGGTCAGCCTCATGGATGCCCGGGAACGCCACCACGTCGTGGAGTCCGGGCGCCCCGACGGCCAGCCGATGGTGTTCGTGCACGGCTTCGGCTGCGACCAGAACATGTGGCGCCACGTCGCGCCCGCCTTCGAGGACGACTTCCGGGTCGTCCTGCTGGACCTCGTCGGCGCCGGCGGCTCGCGCGCGACGTACGACGCGCAGCGCTACGCGAGCCTGCAGGGGTACGCCGACGACGTGCTCGAGGTGCTGCGCGAGCTAGACCTGCGCGACGTCGTCCTGGTCGGCCACTCCGTCGCCGCCATGATCGGCGGCCTGGCCCAGGTCACCGAGCCGGACCGGTTCGCGTCGCTGGTCATGGTCGCCCCGAGCCCGCGCTACGTCGACGACCCCGCCACGGGCTACGTCGGCGGCTTCGCCGAGGAGGACATCGACGAGCTGCTGGAGTCGCTCGGCAGCAACTACCTCGGGTGGTCCTCGGCGATGGCGCCGGTGATCGTCGGCAACGCCGACCGGCCCGAGCTCGGCCAGGAGCTCACCGCCAGCTTCTGCCGGATGGACCCGGTGGTCGCCCGGGGCTTCGCGACCGCGACGTTCCGCTCCGACTCCCGCGAGGACCTGCCGCGGATCTCGGTGCCGACGCTGGTGCTGCAGTGCACCCAGGACGCGATCGCCCCCGTCGCGGTGGGCGAGTACGTCGCCGCCGCGATCCCCGACGGCAGCCTGGTGATGCTCGACGCCACCGGCCACTGCCCCAACCTCAGCGCACCCGACCAGACCGTCGCTGCCATC